>JAFDBA010000153.1 GCA_019313505.1 Deltaproteobacteria bacterium
TTCGGTGGCGTTTGATCTTGCAACCCACAGGGGGTATGACTCGGATCATCCCAGGGTGGTGGGCGATATCGGCAAGGCCGGTGTTGCCATCGATTCTGTTGAGGATATAAAAATCCTTTTTGATCAGATCCCCTTGGATAAAATGACGGTTTCCATGACCATGAACGGTGCGGTTCTGCCGGTTATGGCCGGCTACATTGTCGCGGCCGAAGAACAGGGCGTAAAGCATGAGCAACTGGGAGGCACTATTCAGAACGATATTTTAAAAGAATATCTGACCAGAAACACGTACATCTATCCTCCGGAGCCCTCCATGAAAATCGTATCCGATATCATCGGATTTTGTTCCAAAAACATGCCCAAGTATAATACAGTCAGCATCAGCGGGTATCATATGATGGAAGCGGGCGCCAACTCTGTTCTACAAACCGCATTCACACTAGCGGATGGACTGGAGTATGTCAGAGCCGCTCTGGCTGCCGGACTGGATATCGACAAGTTTGCGCCGCGTCTGTCGTTTTTCTTCGGGGTCGGGATGAACTTTTTCATGGAAATTGCCATGTTAAGAGCCGCCCGTTTTCTGTGGCATGAAATCATCTGGTTGGAGCCTGACCGAACAGGACCCGTACAACAACATCATTCGAACAACCCTTGAGTGCCTTTCTGCAGCCCTGGGCGGAACTCAGTCTTTGCATACCAACTCTTTTGATGAGGCGGTAAGCCTTCCTACGGCTCTTTCCTCCCGGATTGCCAGAAACACTCAAATTATTGTCCAGGAAGAATCCCAGATTTGCCATGTGGTTGATCCCTTGGGAGGTTCTTACTATGTTGAGGCTCTTACCGGCGGCATCATCAATGAAGCCAGAAAGATCATGGATGAGGTTGAAAAACTTGGCGGAATGGCCAAGGCCATTGAGACCGGGATGCCCAAGATGAGGATCGAAGAATCAGCCGCAAGGAAACAGGCCCGCATCGATCAGGGAAAAGATGTCATTGTGGGTGTAAACAAGTATCAGATTGAAGAGGAACCCCTGGAAGGTCTTCTTGAAGTTTCCGAAGCTGTTCGCGATGGACAGATCGCAAGATTAAAAGAAATCAAAGCAAAACGGGACAAGGATGAAGTTCGAAGGACTCTGGAAGCCATAACCAACGCCTGCGATTCCGGTGGAAATTTGCTGGAAGCCTGTCTTCCGGCAGTGCGGGCACGAGCCACGGTTGGGGAAATATCCGACGCCATGGAAAAGGTTTTCAACCGTTATGTGGCCACGACCCAGTGTATATCCGGAGCATATGCTGAAGAGTATGCCGACAGCGAAATATTTGCAGCCGTTCGCAAAAGAACCGATGAATTCCAGGAAAAACACGGGCGAAGACCGCGAATACTGGTGACAAAAATGGGCCAGGACGGTCATGACCGGGGATTTAAGGTGATCGCAACTGCCTTTGCAGACCTGGGGTTTGACGTGGATATCGGTCCCATGTTCCAGACACCTGAAGAAGCCGCCCAGATGGCTTTGGAGAACGATGTTCATGTTGTGGGGGTATCGAGTCTGGCGGCCGGGCATAAGGCCCTGGTTCCGCAACTTATTGAAGCTCTGAAAGAAAAAGGCGGCCAGGATATCAATGTTGTTGTGGGAGGCGTTATTCCGCCGGCGGATTATGATTTTCTGTACCAGGCAGGAGCCAAGGGCGTGTTCGGTCCCGGAACCGTGGTTGCCGATTCCGCAAACAAAGTTCTGAATACGTTGGAAGCCTAAGCAGTGCCTGAACGAAAACCCCGTTCAGGCACTATTGTTGATTGGCGATTGATGATTGTTGATTTAAAAACCAAAATAAATTCAAGAAGTTGGTAGCGGTACGATTAGAGCTGAATTCCCCTTCATGGGGTTTTCGGTCAAGCACTAAGTATTTTTGTGACAAAACACTTCCTTTTCACCACCAAGGCACAAAAATGAATTTAAGTAAAATTGTTTTCCTTTGTGTCTTCGTGCCTTAGTGGCAATTTTTTCCGGCTTGTCCGGGTTGAGGTTTGCTTAAAAAAATGAAATATATAGCACCATCAATACTGTCTGCTGATTTCTCAAAACTGGGAGATGAAATAAAATCGGTTGAAGAGGCCGGAGCGGATTGGATTCATGTGGACGTTATGGACGGCCATTTTGTACCGAACATCACCATAGGCCCTCTGGTGGTTGAGGCCGCCAGGCGTGTGACATCACTTCCTATTGACGTCCACCTGATGATTGAGAATCCGGACCGCTACATTAAAGATTTTGCAAAAGCGGGAGCCGATCTTATTTCCGTTCAGGTAGAAGCCTGCATTCACTTGAATCGGACGATCCAGATGATAAAGGAGTCCGGTTTGCGTGCCGGTGCCGTGTTGAATCCCTCAACCCCCTTATCCTCAATAGAGTGGATAATTGAAGAAGTTGACTTTATAATGATAATGAGTGTTAATCCGGGATTCGGCGGTCAAGACTTTATACCCAACAGTTTAGATAAGGTCGGAGCCCTTCGCAAAATGATCCGGGACCGGGGACTCGCCGCCCTTATTGAGATTGACGGAGGAGTAAACGAAAAAACCATTAAAAATATTTCGGATGCCGGAGTTGATGTTTTTGTTGCCGGCTCGGCAATCTTCAAAAGTTCGGACTATAAAAAAACCATAGATAAATTCCGGAAGTTAATCAGCGGTTAAAATAATGGTGGACAATAAAATGAAGCAGAGCAAAAACACAAGTACCGTTCTGGTCATCCACGGCCCCAATCTGAACATGCTGGGGAAAAGAGAGCCCGAAATATACGGCAATACAACACTGGACGAAATTAATTCCGAGCTTGAAAAATTGGGGGAAAAACTGGGCCTTACCGTGGAAACCTTTCAATCCAATCATGAAGGGGCCATTGTTGATAAAATACAGGAAACCGTATCTCTGGAAAAAGGGATTATTATAAACCCTGCTGCCTATACCCACACAAGTATCGCTATCCGAGACGCACTCCTTTTACTCGATATTCCTATCATCGAAATACACATTTCCAATATTTACAAAAGGAAACCGTTTAGACAAATGTCTATGATATCAGATGTTGTAACCGCACAGATTGCAGGGTTTGGTGTTAAGGGGTACCATATGGCCTTAGAGGCGTTGGCCGGAATGATTCAAAGTCGTTGACCCGACTTTTGCAATTAGTACCTTAATTGTGAATTTTGTGGCAAATATTTTCAGAGTTAACCCATCTGCACTTACCCTTATTTTAACAACAGCTTTTCAGCAAGGGGAACCAAAGCTTTTTCTTTTACCACGTCATCTCCGGCGTCTTCGATTATCACATCATGGTTGATAAGCTTTCCCTCTCCATTAACGACCGTATTATTATCAAGAATAATAAGACCGGATTTTTCGATTACTTTTTGTTTGTATTCCCACTGCTGTTGAATTTGATATTTATGGAGTTTAAACTTCCAGTACAGACAGAACAGAAGATAAATTAATGCGCCAACAACACACACACATAAAACTATTAGAAGATAAAATGCCGTTTTTTCTCCGATATGCCCTAAAACCTGCAAAACAACATCAAACTTGTATAAAACAACAGATCCCAAACCTAAAATAATCATGCCCACAAGAATCGGCACCTGATGGATCACGGAAAGCATGAAGTTGAAACTATGGCCGAATCTTTTCATTTTTGTCCCGACAAAAGGACTTTTTTCATCGAAAAGCGTCGAATCCTGGTTTCCATATACATAATAGTTAAACCCGATAACAATAAGTCCGATAACAAATATCAGCACTATCGGAGCAATAAAAGATATGAAAAAGTACTGTTTCCAGGGAAATGCCTCTTTGTCAGGACCGATAGAGCCGATAAAATGGGCAACAAATATTACAAATTCAACCCCGCTAATGAGTATTAGAAGGGTATTAAAATAGTCTTTAATCTCAGTTTTTTCGAGCAAAGAGGCTATGCCGATTCTATTATTGATGTTACCGCTTTTCATAAATTCATCCTTGTTACGAAATTTTTACTACTAAAATAAAACCTTCTTTTTATATCAAGAAAGTCTTTTTGTCGATAACTTTTTGCACCTTATTAAGGGTAAACGACTTTGATTGCGGTGCAGCATAGCGACGGCGTGTTTTTCTTGGAAACCGACTGACTGGTTGAAGGGATTTAGCACACGTTTGCCCTGTCACCTCATTCACTATCCGGAAGGTAAAAACACACTTGGTGCTTCTGAATTTATTTTACCCTAAATGAACGAAAGTCGAGGATACCTCAGATTCAAGGCATCAAGGACACAGCCGTAGTCGTCTACTGCAAGTCCTTGATAACGAAGAAGATGGGGTATCCTCGGCTTTCCTGAAAGGTAAACAAAATGGGGCTTTTAAGTAAATTTATATCTCAATTATAGACATGTTATGAAAATTCATCTAAATCTACTAAAATGCTAAGTAAATCAAATAAATAATATATTTTTCCCATTTTGTTTACGATCAATTAGGGTGTTATCTTATTGACACATACGCGCACTTTGTATAAGTCTCACCGTAATGCAATCATCCGTTACAAACAAAACGATATCCGGCTGGTGGACAAAGGGCAATACAGAACCTGAGCGTGGAGATCATGAAGTCAGGTCAGCGATACTCCGGGTAACTCGCCCGGTAAATCTGTTGAACCTCGACGGTCAGCTTGCCATTGGCCCTGGGGGTACAATAACCATCGGCAAAAAGATTACGCCAAAACCTGGAGTTTATCCTTTATATGCATATGCTCCTCCACTGCCCCCTGAAAATTTAGGTGACCCGCAATTCAAGAAAACATATAATCTTCGTTTTGCTTATATTGCCGGCGCCATGGCTAACGGCATTACATCCGTTGAAATGGTAGAAAAAGCCGGGCGTGCCGGAATGGTTGGTTTTTTCGGCGCTGCCGGTCTTTCTCTTGATCAAATAGAAGCGGCAATCCACCGGTTGCAGAAAACGTTAAAGGAAATCCCCTTTGGGTTTAATCTGATCAACAGCCCCAACGACCCTGAACTTGAAGCTGCTGTGGTTCAGCTCTATTTAAAATGTGGGATAACCCTTGTCAGCAGCTCGGCATACCTGGATCTGACACTTCCATTGGTGTACTACCGGGTAAAAGGAATCCATCGGGATAAAAGCGGTAACATTGTTTGCCCCAACAAGGTTATTGCTAAGGTTTCCAGGGTTGAAGTTGCCAGAAAATATTTTTCACCGCCGCCGGAAAAGCTTCTGGCACAACTGGTGGTAAGAAAAATGATAACCGGAGAAGAAGCTGACCTCGCAAAATCCATACCCGTGGCCGAGGACCTGACTGCGGAAGCAGATTCCGGAGGACACACGGATAACCGGCCGGCAATTACTCTATTACCTACCCTGATTGCCCTCCGTGACGAAATGACTGAAAAATACCGTTACAACAGACCCCCCTGCGTAGGGCTTGGCGGAGGCATCGCTACACCGGATTCAGCCTCCGCTGCATTTGCCATGGGAGCTGCCTATATCCTTACCGGTTCCATCAATCAGTCCTGTGTGGAGGCGGGCACATCCCAGGCTGTCCGTCATATGCTGGCCGAAGCCGGACAGGCGGATGTGACAATGGCTCCTGCTGCCGATATGTTTGAAATGGGGGTTAAAGTCCAGGTATTAAAACGCGGCACCATGTTTCCCCTGCGCGCCGCAAAACTTTACGATCTGTATTGTAACTATGACCGTTTTGAAGATATCCCGGAAAAACAAAAGGCTGTGTTGGAACGTGACTTTTTCAGACAAAGTTTCCTGGATGAATGGGAACAGACAAAGAATTATTTTGCAATCCATGACCCCAAACAGATCGAACGGGCCCGAAAAGATCCCAAACACAAGATGTCCCTGGTTTTTCGATCCTATCTCGGCCAATCCTCAAACTGGGCCAATTCAGGCGACCCTTTAAGAAAAATCGATTACCAGATATGGTGC
>JAFDBA010000019.1 GCA_019313505.1 Deltaproteobacteria bacterium
TAGATATAATGGTTGACAGTTATATTCAGACCGGGCGGGTATTTATTGCTTGAGACCCGCGAAAAGTCATCATGGGCTCCGACGAGCTACTGTGGGGCCCATTCTCGCCCATGATGATTTTTCGCTAGCTGCCCTGCCAAATTGAAAAAAAGCCTGCCATCCTTGGATACGTGGGTTATAATGATAAGGTAATAAACCTAACCCATCACAGAGCCATAAACAAGGAGGCAGACCATGAAACAGTATAGCACATTTATTGGTATGGATGTTCATAAAAATTCAATAGAGATCGCAATCGCTCAACGGGGCCGCAATGGTGAAGTCCGCCATTATGGAAAAATAGACGGCACCCTTGAGGCGCTGGACAAGGTTGTTCGAAAACTGGTTTCCAAGGGCGGTCCGCTGCATTTTGTCTACGAAGCCGGTCCCTGTGGGTACGAAATCTATCGTCATCTTACTGCTAAAGGATACGACTGTTCGGTAGTTGCTCCCTCACGGATTCCTAAAAAAAGTGGCGACCGAATCAAAAACGATCACCGGGACGCTTGTATGCTCGCCCGTTTGGATCGTGCCGGTGAACTGACCCCGGTCTACGTGCCTTTTGCTGAAGATGAGGCCATGAGAGACCTGACCCGTGCAAGGGAAGATGCCAAAATAGACGAAAAAAGATCCAAGCAACGGCTACTGTCCTTTTTGCTTCGAAGCGGATTACGCTATACAGGCAAAAAGAACTGGAGCAAAGCCCACATGCGCTGGCTGTCGGATATCAAAATGCCCCACCCAAGTCAGCAAATTGTACTGCAGGAATATATCGATACCATCACCGAACGCAGCCTTCGTGTACAGAGGTTGACCGATCAGATTCGGCAGCTGTTGCCCCAATGGCGAATGTTTCCGGTCGTTAAAGCACTTCAAGCCCTTCGAGGTGTTGCGTTGATTGTGTCCGCCACAACCATTGCCGAGATCGGTGACCTGAAGCGTTTTGAAAACCCTACCGAGCTGATGAGCTACCTGGGGTTGGTGCCATCGGAGCATTCCACCGGCGAAAAGATCCGGCGGGGTTCGATCACAAAGTCCGGCAACGGCCATGTACGTCGCGTTCTGGTCGAAGCCGCCTGGGCTTACCGGCTTCCTGCCAGGGTCAGCCGTGTTCTTTTAAAGCGACAGGAAGGGCTGTCCAAAGAAGTTTGTGAAATTTCATGGAAAGCCCAAGTCCGGTTGTGCGCACGCTACAGGAGACTGTGGGCCAAAGGAAAACCCAAGCAGGTTATTGTAACGGCTATCGCCAGAGAGCTTTGCGCTTTCATGTGGGCCATTGCCAATGAAATCCAGATCTCGGCCGCTACCTGAAAATAGACCATACTGTCAAAGAGCAACAAAAACCAAACGGAGGAAATCTTATAACCAATAAATCAACCTTCCAAGGCATCCAAAGGGGCGCAACCACGGTCAGGAGAACCCTCGAAGGCACTATTGGATAAGGCTTTGAGCCGAACTCACGAAATTAGATAGAGGCAGCTCCACGACGAAACATAGTCATGCGGTAACCAACCCGCGAATATCAGTGTGATCAACCGTCGTAACATAGGTTCCGCCTCTTTGAGTGCCTTGGAATCAATCCACGACAGGGACCGCTGGAAAACAGTTGGACAGGATGCTTTTTTCCTCTTGACAACTGTCAACCATATCAGTGCCTGAACGAAAACCCCGTTCAGGCACGATTGTTGATTTGCGATTGATGATTGATGATTTAAAAACCAAAATAAATTCATAGAGTTGGTAGCGACACGATTAGAGCTGAATTCTCCTTAATGGGGTTTTCGGTCAAGCATTATATAGGGGTGAAATCTGGTTAGCCGGTTAGTCCGTTGTCCGGTATTAAATTACGGGCCAACGGGCACAACCTTTTTTAACTTTAGTTCACTTCAAACTCTTGCAGCAATTCTCCTGCAGAGCCGGAGAACTCTGACCTGGCCCAAGGGACCAGATTTTTAAAAACAAAATAAATTATGGAGATTACAATGCGTATCGGCATAGGATATGATGTTCATCGGCTTATTGAAGGGCGGAAACTTGTTCTGGGAGGGGTTGTCATTCCTTTTGAAAAGGGGCTGTTAGGACATTCAGACGCCGATGTGCTTGTTCATGCGGTGTGTGATGCCCTGTTGGGAGCTGCAGGTCTGGGTGATATCGGCATGCATTTTCCGGATACCGATCCGGAGTATAAAGACATTTCCAGCATAAAAATTCTTGACAAAACTTATGAACTGGTCAACAGCAAGAACTTTAAAATAGCGAATATAGATTCGACCATCTTTGCCGATGCTCCAAAACTTTTGTCCTACAAAGAAGCAATGGAAAAAAACATTGCCCGATCAATTGAAATCGAACCGGAGTGTGTTAATGTTAAAGCTACAACATTCGAAGGTCTGGGAATGATCGGAAAAGGGGAGGGGATCGGAGCCATGTGCATTGTTCTCATTCAGTCAAGGAAAAAAACTAATACCTAAAATCTGCAAATTTCTTTTAAAACCAGATTAATCTTGACGGCTTCGTGAAAAGTCACGAATTCAACTATAGATGGCTAAGTAAAAAGGTTCATATACAAGGCGTAGTATTTTTTCAGGAACGAGGCCATACAAGTAGTATGCCGAGTGTCTGAAAAAATACTACAACGCAGTAGATGGGACTTTTTACGACGCCATCAATCTTTAAACCAGGGAAGGGATTATGGCACTTCGTGTTTTCAATACATTGGGCAGGAAAAAGGAACTGTTTGAACCTTTAGAACCAGGCAGGGTCCGTATTTATGTTTGCGGTCCTACAGTCTATGACGCCTGTCATATCGGGCACGCAAGATCCGTGGTGGTGTTTGATGTTATTGCACGGTATTTCAAAGCAAAAGGGTTTGATGTAACATATGTCAGAAATTTTACCGATATTGATGATAAAATCATTAATAAGGCCAATGAGTTAGGTATCGATTCCAAAGCGGTTGCTGAAAAATATATCAAGGAATTCTATGAAGACATGGATGCACTGAACGTTGAAAGAGCGACCATCGAACCAAAAGCCACCGAACACATTAACCAGATCATACAGTTTGTTGAAAAGCTGATACAAAAAGGTTTTGCCTACCGGATAAATGGTGATGTTTATTATTCCGTTGAAAAATTCAAAGAATATGGAAAACTTTCCGGTCGAAGGCTTGAAGATATGGAGGCTGGAGCAAGAGTCGATATTGATGAAAGGAAACAAAACCCTTTTGATTTTGTTTTATGGAAATCCGCAAAACCCGGAGAGCCTGCCTGGGAAAGCCCATGGGGCATGGGAAGGCCCGGTTGGCATATAGAATGCTCAGCTATGAGCAATGAATATCTGGGTGAAACCTTCGATATCCACGGCGGAGGAAGGGACCTTTGTTTTCCGCATCATGAAAACGAGATCGCTCAGTCAGAAAGCGTTTCCGGAAAACTGTTCGTAAAATACTGGGTTCACAACGGTTTTGTAAATATCAACCAGGAAAAGATGTCAAAATCACTGGGAAATTTCCTAATGATAAAGGATGTGTTAAAAACCTATCATCCTGAAGTTGTTCGTCTATTTCTTCTTTCCAACCATTATCGCAGCCCTATTGATTTTACAGACAAGGCCTTGGATGAAGCAAAAATAGGGCTTGACAAGATTTATGCGCTTCTTGAACGTATTGAGAAAAAGATGGGCTTGAAGCCGGATCAAAACACAGAGTCCGGAGATTGCTGGCAGCGGTTTTGTGAGGCAATGGATGATGATTTTAATTCCGCCCGGGGCATCGGCATTCTTTTTGACACGGTTCGAAGTATAAATCGTTTTCTGGATCAGAATAAATTATCAGGAGAAACCAAAAAAAACATCCAATCCAATCATTCCGACATTCTGAGAATAGGCAACGTATTAGGGTTGCTTATGGAACAACCCAAAGTCTATTTCGAAAAAAAACAGACTCAGGTTCTTGAACAAAAATCAATTAATCCTGACGTTATAGATAAAATGGTTAAAGAAAGGGATGAGGCCAGAAAGGCAAAGAACTGGGAAAAGGCAGATCAGATCAGAAATCAGCTTGCCGACATGAACATTGTATTAAAAGATCGAGGGGAAGGGACAGTCTGGAAGATTAATGATTAATAAAAAGCCTTGTGTTCCTAAATTGCTTTTATGTTATTATTTTTAAATTCGTGTATATTCGTGTTCATCCGTGGTTTTATTTAACCGCAAATTGGCATATTAAAGAGATGCCTTGTAAACTAATATATACCACATCTAAATTCTATGCCTTCCTTTAAGTTAGTTTCGGATTTTACACCCAAAGGTGATCAGTCTAAAGCAATCCAAGCCTTGAGCAAATGGATTTTGGCCGGGAAAAAGCACAATGTTCTCCTGGGGGTCACGGGATCCGGCAAAACCTTTACCATGGCACACGTAATTGCAAAGGTCGAGAAACCGACCCTTGTAATCGCCCCGAACAAAACCCTTGCCGCCCAGCTTTATAACGAGTTCAGAATGCTGTTTCCGGAAAATGCTGTTGAATATTTCGTTAGCTATTACGACTACTACCAGCCTGAAGCATATATTCCTTCAAGTGACACCTATATTCAGAAAGATTCCTCAATCAACGAGATGATCGACAAGCTTCGCCATTCTGCAACGCGATCTGTATTGTCCCGAAGGGATGTGATCATTGTGGCCAGCGTATCGTGTATATTCGGACTCGGGGCTCCTGAAGATTATCTGGACATGCGTGTTGACATTGAAAAAGACATGGAACTGGTTCGTGACAGACTCATTTCAGATCTGGTTGCCATCCATTACGAACGGAATGATATCGATTTTCACAGAGGAGTCTTCCGGGTAAGGGGCGACAGGGTTGAAATCTTTCCGTCCTATGAAGAAGACAGGGCGCTCCGTATCGATTTTTTCGGGGATGAGATAGAAAGTATTGCAGAGATTGACCCGCTAAGAGGCATTGTTAAAAAACGCTTGAAACGCACCAGCATTTATCCTGCCAGTCATTATGTTACTGATAAAAGTGTTCTACAAAGAGCCGTAAAGACAATTATCACCGAATTAAAGGAAAGAATCGATTATTTCAGGGCTGAAAACAAGCTGATTGAAGCACAGCGCATTCAAGAACGGACAGATTTTGACTTGGAGATGATGCAGGAACTTGGATACTGCAATGGAATAGAAAATTATTCACGCCACTTAACACAGAGGACACCCGGTGAACCACCACCAACACTTCTCGATTATTTTCCGGACGATATTTTAGTATTTACTGATGAAAGTCATATCGCCATCCCCCAACTTCGAGCAATGTACAAAGGGGACAGATCCCGCAAGGAGACCCTTGTTGAATATGGATTCAGGTTGCCGTCTGCTATGGATAACAGACCTTTGGCGTTCCATGAGTTTGAATCAAAAACACCACAGGTGGTATACGTGTCAGCAACTCCTGCCGACTACGAAATTGAAAAGGCAAAAAACGAACTTGTAGAGCAGATCGTAAGGCCGACCGGCCTTATTGACCCTGAAATAGATGTCAGGAAAGCTGAAAACCAGGTTGATGATCTTTTTGAGGAAATTCTGATACGCCGGGAAAGGGATGAAAGGGTCCTGGTAACCACACTTACAAAGCGTATGGCTGAAGATCTTACAGAATATTATTCCGATTTAGGGGTAAGGGTGCGGTATCTTCATGCTGATATCGGCACCCTGGAACGGATGGATATTATTTACGATCTCAGAAAGGGAGAATTCGACGTCCTCATCGGTATTAATCTTCTTCGAGAAGGGCTTGATATTCCGGAGGTCTCACTTGTGGCCATACTCGATGCGGACAAGGAGGGTTTCCTCCGCTCTAAAAGATCACTTGTACAGACCTGCGGCCGTGCTTCCAGAAATGTTCGTGGCCAGGTCATAATGTATGCCGACCTTGTTACATGGTCAATGAAGCAGGCCATCGACGAAACAGACCGACGAAGGATAATCCAAACAACTTACAATAAAAAGCATTCAATTACACCGGAAAGCATAGAAAAAGATATCACATCAATATTTGGCGAGATGTATAAGCATAAAGATGAACCGAAAGACATGGTGTCGGAAGCCTTGGCCCAATACGATTCTTTAGAAAATTTAGATGACATCATTAAAAATTTGGAAGAACAGATGGGACTGGCGGCAAAAGAGCTTGCCTTTGAAAGGGCTTCAGAACTGCGAGATCAGATTAAAGCGTTAAAAAAGATGATTGTGTTTGAGCTGTAACCTAACCCGGACTAGATAGAACCAAAAAATATTTGCCACCAAGACACAAAGACACGAAGGATTTTATTTTACTATTCGTTCTTAGTTCTTGGTGCCTTGGTGGCGAAAAGAAAAAAGTTTAGCCATAAAACGAACAAAATTTACAACTAAGAAACTAATGCAATCCAACAACAAACAACCAACATCAAGCATCCAGGACAGATTGGCTATGGTTAGCTCCGTTACGGGTGTCTACGTTATGAAAGATGCCGAGGGCAGGGTGATTTATGTTGGTAAAGCTCGAAACCTGAAAAAGCGACTGGTGTCATACTTCACAAAATCCAGGACCGGCTCTTTGCACCCTGACATAAAAACAGGAATTCTTGTTAAAAAAATATCATATTTTGAGACCATTATAACCGGCACCGAAAAAGAAGCCCTGATTCTTGAATCTAATCTTATTAAACGTTATCGACCACGCTATAACGTTATATTAAAAGATGATAAACGGTATCCTTGTTTGAGACTGAACTTAACAAACCCATACCCCAATCTTACCGTTGTCAGGAAAATAAAAAAAGACGGGGATCTCTATTTTGGTCCATTTGCATCTTCTGTCGCTGTTCGGAAAACGCTCAAGATAATCCATAAAACGTTCAAGCTTCGAAAGTGTAAAATAAAAGATTTTAAAAACCGGTCACGACCGTGCATTAACCATCAAATGGGGGCATGTCTTGCACCCTGCTGCCTTGATGTTGACAAAAACAGATACAACGAAATCGTAAAAGAGGTGATCCTCTTTTTGAAAGGGAGAACCCCGGATCTTATTCAAAAAATAAAAAAAGAAATGATATCGGCCGCAAATAAACAAGACTATGAAAAGGCAGCAGTTTTGAGAGACAAGATGTTTGCACTTGAACAAGTCATTGAAAAACAGGTGGCGGTCACAAATGATTTTAAAGATCGGGATGTAATAGGATTTGCAGGGTCTCATGAATACTCTATAATTACAGTCCTTTTTGTTCGCAGTGGATTTTTATTGGGGACAAGGCATTTCAATTTTTCAGAAATTATGTCCACCGAGGAGGAAATGATTGGAGCATTTATCCGACAATATTATGAAAAAGCCACCTTTGTACCCAAAAAGGTTCTTATTCCAACACAACTTGAAGACGCATCTTTGCTTGAAGAACTTTTGAGCAGCATTAAAGGAAATAAAGTGAGTATTCTGGAACCGAAAAAGGGTGAAAAACTCCGTCTTGTTAAATTGGCATCCCGGAACGCAGAAAACAGTCTAAAGGAATTTATGGCTTCGACCGCCACCAACACTGAGATTCTTATTAAGCTACGGAAACGATTAAAAACAGATAATATACCAAAGCGAATTGAGTGCTTTGATATTTCCAGTATTTCAGGAACAGAGGCTGTGGCCGGAATGGTTGTATTTGAAGATGGAAAAGCGAATAAATCGTTATTTCGAAAGTACAAACTAAAATCGTTTAACGCGCAAGACGATTATTCCTGTATGGCTGAAGTCCTGAAAAGACGGTATGGCAAAGGCGATAAATCAAAGCCGTATCCTGATCTGATGATGGTGGACGGCGGTAAAGGACAGCTTAATATAGCGGTATCTGTAATAGAGTCGCTGAAAATAGAACAAAATATTCAAATAATAAGCATCGCAAAGAAAAATGAAAACAAAGGGGAAACACAGGATAAAATCTATAAACCCGGACAGGTTAATCCTGTAAATATGGGTAAGGGAGGAGAACTTCTCCTTTTTTTAGAAAGAATAAGGAATGAATCTCATGGTCTTGCTATATCCTTTCACCGTAACCGTCGCGGAAAGAGATTTATCCGTTCTGCACTTGATTCGATTCCTGGTGTGGGGAAAAAAAGAAAAGCGGTACTTTTAAAACATTTTAAAAGCATAAAAAAGATCCGGGCAGCAACACTCGAAGAACTTAGTGCACTGCCCGGAATTAATCATAAAATAGCCGCAAAAATTAAAAACAGTCTGGCAAAAAGCTGATAAACTTCTGTCGTTTATCATTTACAACTCAACCACTCAACCAATTTCAAGTTTCCAATTATCAAAATTATCCCAGTTTTTTTAACACTTCCTTGAGTTCTCTGACCGCGTCGGCCGATTTCTCAAGGGCTTTCTTCTCTTCAGCAGTAAGGGTAATTTCTATGATCTCCTCCACACCGTTCGCACCAAGCTTTACAGGCACACCTATAAAAAGTTCGTTAAATCCATATTCACCCTCAAGGTATGCCGCACATGGCAGGATTTTCTTCTTGTCTTTGAGAATAGATTCAGCCATTTCCACCGCGGCTGAAGCCGGTGCATAAAAAGCACTACCTGTTTTTAAAAGTCCTACAATTTCAGCTCCGCCATTTGCGGTTCTTTCCACCAAAGAATCTATCCGTTCTTTTGGCAGCAATTCTGTGATAGGTATGCCCGCTACAGTGGAATAGCGAGGCAACGGCACCATTGTATCCCCATGCCCGCCAAGGACAAATGCAGTTGTATTTTCCACGGAAACATTGAGTTCCATGGCAATAAAAGACCTGAACCGTGCCGAGTCTAACACTCCGGCCATACCGATAACTCTGTTTTTTGGAAAACCACTGGTTTCATAGGCAACGTGGCACATGGCATCAAGGGGATTGCTAACAACGATAATTACAGAATCAGGGGATAGTTTTGCTATCTCTTTGGTAACATTAGCCATGATTCCTGCATTGATATTGAGAAGGTCATCCCGGCTCATCCCGGGTTTTCTGGGTATGCCGGCAGTAATGATGACGATATCAGAGTTTGCTGACGCTGCATAATCGTTTGAACCCATAATACGGGCATCATGCTTTTCAATCGGAGCAGCCTCAGCAAGATCGAGGGCTTTACCCTGGGGAAGTCCCTCAATAATATCAATCAGAGCCACATCGCATAACTCTTTTTCTGCCAGCCGTTGAGCGGCGGTTGCCCCCACATTACCGGCACCGACTACGGTAACTTTTTTGTCCATAATAATCTCCTTTTGTTATTAAAAGATTGCCGGCTTCGCAAAAAGTCCAACTTCTGCGTTGTGCTGCATCCTTCGTCACTGCAGCGTACTACATGTACGCTCCCTACGGGAACGGCGGATAGCCGGCTCCTCAGGATTTGCACGCCTTGAATTTGGATCTTTTTACTTTGCCGTCGGATTTTGACTTTTTACGAGATTGTCAAAGATTGACATAAAAATATTCAATCATAAATAGAACTCATTTGAAATAGATATTTAAAAAAAACTACACTTTTACGAAAATCTTTATTTCTTATTATTGACACGGAGTGTTTAAGCAGGGTAAAAAAATGAGAAAGTTTAAAAGAATTGAGAATGCTGATGAATATAACAAAAAAAATAAAAATATTATTACAGGAAGCAGAACTTTATCATACCCAGGGCCTGTTGAATGAGGCCATGGAAAAATATCACAACGCAACCAAACTTATCAAAAGCAACGAACAGCTGAAGAGCAACCAAAACCTGATAAATGGAATCATAAATAAAATCCGTGTATTGAAAGAGGATATAATCAAGATCCAAAAGGCACCGAAAAAGCCTGAAGTCTCTGCAGAGGTACAGGAACTGATAAAAAAAATGTGTTCATTTGCACCGGACAAGAGTGAAGATTTAAAAGCACTTGACGGCGCAATAGCCCTGGCAAAGTTCGGCCAGTTAAAAAGAGCCATAACAGAATTTAACGAACTAATAAAAAAAGATTCACTGCGTGTTGTTGCTGCAAAGAGTATACTAAGGTGTCATATGGCGCTTTCATCAATGGATGAAGCTGTTACCCAGTATGAGCAATGGATTTCAGACGATATCTTTTCAACGATTCAGTTGGATAAATTATATGTTTTTCTTGAAAATATTCTAAAAAAAGAGGGCGTTGACAAAAAGCTTCCAAGGAGAAAAGCACCGACAGTCAACCTGGAGCCTGTGATTACAAGACTTGGTACTAATGTGGTTCAGGCTAAGGAACCTGAAATCGAAGATGATGCTCTTGATATCAACTCTATCGGAATAACCATTGATAGCGAACCCCAAGAGGGACAGGTAGTTGAATTTAAGATAAGATTCCAATTAGGAAATATAATCACTCTGCTTATTCCAATCAGGGACAAAGATTTAATTAAATCTTTTAAAGTTGGCAATAAGATTAATGATATTCAGTATTATTCTACTACTGCTCTATTCAGTGGTTCCGGTATAGTTACTTTGGTAAAAGAAATTAAAATCGGTCCTTTGCGGGGGGATTATTGCGTGGATATAGAGATTGTAGTAAATTAAACAAAAAAGACCTTGAAGAATTTGAGAAATATTTATAAAATAGATTTTTTGATTCATATTGGATTGGTTTAACACATCTTAATCTTTTGACTTGGAACTGACTATATATGGCTATATTTAATATAAAAAAAAGAGAGTTAGAATGTAAAATCGTATATTACGGACCCGGGAGATCTGGTAAAACAACTAATATGGAGTATATTTACAAGACATATAAAAAACAGGTTGTTGGCGAGATGGTCTCTGTTGACACAGAAGGTGACCGAACCCTTTTTTTCGATTTTCTTCCCATGGGGCTTGGACAAATAAAAGGCTTCGATATCAAGGTCCAAGTTTATACTGTTCCCGGTCAGGTTCAATACAAATCTACCAGAAAACTAGTTTTAAAGGGGGTGGACGGGGTAATTTTTGTTGCCGATTCGCTGGCGGTCAGGCGGGAAAAAAACATGCTATCCTTAAAAGATCTGCAGCATAATTTGAAAGAGTACGGCATAAACATCGTAAATATTCCACTAATTATGCAACACAACAAAAGGGATCTTACAGGGCAGGGCGTTCCTGTGATGACCATAGAGCAGATGGAAAGGGATTTAAACAGGCAGCTCAAGGTGCCTTCTTTTCCTGCCAGTGCTATTATCGGGGAGAGTGTTGGTGCAACCTTAAAGGAATGCCTTAAGTTAACATTATTGTCATTGAAAAAACAAATTAAATCGGGATAGAGGATCCATGGGCAATTTTGTTCTGGCAGGCAATATTACTTTTTTGAATTTGGGAGATATCTTGCAACTCCTCGGTTCAAATGCCAGTACAGGCGTTTTGCGCATTACAAGCAAGTACGCTCAAGATATGGGTTTAATATATTTCTTCAATGGCAACCCTGTTAATGCTTCACTTGGATCATTGGCAGGCCTCGATGCTGTCAATTCACTTTTTGGATGGCTTGATGGGGAATTTGAATTCATTGAAGAAAAAGTTGCCGGTGAAAATATCATCAAAAAGAGCCGGATGCAAATTATTCTTGACTGCTTAAGAATGCTGGATGATGGACAGATTGATAAATTGGGGCCGGTAACATTCACAAAAAAATCATTACATCCTTTGAACAAGTTGCCCAATCAGCCGATTATCAGGGGACCGCTTATCGATTACACATATGTTGTTGATGAAGAAGAGGTTCATGCCGGCAACAAAATCGTAATGGAGGGAAAACATGGCGGCTGGTTATGGGTCATTCTTGAGGGAACTGCAGAAATTATCAGAGAAACCCCCAAGGGGCCTTTGGAAATACTTAAAATCGGTGAAGGAGCATTTATTGGAAGTGTAGCCTCATTTCTATTATTAGAGGGAAGTGTTCGCAGCGCCGCAATCATTGCGGTTAACAATGTTCTGCTTGGCGTGCTCGATTCGCGACGACTTTCCGTCGATTTTTTGCGAATGTCCGATCAATTCAGAAGCTTTTCAATCAGTCTCGATAGAAGGTTAAAACAGGCAACCAATATGGCGGTTGACATAAATTTAAACAATATTAAAATAGAAGAATTTGTCAGCGGCAAGCAGGTGATTGCACAGGGTGAGAATGTGGAGGGTTTATTCACAATTACGGAAGGTGAAGCTCATATTGCCAGGAATACTGAAAATGGTTATGTGCCGCTGGCAAGTCTTTATCCGGGCGATTTCTTTGGCCATGTTCCATTCCTTGATATGGGACAAGAACCGCATTCCGCTTCGGTTTTCGGGTCAAAAGATCTCAAGACGAGCGAGTTGGACCCTGACATTCTGGGAAAAGAATATAATCAACTTTCGTACACATTTAAAAGTTTTATAGAACACCTTGCAAACTGCATATTAGCTACATCCATGTTGGCTTGTGAATTTGGAAAAAACGCCGTCCGTAAAAAACCGGTTTTGTAAATTCATCTATATAGGGTAAAAACTATGACTACAGAAGATAAAAGAAAACATTCAAGAATCAATGCCCTTAATCTCATATCGTATAATTGTATTGATGAAACTGGCCAGACTGTGGCGCAGGGAATGGGAAGAACTTTGAATGTAAGTGAAGACGGAATTCTTCTTGAAACCCACGTTCTAATCGACCCGAAATATACTGTGGCACTGGCAATAGGTCTGGAAGACGATATGATCGATATCGAAGGAAATGTTGTTTATTCAAATCCAGGTGAAAAAGAAAGATATGAATCCGGAATTGAGTTCATTAAAACAACCGAATCGACACTCGAAATTTTAAAAAGATATATCGAAGCTTTCAGAGAACAGCAATGAAGATCGGCTATATCCAAAGGTTAAAAATCCATGGCTCAGACAGTGATTAGGACTGATTTTAAAGATTTGAATTTAGTAAAAAGGGGAAAAGTACGGGATATATACGATCTTGGTGACAAACTTTTAATGGTGGCTACAGATCGAATCTCCGCGTTTGATGTTATCATGCCCGATCCTATTCCAGGAAAAGGGAAAATATTAACACAGATTTCCCTTTTCTGGTTTGAAATAATGGAGTCTCTTTTGCCCCATCATTTGATTTCAGGCAATGTTGATAACTTTCCTGAGATTTGTAAACCTTATACCGAAATCCTGCGTGACCGGAGCATGCTGGTCAAAAAAGCAAAACCCCTTCCCATTGAATGTGTTGTCAGGGGGTATATATCCGGGTCAGGCTGGAAAGATTACCAAACGAACGGTAGCATCTGTGGAATAAAACTGCCTCAAGGTCTGAAAGAATCAGACAAATTGCCTGAACCCTTGTTTACGCCCTCAACCAAAGAAGAGATAGGCCTTCATGACGTCAACATTGACTCTGATACAGTTATCGCTAAAATTGGGGAAACCCTTGCAAACAAGGTCAGAAAACTCAGTTTTGCAATTTACGAAAAGGGTGCGGATTTGGCTTATGAAAAGGGTATAATAATTGCTGATACAAAATTTGAATTTGGCCTCTTTGAAAACGATCTCATTCTTATCGATGAAGTGCTGACCCCTGATTCATCAAGGTTTTGGCCCAGAGAGTCATATAAACCGAATGGTGCACAAGAAAGCTTCGACAAACAATATCTTAGAGACTACTTGATTTCCATAAATTGGAATAAAAAGCCACCGGGGCCTTCACTTTCCGAAACCATTGTCATTAATACACGCAGGAAATACCTGGAAGCTTTAAATCAACTTACCGACGCAAGTCATGGGCTTTAAACAAAAGATTGTAAAGCTTTCCCTGATCGATTCCAAGGACGAATCCTTTAGCATCACAACCCCAAAAAACATCGATCATCTGATGGACTCCATTGATAATGTGGGGTTGTTAAACCTTCCTCTATTGATAGAAAAAAGATCGGGATATAAAATTGTATGTGGTTTTCGCAGAATTGAAGCCTGCCGGCGACTGAGCTGGACTGATGTTGAAGTTAGGATACTCGATGTTGATACAAAAAGGCTTGAATGTATAAAGTATGCAATCACTGACAACTCTCTTCAAAGGCCTCTTAACCTGATTGAACAGTCAAGATCGATTAACATGCTTTTCGACTTTTACAAAAATTTTAGCAGTCTTGGCAAAGAGCTGTCAGACATGGGTTTGCCTGAAAATCAATCAATTATAAAAAAAATTAAAGAGCTCTGTCATCTTTCCGGATCTGTTCAAAACGGCATTCTTTCAAATACTATTTCTTTGACCATGGCTTTGGAACTCGGAAGGATGCAACAAAAAGCCGGAGAAGTTTTTGCAAAACTTTTTGAGACACTTAAACTGGGCCTGAATAAACAAAGGGAAATATTAACCCTGGCTAAAGAGATTTCCCTTCGCGAAGATATTCCCGTCCTGAAAGTGATAGAAAATAATATTTTGCAAAAGATCTTAACTAACGAAGATCTTGATAGAAATCAAAAGATCAGCAAGATAAGAATTTATTTAAAACAGCGGCGTTTTCCCGTTATAACAGCCGCTGAAAAAGAGTTTGTAAGCCACTTGAAAAAGCTTAAACTCGGAAACGGAATAAAACTTATTCCTCCGGATAATTTCGAAGGTAACACCTATTTTCTGAAAATTTCATTTCAAAATTTAATCGAACTCAAAGATCGTAAAGTAACCTTTGATGCCTTCATCCAGAATCCCTCCCTTAGAAAAATTCTCGCCCGGCCAACTTGACGTTCGATATTTTTACCATATATAGTGTACCTGTCTGCTTAAAATAACAATATGTTGTAAAAACATCTTCTACGATGCTAATTTAGTAAAAATATTGGTCAATTTAATCTAAAAGGCAGATTTAAATATATAAAGTATATTCAGTTGGTTATGATATTTATATTCGTGGGTCTTAGAAAACTAAGGTTCGAAATGAATAAAATGAATGAATTTGCTTGACTAAATAAAAAGCACCATTTATATAATGCCTAATTAAATAAATATGGTTCAGTAAAATATGGGGATAAAAGAAAGGAAAGAGCGAGAAAAAGAAAGAAGACGGCAACAGATAATGGTTGCTGCAAAGAGGGTTTTTTCCAGAAAAAGCTTCAACAAGGCAACCATGGAAGATATTGCCAATGAAGCGGAACTTAGCCCGGGCACTATTTATCTTTATTTCAAAAACAAAGAAGAATTGTTTGCCTCTCTTTCCTTGAAAATCCTTCATTATATGAATGTCAGGTTGGAACATGTACATAACGAAAAGTATCAAAAACCTGAACAAAGAATAAAGGCTCTAAAGGAAGCATTGTATGAAATTTACGAGTTTGATCCCATTGTCCTTATTAACATGTTCCATCTTCAGTCGAGTGAAACACTGAGAAATTTATCACCCAGTTTGCTTTCGGATATTAAAGACTTATCGCGAAGTTCATTCGGATCGATGGCCAAAATATTTGAAGAGGGAATAAAAAAAGGGGATTTTATTGACAGGCATCCGGTGGCGCTGGCTGACATTGTTTGGGCTTTGTTTTCAGGTGTTGTTCTCTGGGAGGAAAGTAAAAGATTGATTGACAATAAAAAGGATTTTTTGAAATCGACTCTTGATATTGCATTTGATATATTTACCCAGGGAATAAAAACATACCCTGAACCAGCAAACTAAAATTAAGCTGAATTTCAATAGTGCAGTATTTTTTTAACACTTAGCCGGAAAGGGGGTGATAGGACAAAACTACCGTGGAGGAAAGGTGAGACTTTTTATCTAAAACGTTTGCCCCAGTCTTGGTTTCCGCCCGTGCATTACGAAAGCTTTGATTGCCCTTGTACCGGATCAATTACAAGAGCGGTTCAAACCACTAAAGGGCGATATCTAAAAAAAAATTAGGAAAAGGATTTTGGGGCAACAATTTGAAGGAGGTATTGATATGGTAGAAAACAAAACGCCGGCCCAGGCTTGGCGCGTGGTGTTTGCGGGAACAACCATTAATTTATGCTTGGGTGTTTTATACGCCTGGAGTGTGTGGAAAGTCAGACTTGTTAATCCTGAATTTATGTCACTGCCAATGAATGCGGGATGGAGCGTTATCAACCATGCCCAGGCATCAACCCCTGTTACCCTCTGTATGTTAATTTTCGGTTTGTTAATGATTCCGGGGGGCAGGTTACAGGATACAAAAGGTCCTACCGTTGCAGCCAGTATTGGTGGTATTGCTATCGGACTTGGCCTGATTCTTGCCGGTGCTATGAAAAGTTATACCGGCCTGATTATCGGTTACGGTATCGGTGGCGGAATCGGCATGGGCATCGGGTACGCAGCCCCAACACCGGCCGCGCTGAAATGGTTCGGGCCCCATAAACGCGGGCTTGTTGCCGGCTTGGTGGTGGCAGGATATGGTGGTGCAGCCCTTTATGTATCTCCACTGGCAAAATGGATTATTGACAGCTGGGGCGTTTCCGCAAGTTTCTACTTCCTTGGCGTTCTCTATCTGATTGTCATCTGCCTTGCTGCCCAGGTACTGGCATGGCCTGAGGAGGGTTATGTTCCGGAAGCTCCACCGCTAAAAGCAGGTGAAACAGCAGTAGCAGTGAAACCACCCATTGATTGGACCGCTGGTGAGATGACCAAAACCTGGCAGTTTTATGCCCTGGTGGCGATGTTCATCCTCAATACCCAGTCCGGTATTTTGATCATCACCAATGCCGCCGGTTTGGCCAAAAAGACCGCGGCCGGACTTGTTGCAGGATGGGTACTTGCCTCTTTCGGTGGTTTGATTAATGCCGCCGGCCGGGTTGGAACCGGTAAGTACTCGGATGTCATCGGCAGAAACAATGCTTATATCCTGAATTGTGGCATATCCGCAATAGCCATGCTTTGTATCCCTTATGCCATCGCTACAAAGAGTATCGGCCTTCTGTTCTTCCTGGCCGGTGTCGGTTACTGGCAGTACGGCGGTGGTCTGGCTCTGATGCCGTCATTTACCGCCGATTTTTATGGGCCAAAGAACCTGGGCTTTAACTACGGTCTGGTGTTCATCGGCTGGGCGTGTGGTGCGTTCATGCCGAGATTGGCCGGTATGATCAGAGACGCCACAGGAAGTTTCAACATCGCGTTCTACCTGTCGGCAGCATTGCTGATCGTTGCTATTGGTATTGCTTTTGTCAACAAGAAACCAAAACATGCCACTGAACAATAGCTGGTAAATTTGATTACCGGCAAATTTTAACAACAAGAGGCGGAAAGGTTGTTCCTTTCCGCCTCTTTTTTTAATGCCTTTTAAACTATTACGGCATTACGGTTGACAAGAAAGCTTATCTTTGAAATGAATGGCTGTCTTGATATTCACGAGATATTGGAAAGACCTTTGAAAAGGTCTCGAACAAGATACGCAACGGAAAATTATGCCTTATTTATTCGATTTCTCTAATTATTTAATTGATAATTATATTGCTTTTTGTTTGGGTATTCTCTTTGCGGTTACAATAAATGCCGAAGCTCAGGCTTTTATTGCGCAATTTTTAGGTGATATGCGCGAAGAAGACAAAAACCGATTTCACTTTAATGCGTTTCGTCATCTTGATCTGCCGGGAACGGTCTCATTTTTTATTTCCGGGTTTGGCTGGCCTCGAAGGGTTGATATCGATCCGAGCAAATTTTCAAAGCCGAGATTGCATACCGTCATCATAAGATTCGCCGGACCCATGTCAAACTTTCTCCTCGCAAGCATAATCTCCAGCATAAGTTTAATTATCGAGCAATTTTCTATTCAGACCGAGATGTTGCAGATCGTAGTGGGAATCAATCTCATGGTGGCCGTGGCAAACCTGTTGCCGATTCCACCAATGGCTGCTGCCAGCATTCTGGATGCTTTTATTGATGGGAAGAATAAAACTTTTGAGAAAGTATTTTGGCAGGCAGGTCCCTATGTGTTGCTGTTGCTGTTGATCGCAGATCGGATTAACCAAAACATTATTGTAAATCGTTTTGTAATGCCGATAGTAATCCCTATGTTTAAATTTTTCACCAAATCCTTTGACTTTGGCAGTTAGGGGCTTAATGAAAGATCCTTTGATTTTGGTTGGTTTTACAAAACCAAATTGTCGTTAAATTTTAAAAGCTCTTTAAAATGTTTTCTCAGCCACTTGGAGACCATTTCCCGAATAAAGGTGCGTCCGATAAGGGGGATAACAATCAATCCAAAAAAAGACTACGATTAGACTGATCATAATCAATGCCGCCACCACGTTGGTGGATAGATTGAGGAGTTCCCGGAATTGCTTGGTTATATACTCCTGAAACTCAGCTTCTTCCACCAATAAATTCTTTCCCTTTCTTGTATATCTTAGAATCATGTTTTCTCTGGCCTCCTGTTTTCTGTGTGTGGCACCAACACGAAGTTTTTTTTAAAAATACATTATAAAAATAAATATTTGTGTGTCAAACAAAAAGCGTATCAGCTTGATTAATATCATGTTGAGAAATTAGTTTCTCAACATGATATATTTTTATATTATAAAGTGAAATCAATTACAAAACGGCTGTTTCTATGTTTTACCGCATTGGAAATTTAGCAATCAGGTCTCCATTAAGCATCAGGAGACCAAGAAGGGGAGAGGAATGTCTGGTTATTAAAACCTCCGGCTCTTTCCCTCCGGCCCACCCCTCAACCAAAGCTGCACTTACCGTCTTGAAGCGTTTAAAGATAAAAAAAGAAGCTAAAATCCTGGATATAGGCTGCGGGTCCGGAATCTTAGGACTCACGGCGGTTTTTAATAATAATGCTATGGCAATAGGCTGCGATGTCAACCCTGCATCGATAAGAGCCAGTATGGAAAATGCACTATTCAACCAATTGCAAAACCGGTTTCATTTATTTTGTGGGTCTGCAAATGCTGTTTCAGAACATTTCGACCTGATCCTTGCCAACCTTCCTGCGAGTGTTCATATGCAAATGTTCCATCACTACCGTCGGCTTATTCTCATGAACCATGGTTTGCTGGTGGTTTCCGGCTTTTACGATGTTCAGGAGGCGTATGTGGAAAAAGAACTGGCCCGAAAGGGTTTTGATGTTTTGGAGAGAGTAGAAGTAAACGCCTCTGCCCCGGCGCTTACTTCCGAATGCTCTTGTACCTGGGTATCACTTGGGCTCAAGAATAGAGACCTTTGAAAAACGCCCCCTTTTGCCCAATTCCGGCGTCAGGACCAGGTTTTTCAGGTCAAAGTAAATATCCGGGTCCATAGGGTCCGGCTTTGGGTTACCCCTGAAAGGGGATAGTTTACTCAAAACCGTACGAGTTAAAAGTGCCTAAAGTGATCTAAAGTGCCTAAAGTTATGGTGTCGCTTCGCTCCGCTGTTTTTATATAATTGACAGAATTCCTTAACTTTAGCTCACTCCCTTTTAAAACTATATATTGATAAGCAGGTACTCAATTCTCCTCACGTGGTTTCCATCCGGTCACGAATTAATGTGCCTGTGGAAATTGTTCGAAATGCACAAGAAGTCTTTGAATCGATTTTATGTTCAAATGACCCTGTCCGAAAAGCCAAAACAATTCTTTTCCTTACCCGCAATAAAGGCACTTTTGTTAGATCATGTCCCGGCACACGGGTTTATACTTGCTGCGGTTATCAAATTCTGCATATCGGTACATTTTGCACCATGGACTGCTCCTATTGCATTTTGCAATCATATTTTCATCCTCCGGTACTCCAGTATTTTGTCAACTATGATGACCTCTTTTTAGAGTTAGATGATATGTTTTTGAAGAAAACCATAACCAGAATAGGGACCGGGGAATTTACAGACAGTATGATCTGGGAAATGTGGACTGACCTTTCACGCCGGCTTGTTCCAAAGTTTTCAAAGCAGTCCCACGCCGTGCTGGAACTAAAGACAAAAACAACGGCTATCGACCGGTTAAAACATCTTCGTCATAATCGCAAAACCATTGTGGCATGGTCTTTGAACACGGATCGTATTATTGAAAATGAGGAGCGCAATACCGCATCTCTCTCCGCAAGACTCCGGGCCGCTGCAAAATGCGAATCGTGGGGATACCCCCTTGGCTTCCATTTTGATCCAATGTTTATCTATAACGGCTGTGAAGAAGAATACCGGGGGGTTGTTGAAAAGCTGTTTTCCAGCGTTTCGTCAAGGAACATCGTTTGGATCAGCATAGGCACCTTTCGTTTCATGCCGTCTCTAAAGTCTATCATACAAAAACGATTTTCGGAATCAAAGATAATTTACGGGGAATTCATAACGGGTCTGGATGGAAAGATGCGCTATTTTAAGCCGTTAAGGATTGAGCTTTATCGTAAGATGATTTCCTGGATAAGAGAATATGCTCCTGAAGTTCTAATCTATTTTTGCATGGAAGATGATGAGGTCTGGCAAAAATCCATGGGATTTATCCCTCAAGATCTCGGCGGTCTTCCGAAAATGCTCGATAACAGTGCTTCCAAAATTTGCGGATTGAAGGTGGGTTGATCTTGAACAAAAATGAACATTTTTCAAAGGTCTCAAGACATTTTTTTTATTTGTCAGCATTTTTTTTATTTGTTTTTTTATCCGGCAAACCGATATTCGCACATGAGCGGTACTATGTAAAATGGGTCAGTGACGGGGATACCATTGTACTGGCCGATGGTCGACACATTCGTTATATCGGGATAAATGCACCTGAAATTGATCATGAAAATAAAAAAGCCGAATTTTTCGGATATGACGCAAAGAAATATAATAAGACACTTGTGTTATCCAAAATGGTTCGACTGGAATTCGACAAAGAAACCCATGACCGCTATGGCCGGACACTGGCTTACGTGTTTTTGAACAATGGGGTATTTGTAAATAAGGTTATGATAGAAAAAGGATATGCCTATTGTTTGCCCCGAAGACCAAATATTAAATATGATCAGGTGTTACTGCAGTCCCAGCGGAATGCAATGTTGGCTAAACGGGGAATATGGCGTAACTGGAAAGAAAAAAAGGAAAGGTATTGGGGAAACAGAAGATCAAAACGATTTCATTATACAACATGTATCTTTGGGAAAAAGATTGCCGTAAAAAACAAAATTATATTTTTACGCAAATGGGATGCGTTCTGGGGTGGGTATGCTCCCTGCAAGAAATGTATGGCCGGGGGGAGGTGAGAATTGACGATTGAAAATTGTAGATTGAAGATTGAAGATTGAAGATTGAAATCCGCCAAATACGTCGAAATAGGTCGGTAGAGATGGCGGAGCAAGGATGCAGCGCAACGCAGAAGTTGGGACTTTTTACGACGCCATCATTCTTTATCTTTTTTTATCTCCTCTACAAGTTTTTGTGAGATCTGGGCGGGAACTTCATCATAATGTGAAAATTCCATGGTAAATATGCCACGGCCTCCGGTAATTGATCTTAATTCAGGCGCATAGGTCAAGAACTCGGCCATGGGCACATTTGCATTAATGACCTGGTTTTTACCCTTGTTGTCCATGCCCAGGACCCTGCCCCGTCTGCTGTTAAGATCTCCCATGATATCACCCATGTATTCGTCCGGAGTTGTGATTGAAACACTCATGATAGGTTCCAACAGAACCGGGCCCGCCTCTGCCGCCGCTTTTCTAAATGCCAGAGAACCTGCAATTTTAAAGGCCATTTCAGATGAATCAACTGCATGAAAAGAACCGTCATCCAGAGTAACCTGAAAATCAATACACTGGAATCCGGCAAGAACCCCCTTGATGGACGCTTCATTAATACCTTTCTCAACAGCAGGTATATATTGCCTCGGAATTGCACCGCCGACGATTTTATTTACAAACTCAAAACCTTTTCCCCTGGGAAGTGGATCTAACCGGATCCAGCAATCACCGAACTGACCATGGCCCCCGGTTTGCTTTTTATGTCTTCCTTGAACTCTAACCGTCTTGGTAATGGTCTCTTTATAGGGGACTTTGGGTGTGTTCAGCCGGACTTCAACATTGAACTTTCTTTTGAGCTTTTCAACCGCGACTTCAATGTGGATCTGCCCAAGGCCGGACAAAAGAATTTGTTTGGTTTCAGGATTACGAGTGAGCTTTAGAGAAACATCTTCTTCCAACAGCTTTGACAGTGATGTGAATATTTTGTCTTCATCCCCCTTTGATTTTGGCTCAATAGCAAAAAAAATCAGGTCGGGAAGAGGTTCTGCGCATTTAAATTTTGCCTTTCGCCCATCATTACAAAGGGTGTCGCCTGTGGTCGTTTCTTTTAATTTGGCCACAGCTACAATGGATCCTGGTCCGGCTCCGTTTATTGGTTTCTGTTCTTTGCCGGCAATGCTCAACAACTGATTATACCTTTCATTTGTATCTTTATTAACGTTATAAAAAGTACCGTCTGAACCCAGCGTTCCTGAAACTATCCTGAATATTGAAAGACGCCCGGAAAATGGATCGGCCACCGTTTTGAAGACAAATCCGGAAAAGGGTGCATCCGGATCAGGCTTGCATTCTATTTCAGTTTCACCGGTAGAATCAGCAGCGATCCAGGGATCATGATCCAGAGGTGAAGGCATGCAGTTAACAAGAAAATCCTGTAAAAGATCGATGCCGATATTTTTTGTGGCTGACCCGCAAAGAACAGGCACAAATGTACGCGTCAATGTGCCTTTTCTTAATACATTTTTTATTTCATCATCTGACAAGGATCCTCCTTCAAGATACCGTTCAAGGAGTTCGTCGTCCGACTCTACAACATTTTCTACAAGAGCTTCTCTCTCTTCTTCCACCTGATCCTGCATATCGTTGGGGATGTCAATTTTAGTTGCTTTACCTTTGGTGTCATATGTGAACGCTTTCATACTTATAAGGTCAACAACTCCTTTAAAGCCTGCTTCGGATCCTATGGGGAGTTGAGTAATAATAGGCTTTGGCTTAAAACATTTTTCTGCATCTTTGAATGTACGAATAAAATCCGACCTTTCCCTGTCGAGTTTATTAATAAAAATCACTAAGGGCTGGTTGAATTCATCTATGAAATCCCAGGCCTGCTCGGTCTGAACTTTTACTCCATCTACTGCATCTATTACCACAACAATGCCGTCGGCAGCCTGCATGCAAAGTCTTGTGTCTGAAAAAAAATTCTGATCACCGGGTGTGTCGATGATACTGATTGTATGTTTTTTCCAACTGTATTGATGGAATCCGCTGCTTAAGCTTATGTGGCGTTTGAGTTCTTCCTGCTCAAAGTCCATGATGGTGTTTTCATCATCAACGCACCCCAGTCTATTGGTGACACCTGTATTAAAAAGCATTACCTCGGCCAAAGAAGTTTTCCCAGCGCCTCCGTGGGCCACAAAAGCAATGTTCCTTAAACATTCTACTTTTTCAGTCATTTAAACTCCTCTCTGGTAAATATTATTAAATTGCTAATTTCTGTCAATAAAACCCTAACCCGGACAAACCGGCCTCCAGCTCGTAAGCCTAAGGCTCGGTGAGAACCAAAAAAGATCGGTTTTATTTTTACCACGAAGATCACGAAGGAAAAGAAGAATAAAATATATAACCTTCGTGTACTTCGTGGTGGGATAAAATTTTTTTTGCCACAAAAAGC
>JAFDBA010000020.1 GCA_019313505.1 Deltaproteobacteria bacterium
TTGGATGAGCTCCCATCCCTTACTTCCCCGGTTGTTCAGAATATCAGTCAAAATTCTTGTCTGATCTTTCGAAACTTCATCAATACCGCATTGGCCGGAATCACTACAAAAATAAATAACCTTATCAAAAGTCTCCGCCGAGTGCCGGGTAATCTCATATTCAAAGCGCTCCATACGGCCTCCTTTCCCATTCTTTTTGATAGAAGTGGTTTCAAAACCTTCAATCAGGTTCAAGATCAAGGCAGGGCGAGGGATTCAAGCGCAGGAATATATGTAATATTTCGAGTATTGAATCCCTCGGCTCAACACAGAAATTGGGCCTGAGGGGAGGTTTTGAAACCATTTCTATGAACGTAATAACCCATTGTTACATGTTGCTCGGTTTGCTTAATTCTTGATAAGAGAATAAGTCAGTTATATTGAAAGTCAAGAGAGTTGATTGTGGGGCATTTTCGCTTTGGAAGTGTTACTGAAAAAGTGTTAAAAGAATCTCTGGAACCGGTTACAACGATTCCCATAAACCGGGAGAAAACCTCTGGTTCTTAGAAGATGTGATTTATTGTCACTCAGAAGACACGATTCGGGTTAAAAGGGCCAGAATTGATTATCAAACCAAATCTTTTCCCTTAACGCTTTGTCGATATCAAGAAGCAGGCCCAGATGCTCGCGTTCCCAGCGTGAAAGCCATTCATAAAGGGCTTTGGCTTCGGGATCAGATGTGGTTTTTGCACTTTCGGAGTAAAGTTTGATGGCGCTCTCTTCCATTGATATCGCTGCAGAGATTGCGGCGGCTTCAAAACCGGCGGCAGATATTTTATCCTTGATTTCCCGGGTTAATACCTTTGATGCCACACTGCTGGTGTCTGTATAATTGTGACTGCCAGGAATGAACTTTTTTCCCGAGACCTTTAGAATTTGTCGTAGGCTATCATCTCAGGTTCAACTCCCAGGCTGTCGAGCATATCTTCAATTGCATCGACCATCATGGGTGGACCGCAGAGATAATATTCAATTTCCGTTGGATCTTCATGTTTGCTGAGATAATTGTCATACAGATACTGGTGAATATAACCGGTCATCCCGCTCCAGTTATTTTCCGGTTTTGGCTGGGATAGAGCGACATAGAATGAAAAATTGTCAAATTTCTTTTCCAACTCCCTGAATTCTTTTTCAAAAAACAGTTCCAATTTTGATCTTGCTCCGTACCAAAAAGTGGTTTTGCGTTTTGTTTCCAGCGTGTTAAGCTGGTGAAGGATGTGACATCTCAAAGGCGCCATGCCGGCACCGCCTCCGACAAAGCACATCTCTTTCTCTGTCTCTTCTACGAAAAATTCTCCATAAGGTCCGCTCAAAGTAATCCGGTCACTAGGTTTCAAGTTGAAAATATAGGATGATCCTGCACCGGGCGGTGCTTCTGAAACCCCGGGCGGGGGTGTGGCAATCCGGATCGTAAATTCTAAGATATTCTTTTCGCTTGGAGGGCTTGCAACGGAATAGGCTCTGAAAACCGGTTCTTCTATTTTCGAACGCAGCCCCCAGAGATCGAAGGCATCCCAGTCAGGTCTGAACCGTTCGGCAACCCTGGTCCTGAATTCTAACAACGAAAGCTCGTGCTCAGGAATATCGATCTGAATATAAGCCCCGGCTTTGAAGTCGAGTTCTTCACCAGAGTCGAGTTGTATCACCAGTTCCTTTATAAAAGTTGCAACGTTGTCGTTAGAAACTACTGTGGCATTGTATTTTTTTACATTGAAGATTTCTTCCGGCACCCGAATCTTTAAATTTTCCTTTACTTTTAGCTGGCAGGCCAGACGGACATTTGCTTTTTTCTCCCCTCTGGTAAGGTGGGCAAGCTCGGTGGGCAAAATACCCCTTCCACCTTCTTCCACCACGCACCTACAGGTTCCACATGAACCTCCGCCGCCACAGGCCGATGGGATAAAAATCTCATTTTCGGCAAGAGCGGACAAAAGTGTATTTCCTCCCGGGACCTTCAGGCTTTTTCCCTCGTCATCATTAATGATAATAATACAGTCATCCTTTTTCACCACTTTGGCTTCCACCAGCAGAATCAGCCCTATAAGGATAAAGATAATAGATCCAAACACTGTAATGCTGATAACGTAAATCATAATGTTATTCCGGAAAAAAGCATAAACGCCATGGCCATAAGGCCGGTCACAATCATGCTTATACCAAAGCCTTCAAGCCCTTCAGGAACATCTGCATATCTTAGTTTTTTTCTTATCCCCGCCATTGTAACAATAGCAAGCATCCATCCCATGCCTGAACTCGCCCCAAAAACAACAGATTCCATAAAATTATAATCGCGTTCCACCATAAAGAGGGACGTGCCAAGAATTGCACAGTTTACCGCGATCAAGGGGAGGAAAACACCAAGGGCCATATAAAGGGGGGGCGAATACCTGTCGATAATCATTTCCAGAGCCTGAACTATAGCCGCGATAACAGCGATAAAGATAATAAATTTTAGAAAGCTAAGATCAGTCAAAGGCAAGCCGGCCCAGGCAAGAGCTCCGGGCGCCAGCAGATAATGATAGACCAGCCAGTTTATCGGCGTTGTAATGGAAAGTACAAAAGTTACTGCAAACCCCAATCCCACAGCAGGTTCCATGTTGCCGGAAATCGCAAGAAAAGAACACATGCCTAAAAAATATGCCAGAAGGATATTGCCGACAAAAACAGAATTTAAAAAGATACTGATGAGGTTTTCCATAAGTTTATTCTTTTGAAACTGTTTTCTGGAGCCATACAATAAGGCCGATTGCAATGAAAGCGCCGGGCGCTAAAACCATAAACCCCATATTTTCGTATCCTGCCGCATAAAAAGCATTGGGAATCACTTGAAATCCAAAAAGTTTTCCGGCACCTAAAAGCTCCCGCAGAACCGCCACCGTTATCAGGATCTGGCTATAGCCGAGCCCGTTGCCGATGCCGTCGAGCAGGGAAAGAAGCGGTGGATTACCCAGAGCATATGTTTCTGCTCTGGCCATGATAATGCAGTTTGTAATAATAAGCCCCACGAAAACCGACAACTGCTTGCTGATATCATAAAGAAAAGCTTTGAGAACCTGGTCTGCAAAAATCACAAGGGTTGCAATGATAGTGAGTTCAACGATGATACGAATATTTCTGGGAATCAGCTTGCGTATCAGTGAAATTGATAGATTGGAACAAGCCAGGACAAAAGTCAGTGCAAGGCCCATGACAATGGCGGTCTTTAACTGAACGGTTACCGCAAGAGCAGAGCATATCCCCAGAATTTGGCCTGATATCGGGTTGCTTTCCCAGATCGGGTTAAAAAATACCTTAAAGGCTTTGGTTCGGGTTATCTTCATTTTATCTCATTTTTTCTAAATCTTTCAGAAAGAGGTTCATATTCAATAAGTGTTCGTTTTAAGCCGGCAGATAAAAATTTGCCGGTCATAGAAGCGCCGCTGATGCCGTCCACAAAGTTTTTATGTCTACTTGTCGGTATCCTCCCTTGTACTGCTCCTTTGGCAATGGTAATTGAAACAAAATTACCCTTATCGTCCATGATTTTTTTGTCTGCAAAGTTTTTCTGAAACCATCTTTTTTCGATTTCTCCACCAAGACCGGGGGTTTCCTGATGACTGTAAACTGTGAACCCTGAAATCGTCGTCCCGTCATTCTTTATGGCCAGATATCCTGCAATTTTTCCCCACAGTCCCCGGGAATGAACCGGTATAATATAAGCTTGTATCTTCTCCTGTTTGACATAAAGATAGACCGGCAGATCATTTTCACCTTTTTTTTCTTTTGGAACGAGCTTCCCTTGGAAATCGATCCACATCTTTTTTATATGGTCCGCGTATAATCCGGAAACTGTTTCGAGTGAAGGTGCTTTTTTATCCTCGATCAGACCGATAGACTTTAAAATATTCTTCTGCTTGTCAAAGGCGATGTTTCTAAGTTGATATTCCCTGAGCCCGGTGGATGCCAGCGTCAACAGGCTGCCGCATACAATGCTCAACACCACTGCAAATAAAATTGATTTGATATGGCTAGACATTGGGCACCCTTTTTTTCAGCCTGAAATTAATTTCAAAATAATCCAGCAGGGGAGAAAACAGGTTCATAAAGAGAATCGCCAGCATGACCCCCTCGGGAAATGCCGGATTGAAGATGCGTATCAATACCGTCAGAAAACCGATTGCGAAACCGTATATCCATTTTGCAGTATTCATTCCGGGCGCAGAAACCGGATCGGTGGCCATGTAGATTATCCCGAAGGCAAACCCGCCCATTACCAGGTGGTAAAGCGGATGCAGCGCAAGCATCGGCACGGTGGAATTACCAGAAACAAGGCTCATAATATATCCCGGATATGCAGCAACCAGCACTCCCAGAACACCTCCGATCATTATTCTGTAACTTGCTATACCGGTAAAGATCAGCAAGCACGCCCCGATCAAGCACATTAGCGTTGAAGTCCCACCAATACTACCAGGGTATAAACCGAAAAAGAGTTTGGGAAACGTAAACCCAGCTTTGGCCAGCAAAGATTCTATAAAGGAAGCAGTCCCTTGAACTGCGGAAACCGCAAGGGGTGTCGCCCCGCTGAATGTATCGACTCCTGAAGAATTTACATTGCTGACCACCGTCCATACCGCTCCCCCTGTCATCTTTATGGGATAGGCAAAAAACAGAAACGCACGTCCGGTCAATGCTGGATTTAAAAAGTTTCTTCCGGTTCCACCGAAGAGTTCCTTGCCGATAACCACTCCGAAAGAGATGCCTATGGCAACCTGCCAGAGCGGAATCGTCGGTGGAAGAGTAAGGGGAAATAACAGGCCGGTAACCAGGAAACCTTCACTTATGGAGTGCTTCCTAATGGATGCAAACAAAATTTCCCAGAAAAATCCCACAACATAGGAAACAATAATAACCGGCAGTACGATCCGTAGCCCTTTGAGGGAAACTGCTATAAAAGTAACAGGGAGTCCGGAAGCTATATTCGACTGGAATCCTGTATTGTAAATGCCGAAGAAAAGCGGCGGAATTAGAGCTATAATAACCATGCTCATGAGGCGTTTTAGATCAAGGCTGTCACGCACATGGGCGTCTTTTTTCGTTACAATGCCCGGTATAAAGAAAAAGGTTTCGGTTGCCTCAAAAATAGGATGGAGTTTTTCAAATCTTCCGCCCTGGGCAAAGTGCTTTCGTTTAGAATCGAAAATCTTCTTTAGAAACTTCATAATTACAACTGTTCAAGATAACATGCTTTTTTTGTATTTTTCATAACATTGCACAGTTCCAGTTTCGACGGGCAAACATAGGTACAAAGACCGCATTCCACACAGTCCAGCAAGCCGTGATCAATGGCTTCCTCTATTTCATCAACCAGTATGCACTTGTAAGTAAACTGGGGCAAAATATCTACAGGACAGACTTGGGCACAGAATCCGCAATTGATGCAGGCCCGCTCTTCACCATGACAGTTGCAGTCCATGGGCAATGCCGATTTATTTAAAAAGGATAAAAAAGCTCTGGATCGGCTCGGTTTTTGAAACCCCGGTCTTGCAAACCCTAAAAACTCCTTTTCGCCACCTTCGGGAATCAGCACCAGGGACGTTTCGTAAAACCCCATATAAGAATCTTTGCCGCCTTTATAACCTTTGAAAATTCCGCCCACAATATGTCTGGCTTTTTCTGTTTTGTCCGTACGGCCTTTGGTAAGATGATTCAAAGGAACACCAATTCTGGTCAGAAGATGCTTTTTCCCCCTGACCAGGGCTCCACCTATGACAACAGTTCTTTCCACAGGGTATTTACCGGTTTTAAAGAGCATCGCCAGAAGCAAAACATCCTGACCGCTGATATACCAGGCCCTATTTTCGTCTGGACTTTTTTTAATATGATAGAGTAACACTCCCGGATCATCTGCAGGATAAACTCTTTCACAGATGTGGGTCACATAGCTGTTTAATTGATCTAAAACAAAAGAACGATTCTGAGATGTACTTATGAAAAGTTTTTCAGATAATTTTTGTAAAATTTTTATCCCAAATTCAAACAGTTCAATTTTCCCTTTTAAATAAACTTCCGGCGTGGGCTGAAAAGGCTCGTTTGTATCCAGACTGACAATGATAGACGGAGGAATAGAGTCAGGGGCTGCAATATCACGAAAAGGAAGTTCTCTAAACAAAGGCCAGAGTCCTCCGGTCATTATAGCTTTTACAAGCATTTGTCTTTCTATATTTTCAACCTGTGCTTCATTGAAGATTGGAAAAGTTTCATAGCCCTCGTCTTGATCCAGTTCCACGACGATTTCTTTAATTACCCTACGCGGGCCGAAATCAATTTTAGTGATTCTGCCTCCACCCGGTGATAGAAATACGAGATCCGAATTTCGCTTGTCTTCAAAAACAAGGGAGCCCACCTTAACTTGATCGGCCACTTTAACTTTCAGACGGGGTTTTACAAATGGGATCCTTTCCGGCAAAAGAGCTACGCTGGTCGGCCTCCCTAATTGTTCAAGCTCATGAGAAGGTTCACCGGCAATGTTAAGTTTGTAGCCTTTTTTAGTGCGAATGGAAATCATCTGTTTGTCTGTTAGTCGTACTGTTTAACGTTTATCACTTTTACATGAAAAATTTACCCGGAATAACCTAACCAGGACAAGCCGGAAGTAAAAAAAAGATCGGTTTTATTTTTACCACGAAGATCACGAAGGAAAAGAAGAATAAAATATATAACCTTCGTGCTCTTCGTGTACTTCGTGGTGTGATCAAACTTTTTTTGCCACAAAAAACACAAGATTTACAACCAAGGAACTAATCAGGTCAAGCTCGAGTTAAAAAAACTTATATCATAAAAACGCAACAAAGCGAAAAATCAGTGCTTTTTTATAGAATAGAATTTTTAAATTTGCAATAACTATGCCGTTAATAGAATCGATTATTTCACACTTGACATAAGTTTTTTTTCAGCTTAGGAAATTAATGAGAAATTGGTGCACTAATTTATCACCTGAGAGGAAAAAATTTGCTTCAGGAAAAAAATCACAGGATTACCAAACAGCGCCAGGTAATCCTGGAAGAATTACGAAAACTAAATACGCACCCCAGTGCAGATGAAATTTATAAAGTTGTACGCCGTCACCTTCCCAGGATCAGCCTTGGTACGGTTTACAGAAATCTGGAAGTTCTTTCTGAGTTAGGTAAAATTCAGAAGTTGGAATTAAGCGGATCATTAAAACGCTTTGACTGGAATACGAAAAAGCACTACCATATCCGATGTGTGCGCTGCAACCGGGTGGACGATGCTCCGATTGCGCCGCTGAACCAACTCGAAAATGATCTCTACAAGGCAACTGTTTTCGAAATAATCGGGCACAATCTCGAATTTATCGGGCTTTGTCCCGAATGCTCAAAAAAAAATTCCCACAACTGACTGTTTACAAACCTTCTATTATGCCACATGTCTCACGATACACCTGTGTATCATACCTAAAATGTGAGACGTTTTTTAACTCTGTACCGTGCTTTTCATCCCTCGATCATCTTATGTGAATAATTAAACCTTCAATAAATTATGTCGTTATTCCTTATTCTACCTTGTTTTTATACAAAAATGTAGCCCTATTCACTATGATTCAGTTTTTTATTATCTTTTCATAAAATCTGGCACGAATTTTGACTTATCTTTAATTTGTCTATTACAAAAACACGAAAAAGACAGTTTTCGTTCAAGCACTAAATAAAAAAATGAATGATATCCGATCTATTTCAGAAAAGTCTCCGGTCAACCCCGATAAATGGGTGGGCCGGTATGGAGATTATCTCTACAGGTATACCCTTGTGAGGGTCCGTGATGTAGCCGCAGCTGAAGATATTGTTCAGGAAACTTTTTTAGCGGCACTGAATTCTTATAAAAATTACCAGGGCCGTTCATCCGAGAAAACCTGGCTTACGGGAATTTTAAAACATAAAATCATCGATTATTTCAGGAACAAAACAAAAGAAGCCCTTTATCACGATACAAACACTCTTTCTTTTGCTCCGGAAGATTTTTTTAACAGAAAAGGGCAATGGAAAATCAAACCGGTCAAATGGAATGCAGATCCTCAAAAACTTATTGAACAACAGGAATTTATGAAAGTTTTACATGACTGTTTGTCCCAGCTTTCCCAACGTCATGCCAATGCTTTTATTCTCAGGAAAATTATAGGAGAAAAAGTAAAAGAAATTTGTAAGACTCTTGATATTACGCCGACTAATTGCTGGGTGATTCTTTATCGGGCCCGCATGTATTTACGGCGATGCCTTGAAAAATCCTGGTTTGCCGATGAGACGTATGAGGAAACTTCATGAATCATTGGATGTTCAATTGCAGAAAAGTGACACGCATGGTATCTGACTCCCTGGATCATAAACTTCCCCTTTACCAGCGTTTTGGAATCAGAATACACCTGATGATGTGCAAGTTTTGTTCTCGTTACAGGAATCAGTTGCTTTTGATGCGTAAAATAATCGGCCCTAAAATGATGGATAAAAAAGAAACGGATTTATCCATAAAGCTTTCTTCAAAAGCACGGGAACGAATAAAAAGATTAATGCAAAACAGTCGTAATGAAGTTTCCTGATACAAAAATATGGATTATATATGGAAAATCACGCAATGAGAAAAAAAACAGTTAAGGATATTATGACACCACTTTCCGAATTTGGAACCATCGGAATGGAAGCTAATCTTGATGAAGCAGCCCAGGCACTTGAAAAGGCGCAAAAGGAATATGAGCAGGGAATCAATCGTCATAGAATTCTTCTCATAACTGATGAAAACGGCTACGTTGTGGGGAAAATAAGCCAGCTTGATATACTTCGAGCTCTGGAACCAAAAGGCAAGCAACTTGCTGATTCAAAAGCCCTGTCTCGATTCGGCATAAGTTCCCAGTATTTAAAACCCATGGTGGATCAATGCGGTTTTTGGGACAAACCATTGATCGATATTTGCAAAAATTCGGGTGAGCTGAAAGTAAAAATGCTGGTATGCACTCCGGCTGAAGGTGAGTATGTCAAAGAAGATGCTTCTTTGACGAAAGCAATCCATCAGCTTGCGCTGGAACATCATCAATCATTGTTGGTTAAAAGTGGGAAAAAAATTGTGGGGATTTTAAGGCAAACGGATATGTTTAAAGAGGTTGTCCGAACACTCACGGTCTGTCATCTTTGATGGCGTCGTAAAAAGTCCAACTTCTGCGTTGTGCTGCATGTCGTAATCATTCAACGTACAAAAAGTACGCTCCCCACGAGACCGGCGGATAGCCGATGATACAAAACTTGCACGCCTTGAATTTGAACTTTATACGAAACCGTCTAATTCGGACTTTTTACGAGTTCATCATCTTTAAATCGATAGATTGAACAAATAAGATATGGTTTATGGCAAATGCTTTGTTAGCCAATATGGATAATAATTTAAAAATTAAAAAATATATTTTTCTCTTTTTAGGATTATTGCTTTTTATTATTATTTACTATTCACCGCCCTGGCCCAACGCTGTTGATCCCGTCGGAAAGCATTTTCTGCTCAGCAGGGAAGGGAAAGGTGCTCTGGGAATTGCTTTGCTTGCGACCACATGGTGGGTTTTCGAAGTAATTCCAGTAGGGGTAACCAGTCTTGCTATCGGCGTACTTCAGGCACTTTTTTTTATCCGGCCGGCCAGGAAGGCGTTTACAGATTTTATGGATCCTTCCGTAATGTTTATTTTTGCCTCCATCGTCATCGGCATTGTATTTACAAAAACTGGATTAACCCGCCGAATGGCCTATAAAATGCTGATAAAAGTTGGCAACAAAACCAGTATGATATATCTTGGCTGTTTTGTTTTAACCGCGGCTTTGAGCCATATTATGGCCCATACCGCTGTTGCTGCAACCATGTATCCCTTACTTGTATCCATATACGAGCTTTATGGCAAAGGAGAAAAATCAACGAAATTCGGTAAGGGTCTGTTTATAGGGATGGCTTATGTGGCTGGAGCGGGAAGTATTATCACCCTTTTAGGAGCCGCCCGGGGCGCTGTTGCAATCGGTTTTTTTAATGATGTAGTGGGAAGGGATGTTACTTTTTTTCAGTTAAGCTACTATATGTTCCCTGTGGGATGGCTTATGGTGTTTTTGTTGTGGGGATTTTTTATGCTTTTTTTCAAGCCTGAAAAAAAGCAGATTCCCGGTTTGAGGGAAAAAGCGGTTCAGCTCAATGCTGAACTTGGACCTGTTACCGGAAAAGAGATTATATCCCTTGTAATCATTTTCGGCTGTATCCTTTCCATGTCTTTACGTTCTTTTATTCCGGCATTTAAGTCCCTGGACAAAGCAGCCATTATCTTAACATCAACGATCCTGTTTTTTGTCACAGGGATCCTGGATATCAGTGATCTTGAAGAAATTCCGTGGAACATAATTCTTCTTTTTGCAGGCGCCATGAGCATTGGTTTTTGTCTTTGGGAAACAGGGGCCGCCAGATGGCTGGCCGTCGAATGGTTGATGATATTTCATCAATCGGGCTGGTTCGTCTTTATAATGGGGATTGCATTTTTTGTTATGATTATGACGAATTTTATTATGAACGTTGCGGCAATTGCCATATCCTTGCCTGTGGCTCTGGTTATCGCTTCTTATCTTGGTGTTGCTCCTGATGTCATTCTTTTTACATCACTGGTGACGGCAGGCATGCCGTTTCTTCTGCTTGTGGGCGCAGCTCCCAATGCCATTGCCTACGAGTCTAAGCAGTTTACAGCCACTGAATTTTTCACTTACGGTCTGCTGGCCAGCATTATGCTTTTAATGGTTGTAGGGTTTGCGGTTTATATTTTATGGCCCATGATGGGCATGACCATTCATTAATTTAGCAGTTAAATAAGGAGGATTATATGGGGAATATTGTTCATACGTCACATATTACGATTACAAGAGAAATGGGTCCAACGCGTAAGGCTATCATAAAAGGTTTTGATGAACCGGTTTTTTACGGTGTTCATGGAGGAATAAAACATTTCTACAAGGTTGATCCGGATATAGAACATGCCGCCACCCTGGATCATATTACAGGTGCTGTGGGCGGTTGAATGATGGGGACACTGGCCATGGTGCTGGCCGGAAAAAAGATCAAAACATTTAAGAATCAGTTTAAAGCAATCGTAACCGGTGATATTGAAGATGTGGACGGGGTATTGAAAATCACGCGCATTAATGTTCATTATTATCTTAAAGTTCCCGCAAATAAGAAGAAAGAAGCTTCCGAATCATTGGAAACGTACCTGAAATTATGCCCTGGAGCTCAGAGCGTTATTGGTTGTATAGATATAAATCATGAAATAACAATGGAAGACTTGTCGGAATAACAAAGAAAGGAGTTTGGGAAATGAAAAAGATCTTGAAGGATTGTATGGGTGACAGGCGATGCAATGATCTATGTCCCGATGTTTTTGAATCTGATGAATATGGCCCTCTTTTCGTAAATGCGCATTCCAAATGCAGTCCGGGGACGAGAATGGAACCTTGAACCCGTGAACGGTTACAAAATATTATACAAGCAGGAGGGGGTTATGAATATGATTTAATTTCGCTTAAAGGCAAAAAAAAGAATTCGCGCAACTGACCGTTCACAAACCTTCTATTATGCCACGAGACCTTTGAAAAACGTTCAATTTTGCCTGCCCAGTTAAATCCGTATTTAATATTTAACCGGGGTTCAAGGCCAAGGAAGGCGAAAATTTTAACCACCCCAGTACGATCTGCCGGACCTACAAGGCAGGAACACATCGAGTATTTTGAGGATTAAAATTTGAGCCTGACGCAGGAATTGGGCAAAAGGGGGCGTTTTGCAAAGGTCTCGCCACTTGTATTACGATACACCTGTGTCTCATATCTAAAATGTGAGACGTTTTTTTAACTCTGTACCGTGCTTTTCATCCCTCGATCATCTTATGTGAATAATTAAACCTTCAATAAATTATGTCGTTATTCCTTATTCCACCTGTTTTTATACGAAAATATCACCCTATTCACTATGATCCCGGTTTTTATTCTTGTTTCATAAAATCTGGCACGAATTTTGATTCATTTCTTTATTTATTACCAAAACACGAAAAACAGAAACGGAGGTGTATTATGGAAACATGCCAGCCTATTTTAAATACCGGGCTTCGTGGTTTTAAAGTTGCTACTACCAGAATCAGTGATGTAGACGGTACTATCGGCAGGTTGATTTACCGGGGATATCTGGTTCAGGATCTGGCCGGAAAAGTTTCATTTGAAGAGGTTGCTTATCTTCTTCTTTATGAAAGACTGCCTCAAAAGGAAGAATTTGAAAACTTCAAGAAACAGCTTGCCGGAGAAAGGGGGATCCCACCTGAGGTTATTGCAGCCCTTGAAACAAGGCCCAAAGACGCCCTTCCCATGGATATCCTCCAAGCAGCGGTTGGGATGCTGGCCCATCATGATCCTGATACAAAAGAGCATTCCCGTGAAGCAGCAATTCGCATGGCCATAAAACTCATCGCCAAATTTCCAACCATCGTAGCCGCATGGAGCCGGATCCGGAACAATAAGAAACCTGTTGAGCCGGATCTGAATTTAAATCATGCAGCCAATTTTCTTTATATGCTTAACGGTACAATTCCTGATGATGAATTGGCCGGCTTTTTTGATACCTGCCTGGTGCTGCATGCAGAGCATTCTTTTAATGCTTCAACATTTTCAGCCCGTCAGGTGGCATCAACAAGAGCTCACATGTATTCTGCCGTTGCTGCCGGGGTGGGTTCTTTGTCCGGAGAATTACACGGCGGTGCAAATACACGGGTTATGGAGATGCTCCTTGATATCGAAACTGTTGACAGGGTTGAAGCGTATGTGAACAATTTGCTCGATACCGGCGGCAAGATCATGGGGCTGGGCCATGCGGTTTATAAAACCGATGACCCCCGGGCTCATATCCTTGCACCCATGTCCAAGAAAATGGGCAAGCGTACCGGAAAACCTAAATGGTACGAAATGTCTGAGGTTCTTGAAAAAAAGGGCAAGGAAGCCTTTAAACAGAGGAAGGGAAGAGATATTTTTGTCAATGTCGATTTTTACAGCGCATCTCTTTATTACTATATGGGGATACCGACAGATCTCTTTACACCGTTATTTGCCATTGCCAGGATCACCGGATGGGCCGCTCATGTTATTGAAGAACAGTTTGGAGGCGCTGCGTCCAAACCGGTGCTTTACCGTCCCGACTCACAATATATTGGCGATTACTGCGGCCCGGATCAGTGCAGTTTTGTACCCATTGAAGCAAGATGATTTAAAATCAAGTTAAATAGGACGCAGATTTTCGCAGATATACACAGATAATATTGTTATTTTGTAATTTAAGAATCTTGATGATCTGTGTCCACCTGCCCGCTCGTGCCTTGCAATGGCAAGCGGATCTGTGTCCAAAAAAGGAAATTCCTATACTATCATGGTGTCAATTTAACTTATTGAAAAGAAAAAGTTTAACAAACATAGTTGTTTTGAACTGGATAATTAAAAGGAGGTCCTGTGAAAAAGTGGCAATGTACGGTGTGTGGTTACATACATGAGGGGGATGAACCGCCTGAAGAATGTCCTGTGTGCGGAGCTGATCGAAGCAAATTTATTGAGATGGTTTCTGAAGAACCGGTGGAAACGGAAATAGATCAGCCGGAATCTGAAGACAAAAAGCCTGAAGACAAAAAGATGGATTCAAAACCTGAACCACCTATTTTCCGCCCCAAACTAAACTTTATTTTTGATCTGATGGTAAAGCATCATGTCCATCCGGTTTTAGTCCACATCCCAAACGGAGTACTTCCAGCTTCTGTTATATTTATTGTTTTAGCCGCACTGTTCAATTTCAGCGGTTTAAGCCAGGCCGCTTTTTACAATCTGATATTTGTTGTTCTTACTCTGCCGTTGGTCCTTTTTTCAGGGTATATCGAATGGCAGAAAAAATACAGCGGCCAATTGACTCGGCTGTTTAAAACTAAGATCATTTGCGCTGCCGTGGTTTCATTAACGGCGATCATTTTGGTGGTATGGCTTTTCATTGATCCCCAGGCAGCAACTTCATCGAGTAATTTGTTATTTCTTCTGATTAACTTGGTCATGCTCACTGCAGCCGGCATTGCGGGGTTTATTGGGGGAAAATTTGTTTTTAAAGACTAAATAAAAAGAGAGAAAATTATGGATCAGCGGGAAGATATTCAGATAGAGCAGGTTCAGAGAGAAATTGCCGAACTATTTCAGGCAATCCATGTTGAAATTCCAATTTTTTTATTTGCTCAGCCGGGTAAAAATGATGTTTTTAGCGATACCGCCAGACAGGCGTTACGTTTTTTTCGCCAGCTCACCGATAAAATTGTATTGCGCGAATACAATTTGTCCCACGAAGCAGCCCAAAAATGGGAAGTTAAAAACTCGCCCACGCTGATTCTCGATCCGGACCGCTATAATATCCGATGGCTGGGTGCTCCTATGGGTGAAGAGGGACGTATTTTCCTGGAAGCGCTCATTCTTATCGGGTCTCGGAAAAGCAATCTCAATGAGCAGTCTCTACAGGTAATAAAGAAAATCAATCAGCCAAGGGACATCAAGGTGTTTGTCAGTGCTACTTGCCCTTATTGCCCGCAGCAGGCGCTGAACGCCTTGAAAGCAGCAGTGGAAAAACCCGAATTAATTTCCCTTGAAATCGTAGATATTCAGGCCAATCCTGAACTTGCCACCCAATATTCTGCCCAGTCTGTTCCCCAGACATTTGCAAATGATATCCTGATTGCCCAGGGCGCCCAACCGGAAGAGCTTTTTATGCTTTCTCTGGATAAAATGGAACAGCAGACGGTTTTCATACCTGAAAGCGACGAACGGAATATTGAGACAGATTTGGTTATCGTGGGTGGGGGCCCTTCGGGGCTTAGTGCCGGTATATATGCAGCGCGCAGCGGTCTCAAAACAGTTGTGGTCGAAAAGGGGGTTCTCGGGGGCCAAGTGGCTACAACTCCCGTTGTCGAAAATTATCCCGGTTTTAAACAGGTGGGCGGAAAGACACTGGTAGACATTATGGTTACCCATGCCCTGGAATATGTACAGATTTTTCCAGGAGAACCGGTTGTTGGGATTACTCCCGGAGATCCCATAACCGTCCAGACCAGCAGACGAAAGTTTATGACCAGGACAGTGCTGATGGCAACTGGAGCCACCCACAGGAGTCTTAGGGTTCCAGGGGAGTTGCGCCTTGCGGGACATGGTGTCAGTTACTGTAGCACCTGTGACGGTCCGCTTTTCAAAGACAAAAAAGTGATAATCGTAGGCGGCGGCAACAGCGCTGCTACAGAGGCCCTTCATATGCATCATATCGGTGTTGATGTAACCCTTGTTCACAGGAGAGACGCCCTGAAAGCCCAGGATTTTCTGGTGAAAAATCTTGTCCGGAACAACATCCCGGTTCTATTTAATACTGAAATTAAAGAGATCAAAGGAAAACATAATGTAGAAGAAGTCCTGCTTTACAATAATAAAACCGAGAAGCTTTCAACTCTGCCCGTGAACGGGGTCTTTGTTGCCATAGGCTACGATCCTGCCGTAGGCATGGCACAAGAAATAGGACTTGAGCTTACTGAGGAAGGTTACATCAAGCACGATCAATACAGAACCAATATTCCGGGAATTTATACTTCCGGAGATGTAGCAGGAGGATACAAGCAAATCGTAACCGCCGCTGGACACGGCGCCGAGGCGGCACTAACCATATTTGAAGACTTGATCAATCCATACTGGACATAAAATCGCTATCATGATTTTATGCTGTTAAACATTAAAAAATGATCCCAAAAAATTCCAGTACAGACAGCCTGATTTTATCCGAGTAAAAGCCGTTGCATCCCGGATGCTTTGCCAAGTGAATCGCCGTTTCCTGAAGGAAGTGGAAAACATATATTAATAGGAGGTTGGGATATGAAAGATCTGCAAGTTTCAGAAGTACTTGATAAAGCCATACAGAAGGAAGAAGAGGCCTATCTGTTTTACATGGATATCCTTGATAAAATCGAGGACAAAAGTGTCAAAGAGGCCATTGAGTGGGTCGCAAATGAAGAGCAAAAACACAAGGACTTCTTGGTTAATTACCGCGAAGGTCGTTACGGTTCGGATGCTTTAAGGATGAGCGATGTAGTACATTACAAGATCGCTGAACATCAGGAAGAACCGGAAATCGCAAAAGATATGCGCCGGGAAGATGTTTTTCTGGTGGCATCTCACAGGGAACTTAAATCCTATCAATTTTACACCGAACTGGCCGAATTGCATCCCAGGGGCGACACCAAGGAGATGCTGCTCAAGATCGCCAACGAGGAATTAAAACATAAGGAAAAGATGGAATATTTATATGCCAACACCGCTTTTCCTCAAACAGCAGGGGGTTGATGCTTTTTATTTGGGGATTCTATTCAGTTGGCGAAATTGTCAAAATTTTAAATTGTATTGAAAGGAGAAGGTTAATGAGTCAAACACAGCAAAATTTATTGGAAGCATTTGCAGGGGAATCACAGGCCAACCGTAAATATCTGGCATTTGCAAAAAAGGCGGATCAGGAAGGTCATACCCAGGCTGCCAAACTCTTCAGGGCGGCGGCAGAGGCCGAAACGGTGCATGCCCACGCCCACTTGAGGGCACTCAAGGCCGTTAAAACTACCGCTGAGAACCTTAAAGAAGCCATTGCCGGTGAAACCCATGAATATAAAAATATGTATCCCCCCATGATCGAAACGGCAAAATCAGAGGATAACAAAGCGGCGGAGCGCAGCTTCACATATGCCAATGCTGTTGAGAAGGTGCATGCCGACCTTTACCAAAAAGCTTTGGACAATCTGGACAATCCGGAAGAAGTGGAATGTTATCATGTGTGTTCCGTTTGCGGCTATACCTGTGAAAATGAGCCGCCTGAAACATGCCCGGTTTGCAAAGCTAATATCAAGGCTTTTTCCAGGGTTGAATAAGAGGTGAGCCAAATGAAATGTCCGGTTTGCGGGTGTATTAAATTTTATGTGAAAGATCCGGCCGATGAGTATGAAACCTATGAGTTTGAAAACAGGGATGGTGTGATTTGCTTTGATTCTGATGTTAGTGATTCCGAAATTCCTGAAATAGGTAAAGAGACCGAAACGTATTGTAATAAGTGTGTCTGGCACGACAAATTTAAAACATTAACAAAGAAAGGAGATTAAAAATGAAAAAGGTATTGGTTGCGTATTACAGTAGAACAGGAAATACGGAAAAAATTGCGGAATATATTGGAGAAGGAATTCGCATAACGGGAAATAGTGCTGAACTGAAAAAGATTTCTGAAATAAAAAGTGAAAAAGATCTGGAAGGATACGATGGATTTGTTTTCGGCTGTCCGACGTATCATAGAGATTTAACCGCCGGCATGAAAACATTTCTTTTTTTGGCTGAGAAGGCAAATTTGGTAGGGAAAATGGGCGGAGCTTTCGGTTCCTATACACATAGTGGAGAATCTGCAAATATGATCTATGATACCATGCTTTATGTTTTCAAAATGGACATGGTCGATCTGGGTGCATTAGATATTAAAGAACAGGTTCTTGAAACAGATGAAGGATTGCGCGCTTGTCAAGATTACGGAAAAGCTGTCGGTCAGAAATTTAATTAGGGTTCACGAAAAAATAAATTTATAATTTTGAGAGTTGAGGCGCCTGGCTGGCAAGGCACAAAAACTTAAGGAATATCAAGCACATTTCGAGTTTTCGTAACGCAGCCAGCCGGGATGAATCGGCATCCAAAATGTGAAGTTTTTTTATAAAGCAAAGGAGGAGAACATGAAAGTAAAAGTCACAGAAAATTGTATGGGAGACCGGCGCTGCAACGATCTATGCCCCGAGGTTTTTGAATATGATGAGGATCAACTGAAGTCCATCGTTAAGGTTGATGAAGTCCCCGGAGAATACCAAGCGATTGTGAGGCAGGCTGTGGATGAATGCGGAGCTCAAGCCATTATAATAGAAGATGATTAGTAAAGAATCCTGGCCCAGAGGACCAGGCTTTGATTTGCCCCTGAAAGAGGCTGTTTTACTTAAAGCCGTACAAGTTAAAAGTGTCTAAAGTGATCTAAAGTGCCTAAAGTTATGGTATCGCTTCGCT
>JAFDBA010000154.1 GCA_019313505.1 Deltaproteobacteria bacterium
ATCCAGCTCATTCAACGGAAAACATATGGTGAAATTAACGAACTTTTTTTGAAACAGCAGATCGACCTGGCGTTTCTTTGTTCGGGGCCTTATGCTGTTGGTAAAGAAAAATATGGTTTCGAAGCATTGGCCGTCCCTGTTATCCGCGAAAAACCTTTTTACCAGTCTTACCTCATTGTGAACAAGAACAGTTCCATCGAACAACTTGAAGATTTAAAGGGGGGAGTTTTTGCCATGACGGATCCGGCATCGAACACCGGTGCTATGGTTCCACTATATTGGCTGGCGAAGATGGGAGAGAAACCGGAAACATTTTTTAAAAATGTAATCTATACCTACAGTCATGACAATTCAATACTCGCCGTTGCCAGGTCTTTGGTGGACGGTGCTGCCGTGGACGGCATGATCTGGGAGTATTACAACGCCCGTAATCCTTTAAATACATCCCAAACCCGGGTGATTAAAAAATCGATTCCTTTTGGAAGTCCCCCTTTCGTGGCCTCCAAATACCTGGCACCTAAAATTAAAGAAAAAGCCCGAGATCTGCTCCTTGACATGCATCAAGATCCAAAGGGCAGGGCTATTTTAAAGGAGCTGATGATCGACCGTTTTGTATTCCCCGAAGACACCTGGTACCAACCCGTACGTGAAATAAAAAAACAACTAAATATTGCTTACAGAGGTTCAGATGTGGCCAAAAAATTTTAGAAAAAGGTTGATTTTGACCATTGCAGTGCTCGTTATTTTCAGCGGCCTGATTATCTCTCAGATCGTCACCCATCGATACAGCACCACCCTGTTTCAGGTGGCCGTTGCACAAGGTGAAAATATTGCACACAACCTTGCCCTGGATGCCGCTGATAAGATTCTAATCAACGACTTGGTTTCTTTGCAAAACCTCCTTGACGACCGGGTACGGAGCAATCCAAAAATCGCTTATCTATTTGTCGTCAGAGACAACCGAATCCTCACCCATACATTTCCCAAAGGCGTGCCGGTTGAGCTCATAAACGCCAATGTTCCTGAGGACAATCACCAGGGGCATTTGAAAAAAATTATTTCAAATACAAAAGATCGGTATATGGATTTCGCATGGCCGATTTTTGAGGGCAAATCCGGTGTGTTGCGCCTCGGATTATCTGAAAAACCGTTTCGAAGCCAGATCAGTCAACTCTGGCTTCAAATGAGTGTCATTACATTTGTGGTTCTGCTACTCGTGTTGCTTGTCGCACATCTTCTGGTCAAACATATTACAAGGCCCCTGGTTCAACTCACCGAACAGGTTGAAAAGATCGACGAGGGGCATATGGATGTGAACCTCGAAATTAACGACCATGATGAAATCGGCCGCCTGGGCGCCTCTTTCAAACAGATGCTGACGCGTATCCAGAATTACACGCTTCGAATTACAGAATATGCCAATAGCCTCGAAGAGAAGAATCGTCAATTGAACCGCGCCCATCGGCAAACACGGATCTCTTTCGAGATTGCCAAGGAAGTGGGCGCGTTGCCGAACTTAAAGGCGGTTTGTGAGTTTCTCGTTAAAAAGCTTCAGAATGTTGTCAAATGTCAAAATATGGTTTTTGTGTTTTTCAGCAGCAAAAAGTCGGCTATGTTCGCCTATTCGGAAAAGAATATCCTCACCATAGAAGGGAATACGGTCGATAGGATGGCAACGTCTCTTTCGGAAGTCAAACAGATCGAAATTTTCGACAGCAGACAAATTTTTTTCAAGTTTAACGAACTGGCATCGGCAAAAAAAATAATGGCCTACCCTGTTCGACTCGAGAAAAGGCTGCTGGGAGCGCTATATATCGGGTGTCACGGTGAATGCGATTGTGCGGTCAATGAACTCGATATTATCGACCTGGTTATGAATCAAACCGCCGGAGCGATTTTGAGGGCAGCCTTGTACGAAGATGAAATTGGCGATTTGAAACAAAAGGTGGATCGAACCGGATTTTTCGGAATGATTGGCAAAGATCCCCGGATGCAGGTTGTCTATAAGCTTATTGAGGATGTGGCCTCATCGGATGCAACAGTATTGATCCAGGGGGAAAGCGGTACCGGCAAAGAGATGGTGGCACACGCTATCCATCAGGAAAGCCACCGTAAAAACAAGCCCTTTATCGTCATCAATTGTTCGGCGTATCCGGCCACTCTCCTGGAAAGTGAGCTTTTCGGTCATGAAAGGGGCGCGTTTACCGGCGCGTTGAAAACCAAGCCCGGCCGTTTCGAACAGGCCGACGGCGGCACTGTTTTTTTGGATGAAATCGGCGAAATACCCTCTTCCGCACAGATCAAACTGCTTCGGATATTGCAAAGCAGAAAGTTTGAACGGTTGGGTGGCCGAGAGTCCCTTTCCGTGGATGTGCGCATTCTGGCGGCAACCAATAAAAACCTTTTAGAAGAGGTCAAAGACGGCCGATTTCGTGAGGATCTTTTCTATCGTTTAAACGTCATTCCGATCCATCTGCCTCTGTTGAGGGATCGGCGAAACGATTTGCTCCTTCTTACCCGGCATTTTCTGGATCGGTTTGCCAATGTACAAAATAAAGCCGTAAAAGATTTTTCCACGGAAGTCATGCGAAGGCTTATGGATTATTCATGGCCGGGCAACGTTCGAGAATTGGAAAACACCATTGAGCATGCCGTGGTTCTGGCCAAAGGTGAACAGATCCAGGTTTCGGATTTGCCATCCCACTTCTTAAATACAAAAACACCACCCGTTTCGGATAAAGCGGTTAGCCTTGAAGAAACCGAAAAGCAGCATCTCTTTGAAGTGCTTGAAAAATGCCAATGGAACAAAAAGAAAGCCGCTGAAATTTTAGGCATCGGCCGCAGCACCCTGTATGTCAAACTCAAAAAATATCAATTGAAGTCCCCCACTTATCATTAACTAGTGCCCATCCATAAATGGCTATTTTGCCCAATATCTTCGTTATGCTCAAAAATTAATCCTCGGAATATCAGCTATATGCCTGTGGTTAATTTTCTCGCATGCCTCGATCTTGAACAAAATATCTCATTTCTGCATGGACACTAACTAATCTGAGCGTTCAAAATTATCCTTAGATCCTTAGATAATGTTCAGCTTCACAATAAAGTGTCTATAATCTGGACCTGTATAACACTTTAGAATTCAACATAATAGCTGGCTTTCTAAAATTCTATGTCCAGGAATATTACATACCAAGCAGGTCGATCTTGTGCCTTTTTCGGATCCATTGCCCTCTTTATCAACTTCACTCATACACCTTTCGTTTTTATCAACGATAAATTTACTGTTTAATTTCGAATAGATAACACGCATAAACGCCTGCGTGGACGCATCTTTGGATACAATCTTTGAGCTTGCCGTCCCTTTTAAATATCCATGGCACAGGTTTTGCTCTGTTATTGTTAGAGATTCTTGTCCCGACAAATGCAAACCCCTTGAAAGAAGATCAGGGATGAAAAAGAAAATTCTCGTACTGAACACAAATGCCAAAGAATGCAAAATCTTGTGTGCATTGCTTGACCAGCATCACTTTATGACCATCTCTGCCGATTCCATCCAAGAACTTGAAGATATTCTGACAGGAGGGGATTGTATCGCCGTCATCCTGGATCTGGATACCATACCCGTCAGCAACCGTAATTTTAAAGAGCTTTCAGTGAAACATCCCGATATCCCTCTTCTTTGCATATCTGCGAAACGGTTCCATCCCGAACTTCAGGATGCCATCCGCCATCACATTTATGCGTGCCTGAATAAACCGGTCGACCCGGATGAACTACTTTACTGGTTAAGGAGTATGGAGGGGAATGATGCAGGTACAGAGAATTATGTTGAGCCTTAAGACAACGAAGCGAATAGGATATATTGCATTCATCGCTACGGTCATCCTATCTTTATCGGGATTGGCTTTTTCAACCGATCAGAAAGTGCCGCGTCTGAAGAATCTCCCCCAGCCCGACATCCCACAGCCACAGTTTTTTTGCGGGTACTGCCATGCAAAAGGGATATGAGCTCTGGAAAAAGGGCAAGCACAATAAATTCGGTTGTGTAGAGTGCCACTATCCGCCAAAAGAAACCGCAAAGTCAGATACTTCCGCAGATACTAAAACGGAATCTTTGAGTCACATCCCTAATAAACCGCCGGAGCGATTCTCATACGTTCAGCTCGGCGGAGAGACGGTCAGGACCCGGCCAAGGGTCTCCGACGCCAACTGCATGACCTCACGGTGTCACGGTAAGCCGGACGACGACTTTAAAACCAAAAAAATAAAATTCACCGAAAAAGTTTCATTTACTCACAAACCTCATTTGGATAAAAAGAACCAGATCGAGGGCCAAAAAATCAACTGCACCTCTTGCCACCAGCACGAAACCGATCAAAAGAAATTCGAGGTCTCTAAGGCCACCTGTCACCTCTGTCATTTTAAACACGTTAAATTCAACCAAGACCGCGGAAAGTGCGAACTCTGCCATGAACTTCCTAAAAAACCGATCCAGACTTCCGGGGAAAAACCGATCACCCATCAGATGCTAAAAAAAGCAAAAGTTTCCTGCTCCAGCTGCCACCTGGAGATGATCCAAGCGGCCGGCGGCGGTCAATACAAGGCTTATTTTAAAAGTGGTGAGCTTGAAACAGCTTTGGTTCTTAACGCCGGACAGATCAAAAAAGAAAACTGTCTTGCCTGTCACGATCAAGCAAAAGTGCTCAAAAAGGAAATCACTGATGAGTTGATGCACCAAAAACACGTGACCGTGAAAAACGCCCGCTGCTTTGACTGCCATCAGCCGGTCATGCACACCAAGGCGGATTTAGAACAACCCGGTATTTTAGCATATGCATCTTCGGGTTTACATGCCCCTGCCAATCAATCTGAACTCCCAGGTTGTTCGGTTTGCCATCCAAAAGCCCACAGCTATCAGCGCATTCTGTCTGCCGGGCCCAAACGCCCGGATGTTTCAAAAACACCTGATTTTATGTACAAAGCTCGTGCCAATTGTCTGGCCTGCCATGTTGAAAGGAAATTCAACGCCAAGGGTCAGATGGTGATGACAGCCTCAGCCAAAACCTGTGTTCGATGTCACACCAAGGACCACAAAAAGATGCTCAAAGACTGGAAGAGCGAACTGGCCAAGGAAATCAAATACTCTAAAGAAGTTGAGCAAGAAGCCCTGACAGCCCTTGCAAAGGCCAAACCCAAACTTTCAAAATCCAAACTAACGGAAGCCCGAAAAATGCTCAAAGAAGGGAGGGAAAATCTGAATATCGTTAAATTCGGAAACGGCGTTCACAACAAGAAATATTCCATCATGCTCATCGATGCGGCTTTAAACCGCTTTGAGGATATGATCGATTATCTCGAAGAAGATAAACAGTAATTTAAGAAAAGGAGGTTGTCATGCAAGAACAGTTATCCATCTCCAGACGGCAGGTGCTCAAAGGCGCAGGAGCGGCGGCCCTGACCGGAGCGGTCACTTTAATGCCTACCGGCAAGGCTATTGCGGCCCGAGGTGAAGCACCCCGCTGGGCCTTTATTGTTGATCTTAGGCGGTGTATCGGCTGCCGGGCCTGTACCATAGCCTGCAAGGCCGAGTTCAACGTCCCCTTAGGCGCCTTTCGCGCTGCCGTTTACGAAGAAGTGACCGGCACGTTTCCCAACTCCGAGAAGCTTTTTTTGCCCCGGCTCTGCAACCATTGCGAGGGAAACAAGGATGACAAGGTTCCGCCGTGCGTCAAGGAGTGCCCCGAGTACCCCAAAGACCGGCGGGAGTTTGTCACTGCCGACGGCAAAAAGATCCGCTACCGTGGCGGCGCCACTTACAAGCGTCCCGACGGACTCATCCTTTTCGACAACAAATTATGCACAGGCTGCGGAAAATGCATCGAAGCATGCCCTTACGGTGCACGTAACTTTAACAAACTGCTCATTTCCGGCAAAGACTCCACTAAAAACGGCATCACAAAGTGCAACTTTTGTGAGCATAGGATTGCTAAAGGTGTGACTCCTTCCTGTGTCAATATCTGTCCGGGACGGGCACGGTTCTTTGGTGATCTCAACGATCCTGCCAGTGAAGTCTCGAAGCTAAACAAGCAGTTCGGACTGGTTGAAAAACGCAATGAGACCACTTTGCTCCCGGGCGAAAATACGGTCCCTACGTGCTTTTACATCGATTCCCAAGGGGCTCTCTCGAAAATGGCTGCAGCCAAACAAAAGTTCGAGAAAAACGATGCCATCCTGGATGTTATTTAAATAAAGGAGGACAAAAAAATGAAACAAGAAATAAATCGCCGTGACCTTTTCAAGCTTGGCATCGCAAGTGCTGCGGTCCTGGCCACCGGAAAGGCGATCGGTTCCAGCGCCCTGGCCGGGACAGTCGATTTTGTGGAAGGCGGGAAGGATTTTTCACCCGAGACCGGCGCCGAAAGACAAATGATCCCTTCGGCCTGCTGGTCTTGCGTTACCAGAGATTCCATGATCGGTTTTGTGGAAGACGGAAGGCTGGTCAAACTGGAAGGACAGCCGAATTCCATCAGAGGAAAAGGAAAAATCTGCGCCAAGGGAGCAGCCGGCATCAACCAGCTCTATGATCCGGACCGAATTCTCTACCCCATGAAGCGGGTCGGTAAGCGCGGTGAAGGCAAATGGAAGCGCATCAGTTGGGACGCGGCCCTGACCGATCTTGCAGCACGGTTGAAAAAACTGCGCGACGAGGGCCACCCGGAAAAATTTATGTTCCACTACGGTCGAATGAAGGCCTCATCCAGCAAAATTATCAAAAGTGCCTTTTTGGGCGCTTATGGCACCAAGACCATCGGCAATCACACCTCCATCTGTGAAGGCGCCAAATGGACCGGACAGGAACTGACCTGGGGCAAGCATTATGACAACTGGGATTTTGACAACACCAAGATGGTGGTCAATTTCGGCAGCAACTGTCTGGAGGCCCATACCAATTCGATTCCTGTAAGCCAGCGACTTATCAGCGGCATAGTCGATCGAGGTGTAAAATTATACACCTTTGATGTCAGGCTATCCAATACCGCCGCAAAATCCACTGAGTGGGTGCCGGTCAAACCGGGTACCGACCGGGCCGTGGTCCTGGCCATGTGCAAGGTCATCATGGATGCCGGCCTGTATGACAAAGACTTTTTCAAGTTCATCAAGGCCACCAAGAATCGCAAGGAAAGCACGGATGCAAAGATCGCCGCCTTAAAGAAACACTTGGATACATTTACACCGGAGTGGGCTGAAAAGATCAGCGGCGTTCCGGCTGCAAAGATCAAGTCCATTGCTCTTGAACTCGCCAAAACCAAACCAGCCTGCGTCATCAGCTACCGGGGGGCGGTGGCCCATCATCATGGTGCCGATACCGAAAGGGCCATTCAAATGCTGGCCGCCATTACCGGTAATATCGACAACCCCGGCGGTCGATGCCGTGGGGTGGGTGCCAAATGGAAATATCCCAAGGGCCCAAAAGACAAGCCCAAGGCAAAAGCCCTGAAGATCACAAATGGATTTAAAGGCGACATCGCCTATCCGACCCACGGTGCCAATCACCAGGTACTGAAAATGATCAAGGACGGCAAGGCCGGTCGACCCGAGATCTACATGTGGTACTGCTACACACCGGTCTATTCCCATGGGGAAACCCAGGAGAACATTGATATCCTAAAGGATGAAAGCCTCATTCCTTTCACGGTTAATGTCAACGCCTACTATGATGAATCCGCAGCACTGGCCGATCTGATTCTGCCGAATCCGTCGTACCTGGAATGGTGGGATTGGGAGGATATGGTATCACCGACCCAGATCCCCGAGTACTACATTCGCCAGCCCTTTGTAAAACCTTTGGGCGAATCCAGGGATTTTAAAGATGTGGTTTGCGAACTAGCCCAAAGGATGGGGTTTTCGCTGGGCTTTAATTCAGCCGAGGAATTTGTCAAAATGTCGTGTGAGATGACACCGGATGTCAAGGCGGCCGGTGGATTTGAGTACATGAAGAAACACGGGGTCTGGCATGATCCCAATGCCAAGCCAAAATACTACATGTACAAGAAAGAAGTTAAAACCGAAGATCTCAAAAAAGACGGGGTCATTTTCGACGAAGCCACCGGCGTTTACTGGAACTGGAAAAAGGCCCATGCCGAAAGCGAAGCCGCGGCCAAGGAGAAGGGTTACACCAAGACCAAGAACGCATATAAAGGTTATGTGGGTCAGGAAATCGAAGGCAAAGTTTATGCTGGCTTTAAACCGGACAAGGTCAACAAGTCCGGGTATTTTGAGCTTTACTCAGAACTGATGGAGATGAAAAACCTTCCGGCGATACCCAGTTTCACGCCGGTCCCGGTCCATGAAAAGATGGGACCGGACGATCTGATTCTGACCTCTTACAAAGTTTCGGTTCACATCCATTCCCGTTCTGCCAACTGTAAATGGTTGACCGAAATCTGTCATGACAACCCGGGATTGATCAATTCTAAAACAGCCAAACGTTTGGGAATAAAAACCGGAGACAAAATCAAGGTCACATCCGAAATCGGCGAAATCACGACCACGGCTAAAGTGACCGAAGGTGTTGTGCCGGGAGTCATCTCCATTTCTCATCACCTGGGGCACTGGCAGTACGGCCGCTATGCTTCGGGTAAAAAATCCCCGTTTGCCGGGGACAACGACCCGGATTTCAAGCTCAAGACCTGGAACACCTATGGTGTCCATCCGAACTGGATCATTGCTAACAAACCGGATCCAATTAGTGGTCAGTGGGCCATGCTAGATACTGTAGTCAAGGTGACCAAGGCATAAAGAACCTCACTCCTTTCATTCACAATGGGCATGAAAGGAGCGAGGGAATACTGAAATGATGATCATAAAAGCGGGAAACGTAAGATGGAAGATATGATGTTTTTACTTTTATCGGTCGTATGGTGCAACACATTCTACCAAAGGGAATGCAGTGGATTCGCTATTATGGGCTTTACGCAACAGCAGTTTATCAGAAGATTCGCAAGAATTATCAGCAAAGGGTTATCGAAACGAGTTCAAAGGATCCTTTTGTTTGTTCACGTTGTGGGGGTGCGCTATGTTCTTTATGACAGGGGAATGGTGAACTATTAAATTAAATTTTCATAAAAATCAGGAAAAGAATGGGGGGAAAAATGAAAAAAGGTTATTTTAATCTTATCTTGGCGGCAATTTTATCTTTGGCGCTTGGGGGAACGGCATACGCGTTCAGCTTTGATTTCCATGGCAAAATGTGGCAGGTGGTTGGCTTCACCGACAACTATGGCGCTATGGTTGGTCCACACAAAAGTGGTAAAACGGATTTTTTCAATTATAACGGTAGCCTTAATAGTAAGGGCATG
>JAFDBA010000021.1 GCA_019313505.1 Deltaproteobacteria bacterium
GGAGACACATAAATATCATCAGGCCCCGGCAAGTAATTGTAATTAGGCGCCCGTAAAAATCCGAATCCGTCCGGCAGTATTTCGAGTGTACCTTCTCCGAATATTAAACCGGTCTTCTCAATTTCTGCCTGTAATAGGGCAAAAATAAGATCCTGCTTTCTCATTCCAGCAGCCCCATCAATCTTAAAATCTTTGGCCAAAAGGGCTAACTCATGGATTTTCTTGTCTTTAAGTTGAACAATGTTCATAATAAGGGAATTCCTTTTTATAAGCGGCCTGACCGCGTTGTAAAATAATACTACAAATTATTAACCGGATCCATATCGGCTTTTATGGAAGAATATATGCGTTCAGTGAATTAATTTGAAAAACCAGGCATTCTCTCCAAAAGGGGGGACCCAAACGGGCATGTTTCAATCAATTTTCAAAAATTTTATAATATGATTTCCCGCCTGTCAAGGATTTTCGATTCTTTTTGTTTATTATTAAAATATTTTTCATATAGCTGATCAACGGATCTTATTAGTTGCTCCTTTGAACCGTCATTTGACAATACAAACCCTCCACGTTCAACCTTCTCTTTATCCGGCATTTGAACATTTAAAAGTTCTTCAGCCTCATCACGGGAGACGTTATCACGGTCCATCAGCCTTTTAACCCGTAATTTGCCGGCAGCACTAACCACAACAATCAGGTCGAACTGTTCTTCCATGCCGAGTTCAAAAAGAAGAGGAACTTCTACCACCAAAACATGATTACCTTGCTGCTCTGCTTGAACCATCTTTTGCTGCATAAGCTTCGATATCTCCGGATGTATGAACCGCTCCAGGGAAAGCCGGGCGGCCCCATCGTTTACAATAATACGTCGCAGCATTTGACGATTCAGCGTGCCGTCACTTAAAAATACCTTTGCACCGAAATAGTTGAAGATTTTTTCATAAGCCGTCGAGCCCGGAGCAACAGTTTCCCTGGCAAGTGCATCGGAACTTATAATCTTTATACCCAGCTCTTTCAATCGATTACAAACAAAGCTTTTGCCGGATCCGGCCCCCCCGGTAACAGCAACTTTAAAAACTTTTTTTATAGTTTCGATCATAACAGTATCCGGATAGACACAACCTGAAAATAGTGATATTAAACGTAAAGGATCCTGGCCCAAAAGACCAGGCTTTGGTTTGTCCTTGAAAGGGACTGTTTTACTTAAAACCGTTCAAGTTAAAAGTGATCTAAAGTTTGAAGTGAGCTAAAGTTAAGGAGTCGCTACGCTCCGGCTATTTATTTTAGATAAAATTGACAGAATACCTTAACTTTAGGCACTTTAGGTCACTTTAGGCACTTAACACTCAATAAATTTAGATATTTTTTGCCATAAAAAACACAAAAATTATAAATAAGGAACTAAATTCTTGGCGCAACGTCAAGAAAAGTAAAAAGATCAATGATTCATTTTAATCCAGATATTTTTCCTCAAAAAAAAGGCGCTTATATCATTGGCGGCTCAATCAGGGATTTACTTCTTGATCGAATTCCAACCGACTATGACATTGCGGTCAAGGAAAATCCAAAAAAATTTGCGGAAAAGATAGCCAAAAACATATCGGGCCGCCTGGTCAGAATAGGAAAACCGGGGCAGATGATCATCCGTGTTGTATCAGATGATCATATTTTTGATATAACATCTTTAAACGGCTGCTCCATAGAAAACGACCTTAAAAAGAGAGATTTTAGCATCAATGCCATGGCATACGACCTGTTTTCAGGAGAAATTATTGACTGCCTGGGCGGTCTTCGAGATCTTGCCGATAAAAAAGTTCGTATGGTTTCAACAGATATTTTTAGAAAAGATCCGATCCGCTTGATACGTGCCTATAGAATAGGCGCATGTTTGAATTTCGAAATCGAACCACAGACCGCTTCCATTATAAGATCTAATGCAAAACTGATAGAAAATTCAGCCGGTGAACGGATAAGGGGCGAAATTGTCAAAATGATAGGCACGTCAAAATCCTATTATTATCTTTCCCAAATGGCTGACACCGAACTTTTAACTGCCATATTTCCCGATCTTGACCGGCTAAAAGGATGCCTTCAAAACAGCCACCATCTTTATGACGTATTTGAACATACAATGCAAGCATATCGCCATCTTGAAACCATACTCAACGATCCTGCCGGGTTATTGCCGGATACTTCCATCCAGATCCGCCGATATATTGATGAAGGCATAACAGTGCTCCTTAAATATGCAATTTTGTTGCATGACATCGGAAAGCCTTTCGCAAAGAATATAGATGACCTGGGAGCAATCCATTTCTACGGTCATTCCAGGGAAAGTGCTGATCTGGCTCAAAAAATCAGCCAAAGGTTGAGATTTTCCAACCGTGAAAAACGTTTCATTGATTTTATTATCCGCAACCATTTAAAGCCGCTTTCTTTATTTTCGGCCATGCAAAAAAAAACTTTAACGCAAAAGAGTTTAACACGTTTCTTTATGAAATGCGGAGAAAACACGCCGGCTCTGCTGTTGCATACCCTTGCTGATATCATGGCAAAACGAGACAAGCCAAATCAAACAAACAAGGCCTTCATAGGATTTATAAAAGAGATGATTCACAATTTTTTTTATAGCTTTAAACCCAAAATCAAAGAACCGCCGCTTATTACAGGCCGTGATCTTATTAATGAATTTAAGCTTACCCCTTCACCTCTATTCAAATCTATTCTAAACCTTGTGGAAGAAGATAAAATAACAAATAAAATTAACAGCAGGGACGAAGCCCTGGCACTGGTAAGGGATTACCTGAATCGTGCCTGAACGAAAACCCCGTTCAGGCATGATTGTTGATTGGCGATTGTTGATTTAAAAACCAAAATAAATTCATAGAGTTGGTAGTGACACGATTAGAGCTGAATTCCCCTACACGGGGTTTTCGGTCAAGCACTAAATACCAGAACTTGACGACTTCGTAAAAAGTCCAACTTCTGTATTGCGCTGCATCCTTCCCCAGAACCCGGCCGGCATAAAGAGAACAGCAAAGATAAGCACCGCCCCATAAAGGAATTCATGGCCCGCCGGAATCAGAGGGTGAAAAATGAACTGATCCAAAGGATAAATAATTAGCGCAGCCAGAGCGGGTCCTATAACGGTGAACCGACCTCCGCAAATAGCAAAGATCATGGGAATGGCGGAAAAATGAAGTCCATAGACCAGTCCCGGGTTGATATATCGGACCAGGTGTGCGTAACAGGCACCACTGATCCCGGTGAAAAAGGCACTGAGCAGCATGGAGAGCAATCGAAAGCTGTTCGCCCGAATGCCTACGGCTTCGGCAGCGACTTCCTCTTCGCGGATGGCCTGAAGTGCCAGACCAAGATTGGAACGAAATATAAATCCCACCAGGCCCAGTAATACGAGGGAATAGATAAGTATAAGATAATAAGAGGCGGTAATACTGGAATAAAAATCGATATGCCATGAACCCAGGTGTAGAGAGGGAAATCCCGGCAGACCTACCAGCCCGAGGGAACCGTGGGTCAGTCCATCCCAGTTATCGGTAACAACTCTGGGAATTTCTATAAAGGCCAGGGTTGCCAGGGCAAAATAAGCACCTCTCAGGCGCATGCATATCAGGCCCATAATAAAACCAAGACCTGTGGTTATGAATCCGGCTAAAGGAATTGTGAGCCAGACAGACAGGCCCGCATCAAGACTTAAAAGAGCCGAAGCATAAGCACCGGCTCCAAAAAAAGCGGCATGCCCAAGGGAAATCGAACCGCTCACGCCCAGAATGTTCCAGGCAAGTGCCAGGGTAGCCAGGAGCAGGGCATGGGTAAAGACTTGCAGAATATAGTCATTGTGCCAAACCAGAACCGGAAGCAGCAACAAGAAGAATAGAGCCATCAGAAGAACGACTTTATCCAGCTTTAAACGCTTGCTTAAGCCATATCGAGAATTTTTTATCAATGATGAATTAATCATTGTATTTTTCGGAATAGTAGGTGTTCACAGGTTCAGGGTTAATGACCTTACAATTTATCACCAAGAATACCATGGGGCCTGAAAGTCAGCAGGGTGAGTAACAAAACGGCGGCAACCATTTCGCGCCAGCTGGCTCCGCAGAATATCACGGTAAAGGATTCTGCCAGTCCCAAAATCCAGCCTGCCAAAATGATTCCGCTCAGGCGGCCGACACCGGCAAAAATTGTAATGGTAATGGCCAGTAAAGTGACCTCACGTCCGGTTGACGGGTAGAGATAGTGGATGCAGCCGTAAAGCGGTCCTGCAAGACCGATAAGCACGGCCCCTAGACAGAAAGCGAGTGTTCCCATGACCGCCACATTGATTCCGGCCAGAGCAGCCGCTTCCTTATCCTGAATCGTGGCCCTCAGCGCCTTTCCCAGATATGTTCGATACATGATGATGTAAAGCAAAAAGATAATAATAAGGGATAAAATAAGCAGAGTAAGCTGGCCGTAACTCATGTAAAAACCATGAAAACGGATACCTTGATTCAGGGATGGAATGCGGATGAGTCGATAATTACCGGAAAAGAGGAAGAGCATACTGTTTTGGATTACAATGGCCACTCCGAAGCTAAGCACGATGGAATTCAGCTCCAGAGGTTCGCTGAGCCGGGCAAATAGGCGTTGAAGCCCCAGGCAAACCAAAAGTAACACCAGAATGGCGACCGGAAATGTGAACACAAAGGGTAAAGCACATACTTTCCAGAGCCAGTAGGCCACGTAGCCTGCTAAAACCAGCAGTTCACCATGAGCCAGATTAAAATTACGAGTTACCCCAAAGATCAGGGCAAATCCGAGTGCTATCAGGGTATAAAAGGAACCAAGAGAAATACCGGAAACCAGAACCGTAGTCCACATAAGCTATCTTTGATCCCATGAAGGTGTTGGATAAACCGGCTGTCCGGTAGCTCGATCAGGTGGATAGACAACCACAAATTTTCCTTTCTGGATCTGGACAACCATGTGGCGGTAATGGAGGGGATCTCCATTTTTGCCAAAGGCAAGATGCTCCATGGGCAGAACCAGGTCAAGTTTTGTCAATGCTATGCGAATATTATCACCTGTAAGGGGCCGGCCGTTATGCAGCACTGTCTTCATGGCCGCAATAAGAGCTCCGGCAGATGTGTAACCGTGCATGTTGGTGGTATTCGGCTGCCGTTTGAACATTTGGCGAAATTTCTGAACAAAAGCTTTGGAAGTTGCTTCCGTACCCGGTTCGGTAATTCCTGGATTCCAGGCGCAAGTGCTGTAAAGGTAGTCGGCATCTTTACCCATGGCCCGTATAAAACTTTCATATGCAATACCAAATGGGCCGATGTACGCTTTTGGTGACATTTTGTTTTCTTTAAGCTGGCGCACAAGAAGGATATGATCTGGTGTAAAACCACCTGAAACGATAACATCAATCTTCATGTCAGCCAGTTTGGCTATAAGCGGGGTGAAGTCAGGCGTACACGGACGGAATTTATCAATTAGTTGTACCTTAAGGCCATGGGTCTTAAAACAGCGTTCAAGGTCACGGGCCAGTTCGGTGGAACCGGGTGTAGCAGCGTGTAGAATGGCAAGATGTTGGGGCTTGAAATGTTCGGCAAGGATTCCACAGAGCGGTTCAACAAAGCCCTGAAGCCGGGAAACTCTGAAAAAGTATGGATTTTTATGCTGTGTCAGCTCCTTTTGCAGGCTGGCACTGGCCACATAGGGAATCCGGTATTTTTTAGCTACTGCAGCGATGGGCCCTACCAGGGAATCGACATAACCGCCGGTGAGAGCAACCACCTTTTCCCATGAGCACAACTCTTCAGCCCTGGAGATGGCCACATCCGGCCGGCTCTGATCATCCCGTGAGATAAGACGTAGCTGCTTTCCTCCGATACCTCCGGCCTCGTTGGCTTCGGCCACAGCAACCTCGATCCCCTGATGGATTTCAATACCATTTTTTGCCAGCCTGCCGGAAAGAGGGTTGATCTCGCCGATTTTAATGACAGTGGCAGGAGTTGCCCGGCTCCATAGAACAAGCATAAGTAAGCAGGTAATGATAGAGCAGCGTTTGAAAAACGTTAAGAAAAAGCTCTGGTAAGTTGCCGGTTTTTTTCTCATGGCAAAAGCCTTACATAATTCCTTAACATCGATCTGGTAGGGTTCGATGCTATATCACGAAAGTGTCACCTTAGACCCTACGCTATTTAGCATAAAACTCGAAGGAAACTCTTTTTGTAATAGCTGAATAGCTTTCCAGCCGGTACAATGCATGGGGATCAACACTTCAGGGCTCAACTTTTTAAATTCCGCAATAGTCTTGTCATGAATTTTCTCAAAAAATGGTCCGGTAAGATGGAACCCCCCCAGCACTGCTTGAATATTATTTTCCCCTGTTGTTTTCTGTGCAAACATAATTGTATTAATAATACCTGCATGGGCACATCCGGAAATTACTACCAGACCCTTTCCGTTGAGTTTAATGACAATGGACTGATCGTCGTCAAACGGATCAAAAACTAATTCTCCGTCTTTTTCTTTAAGGGCATTAGGCATTCCCTTTTCAAATTCCGTTGTACGTTCTACCTCTCCGGTTACCATGATCATATCATCGGCGATCAGGGTCGGTGATTTGCTTTCCACGATTTCAACATTTTTCTGTTCAAGCTCATCTTTTATCAAAGTTCGGGGAAAAAGGCGCGTGCTGCCATCCGGGGTACGGGTATAGCGAGGATATTCAAATGCGCCGGGATGAACCACCAGGGGAATCGTTTCGGGTATTTTGTCGAGAATGCCGTAAAGGGAACCTGTGTGGTCCATGTGACCGTGGCTGATGACAATCGATTCTATTTTCTCAATATTTAGCCCCAGTTGTTCAATATTGTGGAGCACGCCGATTTTGGTATAACCGGTGTCGAAAAGGATGGTGTGTTTCATTTCCCCTTGATATACAGTGATCAGAAGGGACAGTCCGTGTTCCGCCAGAAGGGTGTCATCCAGAATGTTGCCGTCCTTTGCCAGCGGGGGACGGGTGATAATTTCCGAGGGCGGCAGCAAAAGATCAATATAGTTGTCTATAAGGGTTAGAATTTCAACACGGTCCACTGCTTTTAAGGAAACAGGCAAATCAGTATTCATCACTCTTCCTCCTTTGGGTGTTAAGCGACATCATAGGGTTCCGCTGCCGAACCTTGGTGAAACAATGCCGGATAAAGCGTTATGTTTTTGAAATAAAAGTGAAATAAAGCTGCTCAATGTCTTTTCAGCATGGTTAATTTGAAAATAGCTGCATATCATAACTACCAATAAAGATACTATGGCACAAGACGTTCTTTCTTTCAAGTACGTAGCTGAAAAAAAGACTTATGCCGAAACTATTGTTTAAAAAAATCTTGGATGGGTGGGAAATAGCTCAATTAGAAATTGACGGTTTCGTAAAAAGTCAGATATTGTAGGTGGTGGATTTTGGGCTATCAAGTACCTTGCTTTACAGATTTATATTTGATATTTATAATATCTTAATTTTATGATCCAACAAAACCAAAAAGCACGAGTTTGATCCGTTAAAGGTATAGGAGTTATGCCAAAACCCAAAAGAACTTCCCAGATACTTAAGAAGCGAGCCAGGCAAGACCATGGGGGAATTTTTGCAAAAATTGTCCGATGGTTTATTTTGTTGTCTGTTTTTATGATGATATGCGGTATGTTTGGAGCTGCCGGAATCTATTTTTACCTTGGCAGAAATCTTCCCAAAATATCTTCGCTAAAGGATTACAGGCCTTCTGTAATCACAACGGTATATTCAGATGACAACCGAAAGATCGCTGAATTTTTTAAAGAACGGAGAATTGTAATCCCTCTATCCCAAATGCCTGAAATGCTTGAGAAAGCTTTTATTGCTGCGGAGGATGCAAGATTTTATAAACACAAAGGAATAGATATCTTAAGTATTATCAGGGCGTTTTTCAAGAACATTGAAGCCGGAACCATCGTCCAGGGCGGCAGCACAATTACCCAGCAGGTCACAAAATCGTTTTTTTTATCACCGGAAAGAAGTTATACCCGCAAAATAAAAGAAGCCATCCTTGCATACCGCATAGACAAGAAGTTTTCTAAAAATGAAGTTCTTTTTTTGTATTTAAATCAAATTTATCTTGGACATGGAGCATATGGAGTGGAAGCTGCTTCCGAAAATTATTTCGGAAAATCTGTTCAGGAATTGAACCTGGCGGAATGTGCTATTTTAGCTGGAATGCCCCAGGCTCCCAGCAGATATTCCCCTTTCAGGTATCCGGAAAAGGCAAAGCAGCGTCAGATATATGTTTTAAACCGGATGGTTGAGGAAGGCTTTATAACCAATATTCAAGCTACGGAAGCAATCAATAAAGAGCTTGATATTAAACCTAGGAAAAACTGGTATATAGAGGAAGTTCCAGTCTATACCGAGCATATCAGGCGTTATATCGCAAAAAAATACGGTGCCGACATCTTATACAAGGAAGGGCTTAAAATTTATGCTGCGGTAAATATTGAAATGCAAAAGATTGCGCGTGGTGAAATAGAAAAGGGGTTATATGCGCTGGATAAACGCCAGGGGTATCGGGGTCCGATAAAGCATCTACAGCCGGAAGAAATCGAATCATTTTCAAAAGAGCTTCAGATTGAGCTGGAAAAAGCACCCCTTGAAGAGGGAAAAATCACAGAAGGTGCTGTGATAGAAGTAAATAACAAGAAGGATACGGTAGTGGTTCGCATAGGTAATACTCTGGGAATAATGAGAATTGAGGATATGCGCTGGGCAAGAAAGCCTGATTCCGAGATTGCCTATTTCGAAGCCAGAGTTCAACATGTCGGAGAGGTTTTATCCGTGGGTGATGTTGTACTTGTTAAAGTTAAAAATAAAATTTTTAATACGGACCGGTGGTGGATTGATCTGGAACAGGTTCCAAATGTTCAAGCCGCCCTGCTTTGCATCGAGTCGGAAACTGGAAATGTAAAGGTAATGGTGGGAGGTAAAGATTTCAGAGAGAGCCAGTTCAACAGGGCTATTCAGTCGAGGCGGCAGTCTGGTTCTGCATTTAAACCGATCATTTACGCAGCGGCACTTGACAAGGGATATACCCCTGCAACCACGATAATCGATTCTCCGATAGTGTATCAGGATACGGAACACAGCTTTACGTGGAAACCCAGAAACTACAAGGAAAAATTTTACGGCCCCACACTTTTTCGTGATGCACTTGCAAAATCGCGCAATGTTGTAACCATAAAAATTTTAAAAGCTATCGGCATTGATTACGCTATAGATTATGCCAGAAAACTTGGAATCACGTCAAAACTGAACAGGGATCTTTCAATAGCTTTAGGATCTTCGGGTGTATCTTTGCTGGAGCTTGTCGGGGCTTATTCGGTTTTTAACAATCTTGGTTATCTTTTAAGTCCTGTCTTTATAACAAGGATTGTCGACAGAGACGGAAATGTGATCGAGGAATCGAATCCTGTCAGAGAAAAGGTCATCGAAAAAAATACAGCTTATGTCCTGACCAACCTTCTTGAGGGTGTAGTCAAGCACGGGACCGGCCACAGGGTCAGAGCATTGAACAGGCCTGTGGCAGGCAAAACCGGTACAACAAACAACCTTAATGATGCATGGTTTGTAGGATACACTCCGCGTTTCACAACGGGAACATGGGTAGGTTTTGATAATGAGAGCTCCCTTGGAAAGTCCGAAACCGGTTCCAGGGCTGCAAGCCCCATATGGCTCGGTTTTATGCAGAAAATACTGGCAGGCAAACCCGTTAGAGTTTTTCAGGTTCCCGAAGGCGTCGTCTTTTCTAAAATCGATGCCGAAACCGGTCTTTTACCCATTCCCGAATCTAAAAAGACCATCTTTGAATGCTTTAAAGAAGGATCAGTTCCCACCGAATATACCAAAGATCCGGGTTCGATGACAGAGCCGGAAGAGTTTTTTAAATCCGACATGTAATTAGTTTCCATCCATAAATGGCTATTTTTCCGATGAGCGGCGTTCTCCGCGGGTTTCCGCCCTCGACGTACGAAAAGTACGCCTCGGGCGAAAACCCTTGTGCGGCCTTGCTCATCGAAAAAATCCCTCATTTATAAATTGGAAACTACTTAGTGCTCAAATTTTTTTTTCGTGAACCCTAAATTGATAAAAACTTTTTTCTTATTATTTCCGAAACCTGTTTTGTTAAAACGAGCACCTTTTTTGCATGATCAAGGCTTAAGGAACCTGTTCCGCAGCTTGGCGTTATTAACGTCTGAGCCAGTATTGTGGACTTATCGATACCGATCCCTTCGATCATCCGGGCCTGTTCCTCCCATTTGGCTACCAGTGAATCGGTCGTCTCTTTTTCAATGTCATCCGTGTTTAATGTCGGAACAATCCCCCAGGCCAAGATGCCGCCTGAATCGATAAAATGCTTAATATGATCCGGATAGAGCATCAGTTTGTCAAAAAAAGTGTAGGCATCAAAGCTGATGATATCGGCTGTAGATTCCAGAATCAGTGACCAGTCGGCATTGGCGCATACATGTATTCCAGCCATGCCTCCTTCATCATGTACAGCCTCAATAACTTCTTTAAAACAGTTTGCTACTTCATCATGGGATATGCTTATAAATGCGGATGAGCCAAATCCGGCCAGGGCAGGTTCATCGAAAAAAATGATGACCGGGCATCCAAATCCTGAAAGATTTTTAACTTGCCACCGGGCTTTTTGAGCCAAAAGTTTAACGGCAACATCTTTTAATTGCTCATCATAAAATATGGCCTTTTGGTTCTGATCGGTCAAACCAAGGCCAAACGTTATAGGACCGGTTATCTGGCCTTTAACAGCTACCGGGCGATCAGAAAGAGCCTGAAGGTGCTCTGCAAACGAAAAAAATCCTCCGGCTGTATCCCTTGTCAGGGAAAATCTCGAACCGTCAATATCTTTTCCCTCCTCCTTCACCGCCATATATTCTTCGTAAAATGCAAGGAGATCATCATCAAAAGACGGATCAGAAGTATCAATAAAAGATTTACCCTTTTCCATTTTAAGGCCCGGAAGACCCGGCTGAAATTGGGCCATCATTCCTTCTTCCTTGTAGGCAGGAAGCTGAACCCATAAAGGAATTTCAGGGGTATACTCGAAAACCAGCTTAACCCCTTCCGTGTGATCCTGCAGAGGAAGGCTTCCGATCAAAACCGGAAGACAATTGGCATGAAAGTTTGTTGCCATACATCAGGCTCCTTTCATCATTAATCAACGGACTCATTTGTTAGCTGCAAAACTCAGTTTGCAAATTAATTGGCTTGGCCGAAAAAATGATTATCATGAGTATTATCACTTTACAAGCAATAGGAAAAAATAAAAGATTAAAATTCGTGGCTTTTTAGAATAGATTGACACGTAAATTTGCCGGTGTTATTATAGTAACTAATTCACTATAAAAAACTGAAAAGCGGATGTCTGTTACAATTTATAGAGTTTACAACAGATGGTTTTTTAATCCGATATTTTTAGAAGGTTTACCGTGACTAAAATTATCCAATTTGACGACAAACTGCAGCATACAAAAGAAAAAAAATCTGAGATAATCAGAAAACGCAAGATTCTGGCTGTTCAGAAAATTTATCAGTGCACCCACTGCGCTTTTAAATGCGAAAAATGTGGCACGCAGATCAACCCTGATCAAAAAAGCAAGGTAGGCCCGTCCGGCGATTTGAAGGTTCCCTACCGATTTTGCGAAAGCTGCTCTGAAGAATATGCCGATTACCTCGAACGGCTGCAAGGTAAGGGCAATCCTGAATGTTACTGGCACAATCAGGAGTGGATTGAAGTTTGGAATAAATGGATAGATTGTCAGAGTGTTATTGATCGTTATTTAAAATCAAAAGAGTTTAGACAGCTTTTGGAGGAACTAAGAGAGACTAAACCTGTTCCGGACAATACGGAACCCAAATAGGCATCGAACTTTTTACGAGTTTATCAATATGATGATTGAATATTGACAGAATTCATTAAATCTTCAATCGAATATTTTTAATTATTTTTTAGAAAAATTGTAACGATGCAAATATTTTGCTATAGAATGCACAAAAGTTACAACCAAGGTACTAATAAATAGGAGGATTGTATGTTTGGAATTGGAATGCCGGAACTTATTATAATACTCGTTATTATCCTGATTATTTTTGGTGCCGGCAAGCTTCCGGAAATAGGGGCGGGTATGGGTAAAGCCATAAGAAATTTCAGAGGCGCCACCTCAGAATCTGAAAACAAAGAGCCTGACAAGATCGAAGAAAGTAAAGATTCTTAAAAAAAGTCTTCCCTGCATAACCGCATTAACTATAAATCGCCTTTCCGAAGCGGTCAAGCACTGGAGTATAGACAGGCGCAACCGGTTGTCTATTTTTGAACACTTACACAGCAAATGAAATCCCTTATAACAAGTCCAGGGGACTTTTGACCGGAAACACATACTGCCAGGCGGTTTCTTTTGGAGCCTGTCTATATTTCCGGGCCAAAGCTTCCGGTATATAAACCTTCCCGAAACCCTCTTTTAAATCATTTTTGTGCATTAAGACCGCTTGGTCCTGTATGCATAATGGTAATATCGTAAAACTTCACAAACCTGATCCATTAAACGATATTTTGAATTGGGTTTAAATTTTACCTTGCTTTCCATATCTTCACTGTATTATATCTTTAAATTGAAAAAGTGAAACATTTCCAACTGTTAAGCCTAATATTCGAATACATGGAAATATTTTCCAGATATACAGTCCTATATCATGGAAAATTTTACATCTATTTGCACTGTTCGGTGCTCAAATGCCCTAAAATCAACCATATTATTATATGTATATTTATATTGCTTTTATCCCTTCCGTTTGATATTGTTAAATTATGAGAAAGGTAAGATTTGGGTGGGAAGTTAAAAAAGACATCCAAAATCAGGAGAAACATGGAGTTTCATTTGAATTTGCCCAATATGCCTTTACTGATCCTGATCGTATTATTGCCGAGGATTTAGATCACAGCCAAAAGGAAAAACGATATTACTGTTTCGGCAAAGTCGGAAATGGAATCATAACAGTTCGTTTCACATATCGTGGCAGTGTTATACGCATTATCGGTGCAGGATACTGGCGCAAGGGGAGGAAAATATATGAAAACCAAAATTAAATACACGGATGAACCATTGGGGAAACTGCGTATAGTGGATGATTTTTTGCCTCCTCCTGAAGACTTGTTATTTAAAAAGGAAAATGTAAAAATTACTATCACCCTCAGCAAAGATAGTGTTGATTTTTTTAAAAATGAAGCAAAAAAACATAATACACAGTATCAGAAAATGATCCGCCGGCTTTTAGATCTATATGCTGCACATCATAAGCAACCGCCTCGGACAAATCAGTTCACCTGACCGGAAAAGCCGTGGCATTTTTCGCTGTTACTTTATTTTCGTAAAACTTTGCATCTGCCAGCTTCAGCATAGCTTTTCCGGCAGGTGACTTCTACGTTGGCGTATTCATATCATGCCATCGTATTTACAAAAAAACTTGCTTTATAGAGTCGTTGGTGGTACATCCAGAGGTACAATAGGAGGTGCGATATGGGCAAGCTATCAAATATCATTCCGGTGAGCGATTTGAGGCAGGATGCTGCCAAGCTTTTGAAACAATTGCGAAACAGTAAAGAGCCTTTGATTATTACCCAAAGAGGGCGGGCAACAGCGGTACTGATCGGTGTCGATGCCTATGAGAAATCTGAACACGAAAAAGAACTCCTACTTCTTTTGGCCAAGGGAGATAGGGAAATAGAAATAGGTGATGGATATGATCTGGATACTGTCCTATCCGAAGCCGACGCTCTTTTGGCCAAGGATTTCTCGTGAAGGTTCAATTTACCCCTTCTGCTCGGACTCAATTTCTTTCTGCGTTATCATATATCCGTAGGGATAAACCTTCGGCGGCTGTCAATTTTCGGAATCGAACTGAAAAAATTTTACGAAGACTTGAGGACTTTCCCGAATCCGGAAGAATCATACCGGAATTTCCAGAACTTCCCTACCGAGAGGTGATTATATCGCCATACCGGTTTTTTTATAAAATCAAAGTCGATGTTGTTTGGATTGTTGCAGTGTGGCATGGTGCTCAGATCCCAAAGGAACCAGCAACTTAGTGCCAACCAAAGCATTTAGCGGATCGCAAAAAGCGTGCGCCCGCTTATTTTAAACGTTCGAAATCATATATTTATTTGGTTGACAATTGGTATAATATTGGTATATTAAATATATTGTTATGGAATTTGAATTTGATACCCGAAAAAGCAAAAGTAACAAAAAAAAGCACGGGATTGATTTTTTTGAAGCTCAAGCATTATGGGATGATTTCGACCGAATTGTAATCCCAGCAAAAACTATAGATGAACCAAGGTTTATTGTAATTGGTCAAATCAACCAAAAGTCTTGGTCTGCTATTGTAACTTATCGTAATGATAAAATTAGAATTATTTCCGTTCGCTGTGCCCGTATGGAGGAGGTAGAAATTTATGAAAGCTAAAGATTTAGATAAAAAATTTGATAATAAAGAAAATATTACCGAGTTCTTAGATTTGTCAAAGGCTAAAAGACCTGGACAAGAGCAAAAAAGAGTTAATGTGGATTTTCCGGTATGGATGATCCATCGTTTGGATAAGGAAGCAAAGCGTCTTGGAGTGCCCCGGCAATCAATTATCAAAATTTGGATTGCTGAAAGATTACAGAGAGCATCCGCCTGAATTGGATTCGAACCTGTCAGTGTACCAAACAGAAAGAGACGGAGCACTCTATCATTTACCATTTTTTTTGTTTAATAGCCTTTTTTGCTTTTTGCAATATCTTCGTTCCCTTCCTGCTGGTGACTTCTTCGTTAGCCAACCCTATGACTCGGTCGAATGCCGTGAAAATTGATAAATTAAGAATTTAAAGGAGTTGAAATGAATTCAAAGACAAAAATTGGAATAGTTATCTGCGATCGCTATCGCCGTTGTGCGGGCGGGAAGTGTTTCCGAGCGATGAGGAACAAGGAAGGGGCTTTCAGTATATACACTGACACCGAAGTTGAGTTGGTTGGTTTTACAACGTGCGATGGTTGTCCTGGGGGCAACATAGAATATGCGGGCGAAGAGATGGTGAAGAATGGCGCAGAGGTTATTCATTTAGCTACAGGCCTGGTGGTTGGTTATCCCCCCTGCCCCTATATAGATACATTCATAGCCTTTCTTGAAAAACGCTATGAGGTCAAGGTCGTTGTAGGCACGCACCCTATACCGAAAAAGTATCTTGATATGCATACTCATCTTGGGACATGGGAGAACTCAGCATGGAAGCCACTTGTCGCGCCGACCATGAGTGATGAAGTTACCCGTGCAAGTTACGATTAAGCATAGCGAAATGGGTGACACCGATATTTTCTCAACAGTTTGAACATTTAACGAAGTCTAAACTTTGGTTTTTAGTGATGGAGGGATAGTATCATGGCGCTTTTTCTTGTTCAACACGGTAAGAGTCTGCCCAGGGACAAAGACCCCCAAAAGGGTCTTTCCGAAGAAGGGATTGCTGAAACTGAGCGTATCGCACAGGTTGCCAAAGGATATAAAGTTCGTGTGGATGGTATAAGTCACAGTGGCAAAACCAGGGCCCGGCAAACCGCTGATATTTTCGAGGCGGCACTCAAGCCGTCAGGCGGGATTCATGAGCAAAGCGGAATGAATCCTTTGGACGATGTGACCGCTTTTGCCAATACCATCGATCCCACAGAAGACATTATGTTGGTGGGACATCTGCCGTTCATGGAGCGGCTGACCGCCTATCTGATTACAGGATCCATCGAAAAGCCGGTATTTAAATTCCAGAACAGCGGCATCGTATGCCTGGACAAAGGTCCGTACACTTGGTCCTGGGTAATCAAATGGACCCTGATGCCCAATATCGGATAAAATCGATATGGTTTTTGTGTTTTGTTCTATATTCTTTTATGATAACAAAGAGTTAAACTGGTAATATTGTCAATGAACCGGCAAATATTTATTTCCGAAAGCAGCCAACATTCATAAACGAGAGGATCATATGAGCACACTCATTGATTTTTCCATCTTTCCGTTGGACAAGGGCGAAAGTGTGAGTCCGTATGTGGCCAGGGTTGTGACGATTATCAGACACAGCGGACTCCAATATAAGATCGGCCCCATGGGCACGACCATAGAAGGGGAGTGGGAGGAGCTTATGGAAGTGGTTACCCGCTGTTTCAAAGAACTGAAAAAAGACTGCGGCAGGATATATGTGTCCGTTAAATTCGATTACAGGGAGCACGGTTCCAACCGCATCATCAGTAAGGTGAAATCCGTGGGCGGAACAGAAGATAGTTGCTGTGAACAAAATAGGTGAAGCGTACACAGAGAATCATGCAGGCCTCAGGGGTAGCTATTCAAAAGGTATTGACAGACTATTTCAAGAAAAAGTATGGTATGGTAATGATTAACATTCAGCGAGGTATTGTAAGTGTTGGGAACCAAGGGTTTTGACAAGCTTTTTACACCCGATGTTTTGAAACAGCTATTTTCGGAAGAGCGATCGGACCAATTTTTTGAGGCCCTTTACGGAGATGCAGAAGAAGGTGCTTACGACATTAGTCTCGAATTCATAGGCTTTCGGGAAAAACGGCTGGAATTTATGCTGCGTCTGACCCAACGAGCCGGGAAATGTATCACCTGCAGTCTTACCTATGGCCTGCCCGAAGTCTTTACCCGTCATCCGATTATCAACATCAAGGGATTGGTTCAAAACATCGAAGCGCTCCTTGACGGCAGGGGCCGCCGGTGCGCAGACTGGCACCTTGGGTCTACCCAGGAAGTCTCAAACAACCTCCACACCATTCCTCTTTCCATTTCTCTGAAAGGATAACCAGTCCAGTCGGTATTATGGGAAAAAGATGTTTTCTTTAAAAGATATTATCGATATTGCTGTACAGATCGAACAAAATGGCGAACGTGTCTATAGGCGTGCAGCGGGAAAAATTGAAGATCCTTCACTGTGCTCCCTCCTGCAATGGCTGGCTGATGAAGAAGTCAAGCACATGGAATGGTTTAAAGCACTAAAAGACAATATCGCAGACACCGGAGAACATCCCGAAGAGGCGAAATTCGGCCGGGATTTATTGCAGAATGCTGTGGGAAGCCAGAGCTTTGCGCTGGAAGATGCGGATTTTTCCACCATGGACCATATTCAAGACCTGATTAACCTGGTCATGGAATTTGAAAATGATACGGTGCTGTTTTACAAAATGCTCCAGCCCCTGATTGAGGATCAAAAGACCCTGGAACAATTGCATGCCGTCATTCAAGAAGAAGAGAACCATGCACAGTGTCTAAAAAAGGTGCTGTCTGAATCTTAAGTTGAGGATGATAAAGACTGATTTTATCTAGCCGATCTAATTGCCAGCGACGCTACTATTCCCCACACCAGGTTAAAAAAGACAACAAACACCGGCGTGTACATACCGAGATCCATTCCAAAATAACCTTTGTCGGCTTTTAGCGGAAACACCACCAATAGTTGGACAAAGGTGGGGAAAATACTGATTATCGCGCCTTTTGTGATGAGCTTGGTATTCATAAAGGGCAGTACGAACACCAACCCCCAGAGCCCTCCCCACACGATCCTCGGGTATAACCAGGAAAGTTTCAGGGCCGGCGCAATGGCCACCCCAAAATGTTTCGTGATTCCGTATTCACCAAATGCCCACACGGCCAGGCTGTTCGCCAAGGCCCCCAGACATCCGGCTGCAAAGCAGATGAGTAGTTTTTTCATATCATTATCCTATAATTTTTGGTTTTCGTCCATATTGACATGGTTTTATATAAATGATAGAAATCATATCGAAAAGTGTCAATATGTAATCTTATCTGAGACCTTTGAAAAATGCTCAATTTTGTTTAATAACAAGGAAGGCGAAAATTTTAACCACAGGAATACATTGAGTATTTTGAGGATTAAAATTTGAGCCTGACGCAGGAATTGGTATATCACATCTAAACTAAAAATTCTTCATTTGCTCAGTCAGAGACCGGATTCAACCGGTAGTGGGTAGTGGTATATATGTGCAAGCCATGATTCGGGAAGCAACCGCTTGTGGCTATGACAATTATCTGGTTGCGGGTGTTCGTTCGGATTGTTGTGATGGTACTGACTGCATTGAGCAAGACAAATCCATGTTTGTGAATTTTCATAATGCTGATGTTTCCTATCATATCCCCGGTATGAGCAATGTAATGCCTTATGAAAGTACCAGATTTTGCGACCTTTCCGAAGAAGATCTTAGCGAGTATGAAAAGGCTTTTTCCGAAATACTTCAAAATGCTGTTCACAAGTTTAAACCAGATATCATTCACAGCCACCATCTATGGATTGTCAGCTCTATGGCTCGCCGGCTCTTCCCGAATATTCCTATGGTAACTACCTGTCATGGCTCGGATTTGCGACAATTTCAGAATTGTCCTCACCTTCAAGAAAGAGTTTTATTTGGATGCCGGAAAATTGACGTTGTAATGGCTTTAAGTGAGGCACAAAAAAATGAAATTATCCGCTTTTACAATCTGGCTCCTGAAAAAATTATTATTGCCGGTGCCGGTTACAACGACAGTCTGTTTTATTTAGATACAAAACCAAATCCTGATCCGGTGCAATTGGTGTACGCAGGAAAGCTGAGTAACGCCAAAGGCGTCCCCTGGTTTTTGCGTGCTTTACAATCAATCAGTTCTCCTGCATGGCAATTACATCTTTTGGGCAGTGGCAGCGGAGAAGAAAAAGAGTATTGCCTCATACTGGCGAAGGAATTGGGGAAAAAGGTTCGTGTCTACGGCGCACTTCCCCAAAAGAGTTTGGCTAAGATAATGAGACACTCTCATATTTTGGTACTGCCTTCTTTTTATGAAGGTTTACCCCTTGTCGTCTTAGAAGGTCTGGCCAGCGGTTGCCGAATTGTTGCCACTGATCTTCCGGGAACTAAGGAAATACTTGGCAATTCTGATACAGATTTTATAACCTTGGTCAGGACACCACGTTTACGCTTCACAGATCAGCCGTACCGGGAAGATGAATATTCATTTGAAGAAAATCTGAAAAATGCAATTCAGCAACAGATTTATGCTGCATCCAAGTTTCCGCAAATTGATTTATCGCCAATTCAGGATAAAATTGATTCTTTTACCTGGACAGGCATATTTAAAAAAGTCAGAGAAGCTTACCTGACATGTTTAATCTAATACTGTATTAAGAACAAATGACACGGCAAATACGGCAATATCAACTTTTCGCTTTTATCCAGGTAGCATTAAATATATCTTTAGAGGCATCCTGGAAGTCCCAGAGGTTCCATTTCGGCTTCGGTGTGGGAACCACATTTTAATCGGATTCCAGTCTTTGAAATTTTTCTTCAAAAATAGCCTTTTGCGCCTCAAAAATACCGGAATATTTCACCAATTCATCATAAAGTTTTTCGATGTCCCCTTTGCAGCGATGAATCGACTTTGAGAGTTCCGCGATCCTGTTACCGTCACCGGCCTGTGTAGCGTTTTGCATGGCAGCATGAAGTTCACCGAGCGTTATTTCATGTTTTTCAATATGGCTTTCGGTCCGGTGGAGACGCTGCTCAAGGGGTTTGAGGATCCTGGCACGTTCGGTAATACATTCCGAACGCCGACGTCTTATCTCTTTTTTAGACAGCTTTATTCGGGTACTCTCCTTTTTGTTCTCCCCGGGACCGGATATCAGAACATCTTCTTCATCTTTCCACCCGCCTTTTTCCAGAAACCGCTGGTAACCGCCTTCGAATAGAAAAATTTCATCATTTTGAAATATAATCAAACGTTCGGCAAGGGTTTTTAAAAACATTTCGTTGTGAGTTACCATCACCACCGTTCCGTCAAAACTGTCGACGGCGGCCAGCAAGGCATCACAGGATTCCAGATCGAGATGGTTGGTGGGCTCATCCAGCAGCAGCAGGTTTACCGGCGTCACCAGAAGCTTACCGATCAGCACCCTACTTTTTTCACCGCCAGAGAGTACGTCAATTTTTTTTAAGGCCTTATCGCCCTCAAACAGCATGGCGCCGCAGATATTGCGCGCCTGCTGACGATCGACACCTGCATGCGAATAGAGAATTTCCTCTTCAACGGTTCGGGTATGGACCAGGCTTTGGATATTGGTCTGTTCAAAAAAACCCTTCCGGACAGCGGGATTTAAGACGATATTGCCCCTTTGCATCCTGAGTACACCGGCCAGTAATTTTAGTAGCGTGGTCTTACCTTTTCCGTTTTTTCCGACAACGCAGATACGATCTCCTGACCCGATGGTAATATTAAAGTTCTTTATTAACGGTTTGCGGGAGTCATAAGAAAAGGATAAATCCCTTGCGCTCAAGACGTGCTTGCCGAGAAAAGGGCTGCTTCTAAACGCAAAATCAAGGGTCTTGAGCTTTTCCAGTTTTTCTTTTTTTCCAGTTTTGGCCAGAGTTTTAATTCGTGACTGCACCAGATTGGCAAGTCTGGCCTTGGCCCTGAACCGCGCGACAAACTGTTCGATTTCTCTGCGGCGTCGCTCATCTTTAACTCGAGTTTTTTCATGAACCTCTTCTTCCAGGGCGATCTGAGCGTAAAATTTTTCTGTATTTCCGGGGAGTTTGCGCACCTTTTTGCGGTATATTCCCACGGTGTGGGTAACCAGTTTGTCCATAAACCCCCTGTTATGGGTGATGAGCATTATTTCACGGGGCCAGTTCATCAAAAAGCGTTCGACCCAGCGGATGGAGGTTATGTCGAGGTAGTTGGTGGGTTCGTCTAAAAGTAATAGATCCGGTTCGGAAACCAGCACTTTGGCAAGGTTCAGTCGAACCTGGAATCCCCCGGAAAAATCAAAGGGGGGGCGTTGCATGTCGTCTTTGTTGAAACCCAGGCCCGTTAAAACTTTTTCTACCTTCCAGTAATGGTCCCGTTCCTGGGCGGACAGCCCGGTCATAGCCTCTTTGAGAACTGTATCTTTAGTAAAATCCAGGTTCTGGCGAACATAACCTATGCGGTAATGTTTGGGGATGCTTATGGTTCCGATGTCTGGAGACTCTTCTCCGATGATGATTCGAAAAAGGGTTGTTTTTCCGTGCCCGTTGAGACCGACAAGTCCAATCCGTTCCTTTGGGTTGATCTTGAAGCTGGCGCCTTCAAAAAGAATTTGAGAGCCAAAGCTTTTGTAAAGATTTTCAACACCTATCATATGTTAGCTAATTGCGAAACCGGTTGGCCGCTCCATTAGAAACGGTCACCGTTTCTTCGACCTCGCATTGATCTTCGGCCTGATGCAAATTTTCCTTTGTCCTATGGTTGGTTGACAAAAATAAGTTTGAGATGTTTTCTAAACCCCTTCTGTCCTTTATATGATATAAAAAGATTGTTCAAGGAGAATTACGACATATAGTGGTATTTTCCTGACCACCCACCAGTTATTGTATGTTATTGTGGACTTCCGGGACCCTTAGAACAATAAGATTCTATTTTATAAATCAAGTTATTGTACCCGGATCTATATATTGGAATGTGGGATTCGGATTCAACAAGGAAGAAGTTAAAGATGAAGAAGAAGGCATGAATACTATGAAAATTTTAGGCGAAAATATGGTATGGCTCTTAAAAAAAAATTAATGCATAACAAATAAATCAAGCGGGCGTGAAAAGATGCACTAAGGGTTCGCGCAAAAATAAATTTACAATTTTGGGAGTTGAGGCGCCCGACCGGCAAGGCACGAAAACTTAAGAAATCAGCGTTTAAGGATTAAAAAGGGATATCGTCATCCTGTTTGTCCGGAATTGACGGGGCCGAAGATGCCGGAGTTTCTGCAGGTCCCGGCGGTCTGTATGTATCGGCGGTATTCCTGGACCCGAGAAACTGCACATCGGATGCAACAATTTCTGTAGTGTATCGGGTAACACCATCTTTTTCCCACGAACTGGTCTGTAGTTTGCCTTCAATGTAGACCTGCTTCCCCTTTGAAAGGTATTCACCGCATATTTCACCCAGTCTGCGCCAGGCAACTATGCGATGCCATTCGGTGCGCTCTTTCTTTTCATTAGTAGCCTTATCCGTCCATTCATCAGACGTTGCTATGCTGAAATTGGCAACGGCAGTTCCGTCCGGTGTATAACGAACTTCAGGGTCGCTACCCAAACGGCCGATCAGAATTACCTTGTTGATTCCTGCCATATCTTACCTCCATTTGTTTGCTTAAGAAGTTATAAAATAAAAGTTATGTTTGATAGATATAAACAACTGTTTATAATGTCAAGCTAATCCGGTGTTGAAAACAGGGCTAACGCGTGCTAAAACCCTTCAAACAGTCAGTCGGTTTCCAAGAGAAACACGTCGTTGCTACACTGTACCTAAATCAAATACGTTACCCCGGTGCCGGAAAAGACTGAATAGATATTCTCATTGACAGAAAGGTTTAAGTATATAATATCAGAGCAGATAATTTACATTAAAAAATCCGGGTTTGTCGGAAAGGAGAAGCACAGATGATACGTTTAAAGTCGGTTGATCTTAAAAAAGAAAAAGTGGAATCATTGGTTATTCCTGTTTGTGAGGATAAAAATGTTTTTGACGACAAAATCATAATTTCTCTTATAAAAAAAGCAAAAAAAATTGGGGAGTTCAAAGGAGATAAAGATGATGAAGTTATATTTTACAACTTGCCGGAGGTCAAAGCTGAGAGGGTTATTTTTATAGGGCTTGGAAAACTTGAAAAGGTCAATACAGAGGCGTTGCGTGCCGCGACCGGCAAAGCAGTGAAGGCATTAATCAAGAAAAAACTTTCGAATGTTTTGATGGCTGTTCCTGTTGCAAAAAAAATCAATATGGAAATGACGTCTCTGCTTGAGGCAATGCTGGAAGGCGCTTATTTGGGGAATCATATTTTTGATAAATAAAAAAAAAAAAAAAAACATACTCCGGTTAAAAAAATCAATTTTCTTGTCAGGCCTGATGAAATTAGACGCTGGCAAAAAAAGAGAATCTCAAGATAACCGTGTTGGGTGAAAAAGAGTTGAAACAGAAAAAATTTGGCGCAATAATGGCAGTTGCGGCCGGAAGCTGGAGCAAGCCCAGAATGGTAATTCTGGAACACAATCCAAAGGGGTCTGAAAAAACAGTTGCCCTTGTGGGAAAAGGCGTAACATTCGACTCGGGCGGTATCAACCTGAAGCCTTCGGCAGGTATGGAAGAGATGAAGTTGGATATGTCAGGTGCGGCTGCAGTTGCCGCCACATTGATCACCGCAGCAAAGCTTAAATTTGGATTTAGAGTTATTGGTATCCTGCCTATTGTAGAAAATATGCCGTCAGGAAATGCTTCCCGTCCGGGAGACATTATCAAAACCTATGATGGGAAAACCGTGGAAATAGGGAATACTGATGCCGAGGGCAGACTGATATTGATTGATGCCATCTCTTATGGAATTAAAAAATATAAACCCCAGACCCTCATTGACATGGCCACGCTGACCGGAGCCTGTGTTGTGGCTCTGGGCGAAAAGATCGCCGGAATTTTTTCTTCTGATGAAAAATTGGCAGAAGATATTATTTTGTCCGGCCAGAAGACCCATGAACGCTGTTGGCGTCTGCCGTTGACTGAAGAGTATAAAGAACTTTTTAAAAGCGATTTTGCTGATCTGAATAATGTGGGCAGCACCCGTTATGGTGGCGCCATCACTGCTGCGCTGTTCCTCTCGGAATTTGTTAAAGATACCCGCTGGGCCCATATCGATATTGCAGGGCCGGCTTACGCCAAAAAGGAATCTGCATACTGCGGTGCCGGCGGCACAGGCTTTGGGGTTCGACTGCTTTGTGATTTGCTGGATAAGTTGTGATGATTTAAGACCGGAATTATAGTTGATATCACGACTGATCCTTTATCAACGCTTTCGCAATTTCCATGTCATAAGCCTGGTTAGGGTTAAAATCCCCTCCTTCATGCATATCAGCAGCTTGCAATATGGCGTTGTAGGGCACCCATCCGTGCTCCTTCCAGAGCTTGGGATCGTCTTGATTCCATAGCCGGAAATCAATGATATCAGCTTGTTTCCGCACATACATGCGAACCCGTTTGTTTTGAGGAAAAGGATAATAGTAAAGGCCTCTTTTATCTTTCATGAATTATTCTCCAGCTCTATAAATTTATCACCTTGTATTTGTAATAGATAAATTTCTTTATGGGCATTACCGGTATTATCAAAAGAAGTTTTACCTGTTACACCCTGAAAGTTTTGAAGGTTCATTATTGAATTTTTTATTTCACTTCTGGATTGAATATCATTTCGGCTAACCAAGTCAAACAATATCGTCGCTGTATCATAAGCCACCGCTTCAATAAATCCGGGTTTTTCATCGAAAGTTTCTTCAAACCTTTCCACAAAATCCTTTACTTTTTGCGAACTACTTCCGGCGAAAAAACCATCTGCCATTATAGTACCCTGAACAAATTGTTTCGCCATTTTGATCAGGCGGTCGGAATGCCACAGGTTGATTCCGAAAAGATGCACACCCACAATATCGTAAAAAGCAAGCTGGGGTATTAGGAGTCCTGATGTAGTCGGGCCGTCAGGAATAAAGACGGCCTCGAAATCAAGAGAAGGCTCAGGACCTGAATTCCCAGTTTTTTCTTCGGGTTGTTCAGGAAGTCTGGTTTGGGTTTTCGCTAGTTTTTTTATGGGTTCGGCGAAATCTGTTTGGTCAGGGTGATAGGGTTCAGCCCTGGTAACTTCTCCTCCATAAGCCTCAACTTCATCCTGGAACAGACCCATGAAGGTCCTACCATATTTGTCATCAGGATAAAGAATGGCGAAACGATTTATTTCAAGAACTTGGATCGCATAAGATACTATGGCTTGGACCTGCATTTCAGGGGTAATGAAATTCCTGAAAACATAGTTTCCCAGATTTGCAATATTTTCTTTCTGGCCCAGAATAATTATTGGTATCCTTTTTTCCTGGGCTTCCAATGCTGCAGCCTCATAAGTCGTTACAGGTCCGAGAATAGCCCCAACCCGTTCTTCGGACAATTCATTTATGGCCAGAACGGCTTTTTCAGGATCAGATTCTGTATCTTTTACAATCAATTTTATTAAAGAGCGACTATTTTGGGAATTAAACTGATCCAAGGCCATTTCAATACACTTCAATATCTTGTTGCCATAACTTTTGTAAGGGCCGCTTAGAGGGAGTAAACATCCTAAAACATTATGCTTAAAAGTAAATTTTTCATTGATATCTTGGATTAATATTTTTGCCGATTGCATATTTTCATTTTCCGGAAATCTTTTGATGAACTTTGATAACAAGCCAACAGCATCCTCGTATTTTTTCCACTTTGCTTTGCTAAGTCCCATCCGGTATATGAAATCTTCTACAGACAACCCATCTTTAAAACAGGTTAGAAGAGAAATTATAGTTACCGGATCAACCTCCCTGGCGGCAGATTCTATCTTTAAAATTATCTTTTCTTTTTCCCGCTTCTCAGTTTTTATATATGCCATAAGATAATAATTTAAGGCCTTGGCCGGAGAACCGATGGCCATATATGAATCACCGACGAGAATATGTGTTCTGAGAATGTGAACCCTGAAAAGAGTATTTTCCGGTATGTGGGCAGCATGGCTGATTACTTGTTTATATTTGCCCTGGTTAAACAAGGTTACAAGAATTTCAACTCTGGCATCCGAAACAACAGGGCTGGAAGGATATTTAGCAATCAGGTGGTTATATATGGTGCGGGATTTACCATATTTTCCTAATGCTGCATAGATCAATCCTTTCTTCATTAAAGCTCGGGCAGACTGGTATCCATCAGGGAAACGTGCAAGGTATTTGTCATAAATTTCAAGAGCATTACCGTAGTCTTTTCGTTGAAACATTTTTTCAGCCTTCGAAAAAAAAATGTCTCCCGGATGAAATTCTACAGGTTCGGGCAGGGTCAGGGGTCTGGGTCCGCATGCCCAGAAAAAAGAAGAGATAAATATTATTAGGATGATATAGATAGACTTCATAAGAATAAGATTTCAAATTGCACAGGATACTGATCTCGACGGTTTCGAGATCGGAAATTGTATAGCTTATTTTATTTTGACATGCAAACTTATTTGTTTTATACTCATCCGTTTTATACTAATTTTTATTTAATTACAATCCAGATAGATATATTTAAATAAATACCAGGCACTTAAAAATTTTCGGTTATTCGGTTAATACAACTTAAATAGACTGGTGATAAAAATGGAACATGCAAAAAGACATTTTGCAATATCTGAACTTGCCAAAGAATTTGACGTTAGCAAACGTCATATCCGTTTTTGCGAAGAAAAAGGGCTTATATCCCCCAGGATCACTAAATTGAACCGTCGCATTTACAGTAGTTATGATCGTGCACGGTTAAAGCTGATTTTTCATTGTGTGCTCATTGGTTACTCTCAGGATCATATTGTCAAATTGATCGGCATGATTGATGCTGACCTGGACGAAGTTGACCAGATCAAAAAAGGGTTGATATATGCGGAGAGAATGATTGAGGGACTCGAAATGCTCCGCAATGAACTGAGTTTTCATCAAAGAACCAGCGTCATAAACGAAATTAAAATGCTGGGGGAATATATAAAAGAGATAAAAGCCATACCCCTTGAGATTTCAGAGAAATCTGCAACAAAACCCATGATGCCGGATAAGGAAAGTAAGGATACCACGCACAAACCTGTTGAAGAAATAAAACCGGAGGTTGAGCAAAGACCCGGGCGGCAACCTGTCAGGATGGCCCCCCTATATATTGTCGGATTGGTGATAGTACTCATCATTGGCGGTTTTTTTTATTATCAGAGCAGTAAAAAAGAGAGTGAACAAATATATTTGGTTCAAAAGGAACAGGCCAAAACAGAAACACAGTCTGTGTATAGTGATCGTGTGCCAATTGATAATACTGGCGACCAGAAAGATCTGAACCTCAGATCCACTGAGTCGGTTGTTGCTGAGAAGGCTGCCGCAGAGAAAGTTGCTGCCGAGAAGGCCGCTGCTGAAAAAGCCGCAGCCGAAAAGGTTGTAGCCGAGAAAGCTGCCGCAGAAAAGGTCGCTGTCGAGAGAGCTGCTGCCAAAAAAGCCGCCGTTGAGAAGGCTGCTGCAGAGAAGATTGCCGTTGAGAAAGCTGCCGCCGAGAAAGC
>JAFDBA010000022.1 GCA_019313505.1 Deltaproteobacteria bacterium
TAGTTCCCAGAATCCCTTTAACAGCCGCAGACACCCGCTCTGATGTTGGGATCTGTTTGGCTGAAATTCCGATTGTGCGTGAAAACCAGGTGGAAATTTTGTAGATTAGGGCGAAGGTGAAGACAGCAAGGGAAATATAAAGAAGCAGACTAAATATCATACGATGAACCTCCTTCATTACGCGAAAAAGAAAAAAGCTGTAGGATCATCACTTCTGCAGCAATCCAGGTAACCTTACCAAACACGGACTATTATTCAACACAAAGAAATTTGTCAAGGGAAAAGTTGTTTTTAGGTCTTTTGACAAGGCTACAATCAAAACAAGGAACTGAAAATTTAAAATAATTATCAGTTTTTATTTTTGCTGCCTGACGCTATCAGGGGAGTTGAAGATGACACTTTTTATGATAAACAATTTTTTGGGGAAATTGCTAAACAAAGGGATTGGGGCATATGTAAATTTTAATGAATTTCCCAACCATAAAGATGGTTGGGAAATTCTGATTGGATTTAGGCAGCAAGAAGAAATGCCTTTTCAGTGGCGTTGCGGATTTCGTCCGGAGTAAACGGTTTGGGAAGGTAATCGATGGCACCTAACCTTGCACTCTCTATAGCCGTCTCAATGCTGGCATACCCGGTAATGATAATGACCTTGGTATCCGGTCTCCGGTCATTGATAGCCTTGAGAAGTTCCAGACCTTTTACTTCAGGAATTCTTAAGTCTAAAAGGACAAGTGCGTAAGCCTTGTCTTCGATCTTTTTAATAGCCTCCTTTTTACTCAACGCCTGATCGACATTGAAGTTTTTCTTTGCGAGTATTTTTCTGATATTATTATTGACAGCAACTTCGTCGTCTATAACAAGGATGTCTGTCAAGATTGATTCTTTCGGAAACTCAAAGACAACTGCAGACCGCTCAGGTTCTTTTTCCATCATTCGGGCAACGCTCTGCTTGAGTTCTTCGTATGGCATAAATGCAACCCCTTCATGCTGAAGGTGCAGAACATATTCGGGGCCAGTTACAGAAACCACCTCCTCATAGTTGAAAGGATGATCGATACCGATCAATTTTACAGCATCAAAACTTTTTGCTTTCGCGGCCTTTTTCTTTTTGGCTTTTAGCTGTGGGCATTCCCCTGTCTTAGTCCCCCCTTTACAGGTATTCCCAAGCTTTTTAAAAATATTGCATACCATATTCCCCATTGCACAGTAATTTTCCAAGGTTTCAGGCGCAGCTTCAACAACCGGCATATCCGAAGGACCAAGTTTGTCTACAAAGTCTTCACCAGCATATTTTGCCACCTCTTCCCGGTCAAAGGGTATATCAATATCAATAATCTCTTTTTCTTTTTCCGTGGTCTGGGTTTCAGCCAATTTACCGGACAGCGCCAGGTCAACCGTAGATCTTAACTCATCCGGGGTAAACGGCTTGGTAAGGTAATCGAGAGCTCCCAGACGGATCGCTTTAACTGCCGTATCTGTGGAAGCATAGGCGGTCATCATTACAGCTTTTGTAAGAGGCCATTCCGTTTTAACCAGTTTCAAAAGTTCCAGGCCGTTCATTTCAGGCATAACGATATCTGAGATGAGAAGGGAGAATGAATCTGTGGCCATTTTTTCCAGGGCCTCTTTGGCGCTGGCGGCGTGGATTACCTCATAATTGTTTTTGGAAAGGATCTTTTCCACATTTTGACAAATCTGCTTTTCATCATCAACTACCATTATTTTTGCTGATGTTCCCATATTACCTCCTTAAATGAATTTATTTAATAATCTAAAAATATAATGTAAATTTGCACTTTTTTGAAAAATTTACTTTTGTTCAACGATATGCACGTTGTATGCCAAAACAGTTCAATGATCTTAACAAGTTGATATTATTCATATTAAATAACAAGATGAGTTTTGCACAAACATGAAAAGTATAAAAAAAATATATATTTAATTGCGGCGATGAAGAAGAAAACAATGATTAGATGATATTAGAATTGATTTTAATCTTTCAAGTATGGAGAAAGATGCTGATATTCCCAGCATAAAGGTAAATCGGGGAAAAACAGTTAAAAGGTAATGCCACGCAAATATACTTATTGTATAAAAAAACTATACAGTGTATTAATTTTCAATATTTTATGGGTTTGACTGGCCATATCGCGGGAGTTTGATATTATGTTTTTTCATTAAAGCCTGGAAATTACTTCTTTGCAATCCTACTTTTTGAGCTGCACGGGTCACGTTCCAGTCGTTTTTTGTTAGAGCATTCATGATAAAATTCTTTTCAACCTTAAGAACAGCCTTATGTCTGATCTCCTTCTTAACCCTCTTGAAATCCTCATTCGTAGACGGAATATAGTCAATCAATTGTCCGGTATCATCCATCTCACCCAATAGAGGGAGTTCTTGAAACGTAATTTGATCTTTTTCGCAGAGAATGACGGCTCTTTCAATAACATTTCTTAATTGCCTTATGTTTCCCGGCCAGTCATGTTCTGTTAATTTGCTAATTATATTGTCATCAAATCCAGATATGTTTTTACCTAAAGCCTGGTTAAACTGTCTCAGAAAGTGATAGGCAATCGGCAAAATATCCATTTTCCTTTTTCTGAGTGGAGGGACCATAATAGGATATACAAAAATTCGATAATAAAAGTCTTCCCTAAAAGAACCCTGGTCTACCATTTTTTTAAGATCCTGATTGGTAGCAAAAATTAAACGGACATCTACTTTCTGAATGGCAGTGCTTCCTAACGGTAAAAATTCTCTGTTTTCTATGAACCGAAGAAGTTTGCTTTGAACGTTTAGATCAATATTACTGATTTCATCCAGAAATACAGTACCATTGTGCGCCAGTTTGAAAATACCATCCTTGTTTTTATGGGCACCCGTAAAGGCGCCTTTATTATAGCCAAACAACTCGCTTTCCAAAAGCTTGTCTGACAAGGTTCCACAATCCACGGCAAAAAAGACCTTGTCCTTTCTGGCGCTGTTTGCGTGAATCGCCCTTGAAATCAATTCTTTGCCGGTTCCACTTTCACCGTAAACAAGAACCGTTGAATCGGTAGGCGCCACTTTTTGTACCATTGTAATAACTTTTTTAATTTTAGGACTGTCTCCGATCAGTTGATGAGAGAATGATTTCTGGTGTTTTATTTTGTACCTAAGCCTCTGATTTTGCAAAAGCATTTCTCTTTCCACGAGGGCCTGATGGACAACGGCCCGCAGTTCATGGGGAGTAAACGGTTTTGGAAGGTAGTCAAAGGCTCCCATCTTCATTACTTCGACTGCGGATGAAACGCTGGCGTAGCCGGTTATCACAATAACCATGGTTTCAGGGTGGGCTTTTTTTAGCTGTCGCAGAACTTCCATACCCCCGAGGTTAGCCATTTTTAAATCGGTTATCACTACATCAAACTGATTCTCGCCGATCATCTTTAAGGCATCATATCCGCTGAAAGCATATTTGACCCCATAATCCATTTTTGATAGTATTTTTATACAATTGCGACAGATAGCCGGTTCGTCATCGACAATTAGGATAAGAGGATCATCTGTTGCCATTTTGTTTTCCTTTGTTGATAGGAAGGCTGATTGTGAAAGTTGCTCCCTGTGCCTTTCTGTTTTTAACATTTATGGTGCCGTCGTGCCGTTGAATGATGCCATGTGTAATCGCAAGTCCCAGTCCTGTTCCTCCTTCCTTGGTTGTAAAAAAAGGTTCGAAAATTTTAAGTTTATTTTTTTCGTCAATCCCTTTTCCAGCATCGCTTATTGCGATTTCGATCCCTTTATCCGGGGAAATAAATTTTGAAGAAACCGATATTTTTCCTCCGCTCTCTGTTGCATCCAGGGCGTTGAGGATAAGGTTAATAAGGGCCTGCTGTATTTGATCTTTATCGACAGGTGTCCGGGGAATATTTTCGTCAAGGTTTTGCGTAATGCTCAAATCTTTAAATGCCGCCTGTTTTCTGGTTAATACAACACAGGCTGTAATAATTTTGTTGATGTTGCAAATTTGTTTTTCCGGTTTTGTCTGTCGGGCAAATTCGAGGAGACTGGCTACAATCTTGCGGCACCGGAGCGCTTCACTTGTAATGATTTCCAGTTCTTGGTACGACGGATCATCATGATCGACCTCCTCTTGCATCAACATTGATGTAGTTAGGATTGTGGTCAGTGGGTTATTGATTTCATGGGCCACACCGGCAGACAGGCGGCCGATGGATGCCAGTTTATCCTGCTGCATCATAGTCTGTCTGGCATTGATATCAGGAGTAATGTCTCTGGCTACCTCAATGGCGCCGACCACCTCATTTTTCTCAAAAACAGGATAGGTTGAAATTGAATAATAAACATCTTCATTATCCTTGTCTTTATGGATATGGGTTTCCTTGGAAGGTTTTTGGGTTTTGAGAGTTTGTATCAAGGGGCATCTATGATCTTTACCTGAGCATGGTACATTTTGTTTGTGTGTAACTTGATAGCAGTATTGACCAAGGACTTCTTCCCGATCCATGCCCACTTTTTTCAAAAGAGTTTCATTTATATTCAGGATTCGATAGTCAGACCCGATTACCATAATATCTTCCTGAATCATTTCATTTATGAGCACATTAAACACACGGTGCGTCAATCTTATTTGTTCAAGTTTATTTTTTATGTCCTGCTGAGCACTTATAACACCAAGATCCCAGAAGAGCACGGCAATCCGGTGGCTAATAACCCAAATGTCATCTTTTTTTTTGGATAAAATGTCGATAAATATATCTTTATTACCGGTCAGTTCGACAATGAGGTCTATATCATCCCTGTCAAAGAAATCATTATAGTCATTTGTGGTGAACAGACCTATTTTATTTGCTTTGACAAAACCCGGAGCATCATTCTTTATATCAGCTACAGCCACCACAATAGTACTCAATTTTTGAAAAGCGTGTTTATTTACAAGTTCTAATAAAGTGAGGCATCTGGTACCCCCGCCCACGACAGCAATTTTCATGATGAATCTCCTTTTTGATAATTTTGATGGCTTCGCAAAAAGTCCGATTTAGACGGTTTCGTAAGAAGTTCAAATTCAAGGACTTTCACATATGTCTTCCCTTTCCACGATTCAAAATTACATTCTACAACCCCTTCTATTGTTATTTCAACCATATTTTTTCCCGGATCAAAAGAAGAATTCATAAAGAAGGTATATTTTTTATTAGATTCGCATCGCGGTGTTACTAAAATATTTCTTGACAATTTAGAATCTAAATAATACGAAAATCCGGTTTATCAATATTCTAATGTTTTTCAATGGCTCGAAACGGGCCATTTTTATTGCCATTAGCTGTTATAGTTGGCTTATTCGGGAGGGTGTAAATGACCGAAGCTTCTCTTATAGATTATATGTATATATTTCTTTTCCTTATCGTCGGTTTTGTCGGGGGATTTGCACCATTCATTGTTAACTGGTTCATACGTCCGAAAAGAACCCATCTGAAAAAATCACTAGATACATATGAATGTGGGATGGATACTTACGGCAAAGCCTGGGACTATCGTTACGGCATTTCATATTATCTTTACGCCCTCATCTTTCTGGCCTTTGATGTTGATATTTTATATCTGTTCCCGGTTGCGACATATTTTGACAAGGTTTCTGGTGCTCGCGGCGTGATAGAAATTTTTATCTTTATAGGTATCTTAACCCTGGCGATTATTTATGCATGGGCTAAAGGAGTCTTTACATGGGAGAGGAAAATAAAAGTTCTTTAATTAAGCCCGATTTAAAGTCCTATACGGAACGGGTTAAGGCTGAATGCTATACTGCTGTTTCCGACGGCGGTGTAAACCTTGACGCCGGACCATTAATGCGCATGGGCCTGACCGACAAACTGTTAAAATTGTGCCAGGCGAATTCCCTATGGCCCATGACGTTCGGGATCGCCTGCTGCGCCATCGAGATGATGGGAACCGGTATGGCACGGTTCGACATCTCCCGTTACGGATCAGAGGTCTTCCGTCCCTCCCCCAGACAGTCCGATCTGATGATCGTCGCCGGTACGGTTAACCGTAAACTGGCTCCTGTTTTGCTCACGCTATATGAGCAGATGCCTTCTCCGAAATGGGTTATCGCTTTGGGCAACTGCGCAATTTCCGGAGGTCCATTCAGTGTAAAGGAAAACTATAATGTTATCGAAGGGGTTGATAAGCTTATACCGGTGGATGTGTATGTTCCCGGCTGTCCCCCCCGGCCGGAAGGTCTGTTGGAAGGCATCCTGAAGCTTCAGGAAAAGATTACGGGTGTCCGTCATCCCATACCCCAGAATCGCCATCCGGATTCTCCCCAGAGGAAAGTCAAGGGATTGGAGTTATGATCGAGACATGTGAAGATTTCAAAAATAACGTGCTGAATCTTGGGGTTGATGTCACGGAGACCGACTTTAATCAGCGAGGGTATCATCTGGAAGTTGCGTTGACATTGAATACGGTTCGCGAGTTTGCCCAAAAAGCGTATGAGCAAGGATTTTACCTGGTTTTCGTAACAGGATTTCATGTCCTGCCCGAGGAAAAGGAGGGTGTCAAATTTTCCGGACTGGAGGTAGTCTACCAGTTCGCAAGATATGACCGGCTTTGTCGCGTTAAAGCACGAGTTTCCGTGTCCGAGGACATGACCGTTCCCAGCATATGCCATATCTATCAGGGCGCGAACTGGCATGAAAGGGAAACCCATGATTTTTACGGGATAATGTTCAGCGGCCATCCCAATCTTGAGCCGCTTCTTCTTTGTAAAGAAGACAGAAATTATCATCCCTTGTTAAAAGAAGAGGAAAAACTAAAGTCGTTTGAGACGGTTTCCTGGCCGGCCAAAACTCTGGAAAGTTCCGATGCCGAGACCACAGCCTTATCCGACCCATAAACATGTAATTATAAGTCATGCGTGAATCAACTATTAAGGAACATAACCGATTTTTTTTAAATATGGGGCCGCAGCATCCCAGTACCCACGGGGTCCTTTTGGTGGTTCTGGAAATGAACGGAGAGTATGTTCTCGATCCACAACCGGTGCTGGGCTTTGTCCATCGCATGCACGAAAAGATAGGCGAGTCCAGACCGTGCCAGGGCTTTATGCCCAATACCGCACGCATGGATTATGTCTGCGCGCTTCCCTACAATCATGGATATGTCTCTCTTATTGAAAAGAAGGCGGGCATCGAGGTGCCCAAAAGGGCGGAGTATATCAGGGTCATCACTTCCGAATTAAACCGGGTGGCCAGCCATTTACTGTGGCTTGGGGCATACCTTCTGGACTTGGGGGCGTTCACGCCTATCCTCTATGGGTTTGACGACCGGGAACATATCCTGGATATTCTAGAAGATATAACCGGTTCCAGACTCACGTATTGTTACTACCGTTTCGGCGGAGTTTGCCGGGATATCGACGACAAGTTTGTGGAAGCCACCCGGGCTTTTATCAAACGGCTGCGCAAGCGCTACGTTATTTACGAAAAGCTTGTGACAAAAAATATTATCTTCATTAAGCGCGCAGAGAACATAGGAATTATTTCGCCTGACATGGCGATTCGATACGGCATTACCGGTCCGAACCTCAGGGGTTCAGGGATAGCGTATGATATCCGTAAAAATGAGCCCTACTCTGTCTATCCCGAATTTGACTTTGAGGTGCCTGTGGGAGAAAGAGGCGACTGTCTTGATCGATACATGGTTCGGGTGCGCGAGATGGAACAGAGCCTCAGGATTATCGAACAGGCACTTGACAATCTGCCGGATGGGCCTGTCCGGTCCAAGGTTCCTAAAAAGATCAAGCTCACTCCCGGTGACTGCAATTTTGCAGTTGAAGCTGCCCGGGGAGAACTTTCCTACTACCTGATCGGTGACGGAACCGGCGTTCCTTACCGTTTAAAAATAAGGGTTCCGTCTTATTCAAACTTAAGCTGCCTTCAGGAGCTTGGCCGGGGGATTCTTCTTCCCGATCTGGTGTCAATCATGGGCAGCTTCGACCTGGTTATACCGGAAATAGACCGATAACAAAGATATATGCAAGGAAGATAATTTAAATTTTAAACTATGGAAACCATTTCGACATTACCGCCTGAATTGATCCGGATGGTCATCGCAGTGATCATCATCATTTCGTTTATTTTTCTCAATGCAATCATGATGGGGTATCTTGAGCGAAAGATCGCAGGGCATGTGCAGCGACGACTCGGTCCCATGGAAGTAGGGTTCCACGGCATATTACAGTTGGTCGTTGACGGTGTAAAGCTTGTAGCCAAAGAGTTGCTCATTCCCATCAACGTTGATCGTACCTTTTTCAGGCTTGCGCCGATTCTGTCATTCACACCGGTAATCCTGCCCCTTCTTGTGATTCCATTCAGTGAAAAACTCCAGGCAAGGGACCTCAATTTAGGATTGCTGTTCATCGTCTCAATGACATCTGTAAATGTCATGGCGATTTTGGTGGGCGGATGGGGCTCCAATAACAAGTATTCAATGTTCGGCGCCATGCGAGCCGTGGCCCAGTCCATTGCTTACGAAATTCCGATTTTACTTTCCATGCTTGCGATAATCCTCATGACCAATACCCTCAGTCTAAAGGAAATTGTAGGAGCACAGCAGAAAATCTGGTTCGTTCTGTTGCAGCCGCTTGCGTTTATTATCTATGTTATCTCCGGAATCGCTGAGACCAACCGTGCTCCTTTCGACCTTCCGGAGGCCGAAAGCGAACTCACCGCAGGGTTCCACACCGAATACAGTGGCATAGGGTTCTCTCTTTTCTTTCTTGGTGAATACACCAACATGTTCACCGTAGCGTCCGTGGCAACGGTTCTCTTTTTAGGCGGCTGGCACGGACCGTCCCTCCCATATGGCGAGTATCTGGGCATTGTCTGGTTTTTCTTAAAGGTTTATTTTCTGTTGTTTTTCATGATTATGATCCGATGGACCTATCCCCGCGTACGTTTCGATCAGTTGTTGAATTTTGCGTGGAAGTATCTGGTACCCTTTTCTTTGGTGAATATTCTGATAACAGCGGTGGTGGTTAAACTATGAAGCGCTATTTTTTGGATCTTTTTATAGGCGGAAAGAGCCTGGTTGATGGCCTGGTAGTGACAACGAAGGCATTGTTTCAGCCCATAGTTACCGTTCAATATCCCAGGGAAGAGATCGATATCACGCCCAATTTTCGGGGGCATATTGATCTTGTCCTGGACCCGGAGAAAAATACGTTCCGGTGTATCGCCTGTGGAATGTGTCAAAGATCGTGTCCTTCCGAGTGCATCCAAATCGAGGGTAAAAAGGTGGAGGGTAAAAAGAAAAAAACATTGGGTCTCTTTGCGCTCGATTTCACAAAATGCAGCCTTTGTGGAACATGTGTGGAAGTCTGCCCAACCCAGGCGCTTGAATTTTCCAAAGAATACAATCTTGCTGACTTTTCTAAGGAAGCGTTTCACTATGATATTCTCAAGCGGCTGGAGGAAAGGATAATATGACATTTTACCAGTACATTGCCGAAGGGCTCTTTTTTGCATTCGTGCTGCTGGTGATCACCGGAAGCTTTATCACCATCAGAGCAAGGATTCTCATGCATACGGTCATGGGTCTTGCCGTAGCTCTTTTGGGGGTTGCCGGCATCTATTTCTATCTGGGAAGTATGTTCCTTACCCTTATGCAGATTCTCATCTATGTGGGTGCGGTCTGCATCGTTTTGATTTTTGGTATTATGGTGGGATCCACTCCCACGGAGATAGCGGAAAAAAATATTAAAGAGAAAAAAAATATATTTCTTGCCGTATCGGCAGCGGCCACAGCTTTTTTCCTTCTCATTATCAGCCTCCTGAAGACCGACTGGATTTCGGCGTTGGCTGAAGCCGGGGATTTTTCGGTGGAGCATCTGGGTGAAAACTTTCTATACCAGTATTGCCTTGCATTCGAATTGATCTCAGTGATCCTTTTTATCGCCATTGTCGGCGCGATAATCCTTGCCAGAGAGGGCCGGGAAAACAAGGGGGAACCATCCGAATGATATTTATCAGCAACAATCTTTACACTTATCTGATTCTGGCTGTATTTCTCCTGGTCATCGGTATCTATGGGTTGATCCAGCATAAAACCTTTATTGGAATGCTGGTTTCCACCGAACTTATATTAAACGGCGCCGGAATAAATTTCATGGCTTTCAACCGTTTCCTTGTCCCGGACCCTGCTACCGGTCAGGTTATCACTTTGTTCATCATGGGTATTGCCGCAGCAGAGGCAGCCATTGTTGTGAGTTTTATCATCGCTGTTTTTCGTAAGTATCACTCAATCGATCCTGAAGATGTTATAGAATTGCGAGGATAGTAGGACCAGTAAAAAGGGTAGATATTAGGACCTGTTAGGTGTTTTTATGGAGTAAAGAAACCTGGCCCAAAGGACCAGGTTTTTCAGGGCAAAATAAAAAATATGGAAACAATTATAACCAGTAAAATCCTTTTGACACCACTGATCCCTATGGTTACGGCGCTTCTCATAATGGGATCGAAGAAAAAACCCAATTTAAGGGAGTCATTTTCCCTATTCGGAGCATTGTTTACCTTCCTTTCCGTTGTACAATTGTTACCTCACATTCTTGCAAGGGGCTCTTACGAATATACGTTATTCACCCTTTATCCCGGTGTCAGTGTCAAATTTCATCTGGACGGTCTTGGCATACTATTTGCCGGGACCTCTTCCTTTCTGTGGATTATGGCGGGATTATACTGCGTTGGATATATGCGCGGACTGGACGAACATGCACAAACCCGGTTCTATTTCTGTTATGCGGTTGCGGTGGGCGGCGCCATGGGAGTGGCATTTTCCGCCAATCTGTTTACACTTTATCTTTTCTACGAAATCGTATCCGTTTTTACATATCCCCTGGTAGCTCATCACCAGGACAAGGAAGGGTATGACGGGGGAAGAAAATATATCGTCTACCTGATGTTTGCCTCCAAGGCTTTTCTGCTGCCGGCAATGATCCTTGTTTATGTCCAATGCGGCACCCTGGATTTTACAATGGGGAATGTGGCTTCCGGCATGTTCCCGAGCAGCGCTTCGTCAGTTCTGGTGAAAGTCACCTATCTCCTTTGCCTGCTTGGATTCGCCAAATCGGCGATTATGCCCATACACGGCTGGCTCCCTGCAGCCATGGTGGCCCCAACACCTGTCTCCGCTCTTCTTCATGCCGTTGTGGTTGTCAAAGTGGGCGTCTTTTGCTTGGCCAGAGTTATGCTCTCGGTCTTCGGTGTGAACCTGCTCAACAATCTTGGTCTGGGAATTTTTACCGCGTATCTGGCTTCTTTTACCATAATCACAGCATCGGTGGTGGCACTGACCCAAAACAATCTTAAAATGAGACTGGCTTACTCTACGGTGAGCCAGCTTTCCTATATAATTCTGGGCGTGGCCATGCTGACTCCAAACAGTATTACCGGCGGGCTTATCCATATTACAAACCACGCGTTCGCCAAAATCACCCTGTTTTTTTGTGCCGGATCGATTTTCGTAGCCACACGAAAAAAAGATATCACAGAAATGGGTGGAATTGGATGGAGCATGCCCTTTACCATGATTGCATTTGGCCTTGCTTCCCTGAGCATGATCGGGGTCCCTCCGGTAAGCGGTTTTGTGACGAAATGGTATCTGGCTCTGGGCACGTTGGATATTCATAATATGATTCTTCTGACCGTAATCCTGGTGAGTAGCCTGCTTAATGCCGGATATTTTATTCCGGTCTTTTTCACGTCGTTTTTCGGCAAACCTCTGCCCGGAGACACCTCCCAAGGCGGCTTCCTTGAGGGATCTCCGTTTATTATGCTTATGGTAATTCCTCTGTTTTTAACAGCGGTAGCTTCTGTACTGTTTGGCATATATCCGGATCTTTTTATTCAAATAATCAACCTAATGCTGGGGAGATGATGGTACGAATACTCAACTATCTAAATAAACGATCGCAGGTATTGAAAAGGCTGTTCTTCGTTGTTTTGCTTATGACGGTAGTTTTCGATTTCTTTGCAAAACGGCATCATGCACATTTTTTCGGTGATTCCATCATCGGCTTCTGGGCCGGGTTTGGGATACTGGGATGTCTGGGCATGATTATCGTCTGCAAAGGGCTTTCTCATGTCTGGTTAGAGAAAGAGGAAGATTATTATGATAAATAGTACAATTTTTATGCATCCGGCCACCTGGTTTCTTGTGGGAGCCTTTTTTATGCCCGTTTTCAAAAGGATGGGGCTGACAAAGGTTATTCTCATCGCCGTTCCCCTTATCGCGTGTCTTCAGATTCAATGGCTGCCCGAAAGTTTTGGCCATGCCTCATATCTGGGGTTCGACCTGGTTTTTGGAAAGGTGGACCAGTTAACACGGGTGTTTCTCCACGTCTTTACCATTATGGCCCTTATCGGTTGTATTTACGGACTCCATGTAAAGGAGACCGGCCAGCATATTGCAGCCTTCCTTTATGTGGCAGGTTCTCTCGGGGTAACCCTTTGCGGCGATTACGTGACGCTGTTCATTTTCTGGGAGCTTATGGCCGTAGCATCAACCTTCCTGATCTGGTATCGGAAAAAGAATCGATCGATCCAAGCCGGATACAGATACCTGCTGGTTCACATAACCGGCGGGTTGATCCTTCTGGCGGGTATTTTTCTGCGGTATCAGAATATTCACGATTTGAGTTTTGTCCGAATTGCAGTGGAAGGGGCCTCTGTAGCCGATTATCTGATTATGATCGGCTTCATGCTAAATGCCGCTGTTCCTCCTATCCATGCATGGCTTCCGGATGCGTATCCCGAAGCGTCAGTAACCGGTGCGGTGTTCATGTGCGCTTTTACGACAAAAACAGCGGTTTATGTTCTGGCCAGGGCTTTTCCTGGGTTTGAGGCACTAGCCATACTGGGAGCGATCATGACCCTTTACGGTGTGGGATACGCTGTGGTGGAAAACGATGCAAGACGCATACTTGCCTATCATATTGTATCCCAGGTGGGATACATGGTTTGCGGGGTGGGAATCGGAACAGCAATGTCCATTAACGGAGCCTGTGCACATGCTTATGCCCACATCATTTACAAAGCACTGCTCTTTATGGGTGCCGGTGCGGTGTTGGAGATGACGGGAAAATCCAAGCTCAATGAACTGGGCGGGTTATATAAACGGATGCCCTTAGCCATGATCTTCACCGTTATTGGAGGAATATCTATCTCGGGGTTCCCCCTTACCAGCGGTTTCATCAGTAAATCCATGATTATTGCCGCCGCGGGGGAAAGTCACCGAAACATTCTGATGCTCATGATGACCATGGCTTCCGTAGGAACTTTCCTCTCCGTGGGAATCAAACTCCCGTATTTTATCTGGTTCGGGAAAGATTCCGGTGTCCAGGCTAAAGATGCACCGTGGAATATGAACCTGGGAATGGCCATTGCCGCTTTTATGTGCATTTTTATGGGAATCTATCCCGATTATCTTTACAAAATGCTTCCTTTTCCGGTTCATTATCATCCCTATACCGCTTACCATATTTCGGAGACTCTGCAACTTATGGGATTTACCGGCCTCGGTTTTTTCATTATGGTTAAGAAACTCAAACCGATGCCCAAAATGAACCTGGACATTGACTGGTTCTACCGTAAGGGCGCCAGAGTCTTTATGTGGATTGCTTCCAGACCGGTTAATGCAGCCAATAACTGGACGAACGAAGTTTACCGGACCGTGGGGTTCAGGTTTACGTTGGCCTTTGCAAAAGCCTTATCCTGGTTTGACTGGGAAGGGATCGACTGGGTGATCGACGGCTCTGCACGGGGGGTAGTTAAGGCTGGCGACCAGCTCAGGACACTCATGACAGGAAAGATACAGCATTATATCGGCGCGGCTATTGCCATAACATTTATCGTATTGATACTGGTTTTGTTGGTATAAGACCTGAATTTTCATAGATCGAGGACAGCTCGTGTATGGAACAATATCTGATCTATAACACATTATGGTATCCTATTTTGACAGTTTTGATGGCTGTTCCGTTGTTCGGGGCATTTATAACCCTTGGGATACGGGGGGACCAGAACCTGAAAATTTGGGGATTGCTGGTGACTGTGTTAACCACGGTGCTTTCATTGCCCCTGTTTTTTTCCTTTGACCTGACAACGGCCAAATATCAATTCGCCGAGTTTAACGACTGGATTCCATTTGTAGATATCAGCTATGTTCTTGGTGTGGACGGAATCAGCGTTCTTTTAGTGCTTCTTACCACTCTGGTCATGCCATTATGCATTCTTTGCTCATGGAGTTATATAAAGGAGCGATTCAGAGAGTTCATATTCGTTTTACTTTTTATTGAAGCATCCATGATCGGCGTTTTTATCAGTCTCAACATGGTTCTTTTTTTCATTTTTTGGGAAGCCATGCTGGTTCCCATGTACCTGATTATTGCCGTATGGGGCGGACCGCGCAAAGACTATGCATCTATTAAATTTTTTCTATACACCCTGATTGGAAGCATATTTCTTTTTGTCGCCATAATAGCTCTTTACGTAACTACCGGCACCTTCTTTATACCGGAGTTAATGACACACCATTATAGTTTTAGTTACCAGATGTGGATCTTTTTGGCGTTTGCACTGGCTTTTGCAATAAAGGTCCCTATGTTTCCTTTCCATACCTGGCTCCCCGCAGCTCATGTGGAGGCGCCTACGGCAGGAAGCGTTATTCTGGCAAGTATTCTGCTTAAAATGGGCGGTTACGGTTTTTTGCGGTTCTGTCTTCCCATAGCACCCGCGGCAACGGTTTACTGCATGCCCTATTTGATTGTAATCTCCATAATGTCCATTATTTTCGGTGGTTATCTTGCACTGGGTCAGAGTGATATAAAGAAGCTTATTGCTTACTCCAGTGTGGGCCATATGGGTTTTGTCACCCTGGGAATTTTTCTTCTAAACGATGTGGGAATCAAAGGCGCTATTTTACAGATGATAAACCACGGCATCACCACGGGAGCCCTGTTTATCCTTGTGGGGATGATCTATGAGCGGACCCACAGCAGAGAGATTTCAGACAATTCCGCACTGGGTATAGTGATGCCCATATATGTGAGCTTTTTGGTGATCTTTTCCCTGTCCTCCCTGGCATTTCCTGGAACAAACAGCTTTGTTGGAGAATTGCTCGTTCTTATTGCCTGCTTTAGCAAATACAAAGTTGTGGGCGGTTTTGCCGTGGTGGGAGCAATCCTGGCAGCGGCCTATATGCTCCGGCTGGTTCAGAAGATGGTCTGGGCAGATTCGGACGGGCACAGTCACCCTGGGGATCGATCACAACTTTTTGACCTGAATTTACGGGAAACGGCAACCCTGACGTTTCTAACTATTTTTGTGTTCTGGATCGGATTTCATCCTACCCCCTTACTGAACATTATGGATACCAGCACCGCCCACCTGCTCAAGCAAGTGGAGTCGGGTATGCATGCGTCTCCAGCCGGGCATCATGCACATTTGAACGGACTGGGCGAGACCGTTAAAAACCTGATTGCGTTTAAGTATTGATGAACTCGTAAAAGGGAGTTTTTGTAAAATTATTATACAATAACGAATTATTATGATGATGTTCTAATGGATTTATACATATGATACTGTTTCTACCTGAACTTGCATTAACATTCATGATTCTGGTCTTTTTTTTCGTCTCATTGACAAAACTAAATCAGCCCCGACTGCAATGGATGGGCCTTGTTTTGTCCGCGCTGGCTGTAGTGGCATCCGTATATACTTATGGACAGGAAGGCTCCCTTTTCTTTGACGCTTACCGTATTGATGCTTTTTCACAGCTATTCAAGGTCATTATTACATTTGGGCTTTTTATCGTAATTTATCTGGGAGAAGACCTCTCAGGTATCGACAAAACACTTAAACCGGAGTATTACCTTTTTCTTACACTGAGCACTTTCGGTCTAATATGCATGAGTAGTGCTGTGGAACTTATTACAATAATACTCTCCCTTGAAATCGCTTCTTTTGCCCTCTTTATCATCATTCCTTTCCGGAAACATGGGGCGTATCGGAAACCCATGGAAGCAGGAATCAAGTACGTCCTTTTCGGTGCGGCAGCATCGGGTATAACCCTTTATGGTATGAGCTACATCTTTGGCTTGACCCACACCACCTATCTTGCCGATCTGGTAAAAATCATCCCCGGCATGATCTCGCAAAAGCCCCTCATACTGATTGGTCTGGTTATGCTGCTTTGCGGCTTTTTTTACAAGCTGGCTCTTTTCCCAATGCACTTCTGGGCCCCGGATGTGTACGAGGGAGCAGCCAACGAGACGTCAGCTTTTATAGCTACCCTTCCCAAGGTGGGAGCCGTTGTCCTGTTGATCCGGCTGATCTTTTTGGCCGGCGTGGATTCCGGCCAGTTTACCTGGGTCCTGGCCATCCTTGCCGTGCTCTCCATGAGCTTTGGAAATCTTGCGGCACTGGTTCAGGATGATATCAAGCGTCTTCTGGCATACTCCAGCATCGCCCATGCCGGCTATGTCATGGTCGGTCTTCTTTGTGCCAGTGAACTCGGGTTTACCTCCGGCATTTACTATATCACCGGTTATCTTCTGATGAATCTGGCCTGTTTTTTCGTAATTTACAACTTGGCTCCCAAAGGGGAAAATATCAGTTTTGATGACCTTAAGGGGCTATATAAACGTTCGCCGCTGCTGGCTTTCACCCTGGCTGTTGGTGCCTTCGGCATGGCCGGTATCCCTCCCACCGTAGGGTTTACCGGAAAGCTTTTCCTGTTTACCGCTGCAATTAAAAATGACATGTATGCACTGGTCATTCTGGCGGTCATCAACACCGGTATCGCCGTCTTTTACTATTTGAAGATGGTCAGGGCGGCGTATACCAGCATAGAATCCCCAATGCCGAAAATCAGCCTGAGGTTTTCCACATACCTTCTCGGAATCTTTTTCATCGTGATCATTCTTTATCTTGGAACCTTTCCCCAGGGATTTATCGATTTTGCCCAGGAAGCGGTTGCCGCTGCCATATAGTTTTGAAAAACCTGTTGAATTCACTTTCCACTTTGATTTGTCATCCGGAACCTCTGAGTGGCCTGTGCCATCCTGGCATGAGATTCCATGGATTTTCAGAAGAAGCCTACATGAAAGCAATAGAATAAATTCCCTAGTCCGGGGCAATTGATAATCGCGGGGAGATCAGGGGAAACGTGAGTTATAAGATCCAAAAGCGGAGGTATTTATGGAAAAACTAAAAGGTTATCAGAAGAAATATCTGAAGGGTCTTGCCCACGGCATGAAACCACTGGTTTTTGTCGGCCAGAAGGGACTCTCCTCTACGGTAACACAGGCTGTTGATGAATCGTTGGAAAAACATGAGCTTGTTAAGGTAAAATTTATTGATTTCAAGGAAAAAAGCCAGAAAAAAGAGATGGCCGGCCTCATTGAAAAAGAAACCGCATCCGAGTTGGTGGGGATGATTGGTCATATTGCAATTTTTTATCGTCAGCAGAAAGATCTCGAAAAAAGAAAGATCCAAGTTCCAAAGCGGAAAATGGGTTAAATTATAAATTTCTATTTTATCTGATATATGATAAGAGCCTGTTTTACCACATAACGCCCGTATTAATGCTCCCGGTGCCATTCGTCATATTATCTTAAGAGGTATCGAGGGAAGGAAAATATCTAATGACAAAGATCCTAATGCAACATTACCATGCCCACGGAAACCGTTGATACCATAATTATCGGAGGCGGCCTCAGCGGTATCTATGCCGCCTACCTGCTGTCCCAAAGAAATAAATCTTTTGTGGTTCTCGAAGCCCGTGAGCGTATCGGCGGCAGGATTTTAAGCCGTGAACATCAAGGGCTTTTCTCCGATCTCGGTCCCTCCTGGTACTGGCCCGAGATTAACCCGAAAATGGCGCACCTTATTCAAGCCATGGGCCTCAAGGGGTATCGCCAGTTTGAAGAGGGTATGGGCCGTTATCAAATTCCCAATTGGCGGCTTTCCGGGGGCATGACGGCACTGATCACAAAACTCTGTGAGCATATTCCTGAAAACGCCATCAGGCTCAATCACCCGGTTTGTAACATCGAAAAAAAGTCCGCCGGCGCTCTGGTCAGCGTCGGCGAACTGGAGAAAGAGCCCTGGACCCGGTTCAGTACCAGCAAGGTAATCCTCGCCCTGCCGCCGCGCCTTGCCGCCGCCACCATTCTCTTTACCCCCGACCTGTCTCATAATTTGACCCAGGCGATGCTGAAAATGGGTACGTGGATGGCGGGTCAGGCAAAATTCTGTGCCCTTTACGAAGAACCTTTCTGGCGACAAACGGGCCTATCGGGCTATGGTTTCAGCGAACGCGGTCCGCTGGGCGAGATCCATGACGGATCCAACAACGGCCAGGGCCCCTACGGACTAACCGGCTTTGTCGGCATTCCGGCGGTGCAACGCAATCATCAACAACTCCTCACCGAGGCGATTCTCTCCCAACTTGAAATCATCTATGGCAAACCGGCGGCGCAGCCGACGGCCTTCTTCTACCAGGATTGGGCTCGCGAACGATTTACCGCCACCCAGTTCGACCAGCCGCCCATGTACCAACACCCCCTCTATCACCCTCCGGCAGGTCAAACCTCCATTTGGGACGGTACCATCCATTTTGCCGGCACGGAAACCGCCGACCAACACGGCGGTTATCTCGAAGGCGCCCTGACCGCCGCCGAACGGTCGGTAATGAACCTCTAACCCGGAATCCTTCGGAACGGCAGCATTAGGTTTGAGGAGCGCTTCGCTATTGGATTGATGATTTATGATTGTTGATTGATGATTAAAGGGGTCGCTCGCGCAGCGCAGGCGCTTGCGCCGCGTGTCGCTCCGGTTATAGAAGATTATATTAACATATTAATATATTATGGTATACGTTAATACCGAACCGTAATTGACGAATCGTTAATAACGCAAATGGTGGATCAACATGGAAAACCCGTTTAAATTCTGTGGAATTGTTCACCGACCATGATCCCAAACCTTTTTCAAAGGATTTTCAACTTACTTATGGTATAGGTCCTTCATCTTCCATAAAAGCATCCCTGGATTCTCTTGTCAAAAAAGGAATACTCTATA
>JAFDBA010000155.1 GCA_019313505.1 Deltaproteobacteria bacterium
AACAGGAGATCAGATTGCCGGATTGCCAGTCAATGACCCAGTTGGTCTGCTTGGTGGCATGCCCGCCCATGTACTCGTGCATACCGGTTATGGAAGCTAATCCGGCGTGGGCCTGGCCCAGGATGTCGTAGGAACCGCCGAAAATCTTGGGTCCGTAGCCGAAACCGCCGCCCCAGACATAGATGAACCGGGGGTTGATTTCAGACAGGTACCGGTAGCTCATTTTCCACTTGTCTAAGGTTCCCGGCCGGTACAGCTCGGTGAGCCCGTCGAACTTTTTCACCAGCCCGTAAAAGACCTCCACCATCTCCGGGATATGGTAATCCATGGTCAGAAAGTACTTGTTGGGGTTGGCGTTGGTGAACCCGAGACCGGTTCCGGTCATGGGGCGCGTGTCGTGGAGCGGATACAGATAGCACTCGTTAAACGGAGAGGTATGCCGCATGGCATCCCCCATCCTGGGCATCTCGATCTTGACCACCCGAGCGCCATGTTCGGCCAGGTTGGCCACAGAATGAGGCGTGAAGATGTACATGGTGCAGCTCAGCCACTTGAGGCCTTTGAGCGCCTCGGGCTTGGCGTGCTCGTTGCCCACGTCAAAAATACCCTTGCAGTACTCTTCGTAGGGCATCTTCATCTCTTCCATCTCGCCTTGACTCTTGGGGCCTGGCAGGTCTTCTATGCGTGTTACTCTTGGGTCTTTTGCCATTTTACATCACCCCCTTTTGTTTGAAATCATTGACTTGGTTCTGGTCAATCCCACACCATTTCATGTAAATTTCATAGTTGTCATACCCAAGGTCCCTGCCCATCCATTTGCACCTGAAGGGTGCATAGACCTGATAGGAGGACGGGCTCGATGCGATCAGCAGCGGGCCGTAGTCGGTCTCATGGACATACATCCAGGGGCGGTACTTGAAATGCGGGAATTCAGCAACCTCATCAATAAACATGACCGGCCCTGCTGCAAGCTGGTACTCGAGCAGCTTTGCTTCAGCTTCAACCCTGCATTGGTCTCTGAGCCAGCGGGTGGTCACAGAATAAACCTTGATCAGGGCGTGCAGGGCGTTCCTGGCCCCCACCTCCTTGAGGAAGGGATCTTCGTGGATCAGCCGGCCGAACTGGCTGTAATCGCGCTCAAGGCAAAAGCCGATGTTGTACCACAGCTTGTCGGTCTGCCCGCCGATCATCATGTACCCGTCCTTGCAGGGGTTCCAGGCATACTGGTTCAGGTTTGGATCCCAGCCGCCGGATCGGCCCTTGATGCTGGCATTGAACCCGTACCAGGTAATATCAAAGTCAAGCATGTCCAACAGCGTTTCAGAGCCGGTCACCTCGATCATCTGTCCGGTGTTGCCGAGTTCGTCACGCCAGTAAAGGGCTGCAACGGCATTAAGAAATCCCTGACCGCCGGCCACATAATCTTCCAGCCAGATCCCCGAACGGGTCGGATCGCCGCCCTTGCCTCTGGGCAGCAGGTCCTGGGCCAAACCGGTGTTGTGCACCCATGCATTGGCACAGCTGCCAAAGGGCGCTAATTCCCACTGGCCGAACTTGGACTGCTTGTCCTTCCAGGGGCCCCATTGACCGTTAACACCCACCCAGACATAGACCATCTTGGGGTTGGCGTCCTTGAGTTGCCGGTAGCCGATGCCCAGGTTATCCATATATCCTGGGGGCATCCCGTCGATCAACACATCGACAGTGGACGCCATTCTCTTGAAGATTTCCTGGCCCTCTGCGGTCTCCACATCCAGGGTGACGCAGTGGGTGTTCACCGTCTCGGCGACAAACTCCATACCGCATTTTTCGCCGGAATCCCGATTTTCCAGATAGTACTCTTCACGGCCAAAGGGCGTCAGTTTTCTCAAAGGATCGCCGCCGGGGGGTTCGATGGATACACACTCGGCCCCGGCTTCGCCGAACAGAGACGTGGCAAACTTGTGCCCCAGCCGCCAGAGGCCGATATCCAATACCTTAAGATGTGCCAGAGACTCATCTTTCGCGTATCTTTTTTCGAACTTGAGGTTTGCCTCAGCCCACTCACAGAATTCCAGCGCCTTCCGTTTTTCATACACCGGCTTTACGACATCGTAGGAAACCACCGGTGTAACCGGATAGGGTCTGACATCCATGTCCATAAGACCAATGGTGTCGAGCCGGCTGGTTATTTCAATATCTCGTTTTTCTGCCATATTTTACCTCCAAAATAGTTTAAATTCCATTCAAGAATTTATCCAATGCTGTCCTCAGTATCAGAGGAATGGCAATAATTCCCCTTAACTGACCTTTTACCACCTCCTTTCTGATCGGAATTCGGCTTAAACCGGCAACCATGATAAAACGACCGTTTTAGCTGATTGATAGTTACAGCGCCGGCAGCCGCGTTTATACACTTCCTAATTTTCTGCTTGCCTTTCGATTGGTCGTTTTCCCCTCCGCTTTATGCAGAAAGCATAACAGTCCGATATCACCTCCTTATATATAAAAATAAAAAATGTTGAACAGTATTCTCAAAAAAATGAGCTAATTGAATTATGCATGAACTTTATTCGGAATTCACCTTCTAAAATTGTTTAGAAATTTTGTCAAGCCTAAAAAATGAATGTTATTCATTTAAATATTTATCTAAAATTGTTTAGAATTATTTATCTAAAATTGTTTAGAAATTTTGTCAAGCCTAAAAAATGAATTTTATTCAAAATGAATTTTTAATTTGGCCTTTAAACCCGGCAATCAAGGCTTAATAAACCTGGATCGTTAAACATTCCGAACAGACAAGGGAAGACCGAACATAGATGTGCAAATGTTTTTCAAAAAGGTTTAAGATCGCATAAAATACAACATATAGATTAGCGGATATTTCAAAATACATAATAAGCTATTATTTCCGTGAAAAAAGGAGAATTTAAACAGAAATTTTTCCCGGTTTTGGGCAAAAAAAATGCTTTAAAAACCAATATTTTTTTGCCTTGCAATTTGTTGCGGGATATCTTATAGGCAAATGTTTGAAAAGTTTTCTAATGATACATCATTGAATATCGCCACCATGCATGAAAAATTTCGACTGGTTTCGATAATTTCTTTTGAAAGGAGGTGAACGCTTTCAATATATCACTCTGGAACGGTTGTCCGAACGTCATTCGGGGTGAAATTTGAGTAAAACTCGACTTCAAAACAGGTTAAACTCATGTCTCCCGGCCGAGGCAGGGATATAAAACCGATTGTTGAGTAATGGAAACGGCTTACATTTAAAATAGACAACACTAAAATTAGGGAGGTTTATGTTATGGGAAAAATACCGGAAAAGATGTTGCCACCAAAAGATATGTGGCCTGAATATGTGGTTCCTGAAGAGTTTGCGGACACTCCGGATGAATTGAATCTTACCGATTTCTTGCTTGACCGGCATGTTCGTGAAGGCAGGGGAGACAATGCTGCCATCAAATTCATGGATCAGACCGTCACCTACGCGCAGCTCCAGGAAATGACAAACAAGTTCGGGAACAGTCTGAAAAATGAAGGCGTTGAATCACAGGACCGTGTGGGTATTCGTCTTGGTAATTCAATCCAGGCTCTTGTTGCCATATTTGCCGTTGAAAAAATAGGTGCAATTCCAGTACCTACTTCACCTTTGTGGTCCGGCGAAGAGGTGGCTTTTGTTGCCAACAATGCCGAGATGAAATTTTTTATCGTCAATGCCCCCCTCATGCCTCCGGTTGAGACTGCCAAACCCAAATTTGAATTTGGTACAAGAGTAATTGTTATCGGCGGTAATGCAGATGAAGTAAAGGCCGCCGGCAATATGGTCTATGAAGAGATGATGGCGGCCGGTTCCTCTGACCTAAAAGCCACCATGCTCAAAGGTACCGACATCGGCATCATGCTCTACACCTCCGGCACCACCGGCATGCCCAAAGGTTGTGTCCATTTTTTGAAACCGATCGTTATAGAGACCAAAATGGTTAACAAACATGTTTACAAGATGAAACCCGGTGATGTTCTGGGCGGAGCTGCTCCGGTATCATTTGCCGCCGGCTTTGGAACCTTTACTCTTATGCCTTTTGAAGGGGGCGCAGCCATATCCCTTATCCCAAAATTCACGCCGCCTGATATGCTGAACCTGATCCAGAAACACAAAATCACAATTCTCACCGGTCTGCCCACAGGCTACCGGGCTCTTATGAAGTTCCCAAAATTTAAAGATTTCGACACCAGCTCAATTCGCCTTTACACTTCCGGTGGGGACGCTCTGGGTGCCGAGACACTGAAGATCTGGACGGAACTCACCGGCCAACCGATCTGGGAAGGCCTGGGCGGCACTGAAATGCTCCATCTGGTTACATCAAACACATTGAACGATGAACCAATGCCCGACTCCATCGGTAAAGCTATTCCCGGTGTAAAGTGTAAGGTCGTGGATCCTGAATGGAATGATTGCAAACCGGATCAAGTCGGCAGCATGGTTATCAAGGGACCATCGGGAAGCCTGTACTGGAAGCCTTACGAGAATAATGATAAGCTTTTGAATTCCCAAAAAAAAGGCGTGGTCGACGGCTGGAATCAGATGGGTGATGCGGTCTTCATGAAGGAAGACGGCAACATTTTCTTTGTATCCCGGGAAGACGACATGATCAAAAGCTCCGGGTATCGTATCGGCCCTGCAGAAGTGGAAGAGGCCATCGAAAAGCATCCGGCCGTGGCCGAATGCGGCATTATTGGTATACCTGATCCGGACAAGGGCCAGATTACCAAAGCCTTTGTGGTACTGAAAGAAGGCAATGAAGGCAACGACGAGTTCTTTGAAGAACTAAAAGAATTCTTGAAGGCACATATTGCCATCTACAAGCTCCCCAGAGCTATCGAATACAGGACAGAGCTGCCCCGCACAGCCACCGGCAAACTTTTGCGTCGCCATCTGCGTCCGTCTAAATAGTATTAGGTAATTCGCAGGATGTGATATTCTAATAATTCCCCCTCACCTTCATAGGTGAGGGGATTTTTTTTGCAGTTGCTAAAACATGTTCCGATTGGCCCTAGTCTGAACTACCGAAACCTGAACCTCTGAACCCCCACTTTTTCAGCTTCATACTTGAAATCAAGAATACCTCGTGCCATACTCTTGGAAAAGATGAACATCGAACAGACTGAACATCGAACATCGAACGTCCAACATCGAATGTTGAATGAAAAAACCTAAACTACTAAATGATATTAAAAAAAAAGATATAGTCATTCAAGGTTGGATATTGGATTTTTAAAAACAAATGAAATTAAATTGTGGAGCGGAGCGACATCATTATTCGATGTTCAACGTTGGACGTTCATCTTTTCATACGTTCAATGTTCGATGTTGGACGTTCATCTTTTCATACGTTCGATGTTCAATCTGTTCAACCTTCGACGTTCATCTTTAAAAAAGTTGTAG
>JAFDBA010000023.1 GCA_019313505.1 Deltaproteobacteria bacterium
ATGAATCGGTATTCCATTGGGAAGGTCGGGGTATTGGCGCCATAGACGGGCATTTTCTTCACCCCAGGCGAAAAGATGGGATACATAATTTATCGCTGTCGGTGAAAGTCGGCGCGAATAATAGGTCTCAGGCGGCGGGTGAATCAGGGCCTCCTCATCCCAGGCCGAGATCTCATGGCCAAGCTTCTTTATGATGCGGAACATTTTGACACTACGAGCTGTCATGCTTTTTGAAAGGTAGAAACTCCTGGGAAACGAGGCAATACGAAAGTCAATTTCCAATCGGGAGCCAATAACGCAGACAAACCCTCTCTGGGCCGCGATACACGAAAGCAAAATTTTGGCGTCGAGTTCACGCACCTGGTTTTCAACCGGAATGATTAAGGATGCCTTCGTATCTCGCATGGTGTTGCTTTACCTCCGGTTAGCCCATAAGGATTCACCCGGATCTATTTCTGGATTAGAACCAAGAACCTCTTGTTTTAAGTTCTTGCAAGTTTATTCGAATCTCCGTTCTGTTGCAGGATGAATTCGGCGAGTTTGAAATCAAACTCGGTGTCAATATTCACCATAAGTTCCTCTATGACCACGAAAGACGTCCTGCCTCCTTTAATTTCTTTATTGAGGATGCAATCTCTGGTCATGACATAGGCTACACCGTTTTTGTGATACACTGGCGTCAGCTGCTGCCTGGCAATGATTTTCGCACCGGCCGGGTCATAGAAATCCAAAATGTCGTTTCGAATTACGAGCTGTTTTAAGGGATGCGCTTTAGAATCGGTTTCGCTAACCGTCCATACGGCATCGTACCGACCCTTGATCAATTTCTCCACTGTTTCCGTGACGTGGAACGGCTTGCGGAAGGGAGAGGTGGGTTGCAGCATGATGATGATGTCAAATTTTCTGTTATAAACCTTTTCACATTCCATTAAGGCATGATGCAAGACATGTCCGTCTGCAACCACGTCTCCGGATAGTTGCTCCGGCCGCATGAAGGGAACGTCCAGGCCGGATTTTTCGGCAATTTCGGCAATTTCAGGATGATCTGTGGAAACGACTGCCCTGTCCACATAAGGAAGTTGCCGCACCACATGCCCCACCAGGGCGACAAGCGGCACGCCGTTTATCTTTCTGATGTTTTTAAGCTTTACACCCTTGCTCCCACCGCGTGCCGGCACCACGACCAGAATACTTTTTCCATTCAACATTAGTTGGCCGCCTTTCCTACCCAGATCACGGTATCGGTCTTTCCATGTTTTTCCAGGGCTTCGATATAGTCGATTTCCAGTTCACTGAATAGCTGTTGAAACACGTCGTTTCCGCCAGGGCGCCCTTGAGACAGCCAGTTAAGGTGATTTTCAAAGCCGTATCGCTGGTAATTGATCAGATCAACGGTTTGAAACCCATTATGTTCCATTAACCGCTGGAGAGAAGGGGGTGAATATACATATGGATGTTGGCTTTGGAAATAGAATTTTGAATAGGCTTGATTTTCGTATAATGAGAGCAAAGGATCACAGAAAGAGGGCACCTCAATAATGAGGACTGAAGTAGAGGACATGATCCTGCAAATCTTGGCGAAGAAATCAGAGGGGGATAATAGATGTTCCAGAACATGAAACAGACAGATAAAGTCATAGCAGCGGCTTTTTACCTGCAATTCTTCCAAATCATCATAATTTTCATCAGCATTCCGGATTCTGTCATGGACCGTATTTTGATCCTTGTCCACGGCGGTCAGGTGAATTTTGGGCATGCTTTGCCTGACGATTTTCAAGAAACCGGCATCCCCTGCCCCTATTTCCAATAGCGAATATGGTCTATTTTCAAGCAGGTGTTCGATCTTATCCAGTCGTCTTTGAATAACCTGCAATTTTTTCTTGTATCCGGATAAGCCGTATTTTTTCACTCTTGGGGTGTAGTCGTTGTAATCCGTTCTGGGCGTCGGGTAAAGAAAGAGGAAGTCTCTGCGCTCATTGATATAAACATCGATTGAGGAATTGTCTGAAATTCCCTTCTGAAAGACTTCAAATTCCTCCGAGTTGAAAGGTCTTGGTATGTCAAATTCATCCATTTCGCATCAGTCCCATTCCGATTGTTGTGTCTATTTTCCCGTATTTCTGTTTTTTGCTTTTGGAAAATCTTCGCAAAATCTTTGAACTCTGGCGGCCCTTGGTTCCTTATTTTTGTCTAAAAGTATGCCAGTCATAGGTCCGCAACCATCCGTTCAAGTTCTTCAAGATGAAATTTTTCCGTAACATGAACGAACGGGCACCTGTTTTCCATGGCTGATTTTCTGTCGGATTCCCCATCTCCAACCACAAGCGCTTGATGGCTTTTCAACTTTTCCAATGCAATGATACGCCGGAGTGTCTCGGACTTTTCGTGCGGATACCCAAACACCCCGTGAAAATAGGCCTCCCATTTTCTGAATTGAATGATCTCTTTCAGGGGAGCATCCGGGGTGGTGGAGCTTACGTACAGTTTATATGCCGGCATGAACTTCTTGAGCATCACCTCCGCCCCCTCCTTCTCCGGACAGGTCTTGGCACCTGCCACAACAATTTCGTTGTAGCGCCCGGCCAGTGCTTTGCCCCTTTCCTTTAGGGACAACGCTTCCTTAACCCCGAGTCTTCGAAGCATCTCTTCCAGAATGACGTAACGGCTTTGCTCAAAGCCCTCGGAAAGGATTGCACGAATGACTCGGGCATGGCGATCATCCGGAGGAAATAGCTTGAAATAAGCATCGTATTTCAGCTGGTTTGATTTAATCAGCGTTCCATCAAAGTCAAAGACAATTGCTCGTATTCCCATCCGTTGTGCACCGATTTATCACAAATAAAGAAACACACTGTCCGGATTCTGTTCGCAGCCCTGGTAAAGACCGCTAACCCCTGCACTATAAGGTTTTTTTCTCAATGGCATTCCAGTTGGGAATGACCGTTTTCCTTGCTTCCCTGGGAAGTCTTGCTATCCGCTCATCCTCATAAAAAGAATCATTATTAAAGTGGGTGGTGCTCACTTCTTCGAATATTGCGCCCCCAAGGGTGTGAAATTTGTGCCACTCCCCCGGCTTCACCAGAATGGTGTCTCCCGTTTGAGGCTTGATCCTTTTTCCTTCCAGTTCTACCTCCATGTCCCCGTACAGCAACTGAAAGGTTTCCTCTTTAGTCTTGTGAAAATGGTATGGGTGTTTCTGACGAGGAAGCTGTATGATCAATTTCTTGCAGTACTTACGGTTGATGCAATCCATAATAACCGCGCCGAACTCCCTGAATCGTTCAAGACCGTAGTGGTGGGATAACTCAATGGAGCTGTCTTTGCCCATAGGAATTCGAGCCTTGTTGAGCATGCCTTTCACCTGTAGCATGATGCGGTAAATGATCTCTTCCGGAGGTAATGGGGAGTTGGCAACGGTCTCACTGACCGGCTCGTTTGGGGCATAGTCTTTATCAGCTTCAACACCGTCGAACCAGTCACCGCTGACAAGCTGGCCTTCGTGCAGGGGCATGGCAAAATAAACCTTGTCCCTGTTCAGACTATCACCTTTACTAATCCCTTCCCTTGCGAATACCCCCCGCATCAGTGAGTGCAAAGAGGCAATCTCTTCGGGAGAGGCCGGACTGCGGTGAGTTCCACCACAGGCTTCCACAGCCTGCTTGTATGCCTCAATCCATTTGGCGATCTGTTCAGGCCTGGAGGAATAACGGTTCAGCTGATGTTTTTCTGTTTCCATACCCACGTGCCTTTCAAAGAGACTCGCGCCCTTTGCATAGGCGATTTGAATGGCAACATAATTATCAGGGTCCTCATGGGTGCTGAAGCCAACAGGCACGTGAGGAAACCTCTCTTTTAACAAATCGATCTGGTTCAATGCCAGTTTGTTGTTGGGGGTGGGATAGATGGCCACGCAATGCATCAAGGCAAAGTGCATGTTCTTTGATTCGAGGAAACTCACCAGCCCGTCTATCTTGTCCATACTCAAGCCTGCGGTTGAGACGACAACAGGCTTGTTCACCTGGGTGATCCGCTCCAGAAGAGGCCTGTCATTTGCGGAACAACTGGCCACTTTGATAATTTTAATGTCTAAATCAAGGATGACATCCAGGGATTCTTCATCGAAGGGCGTACACATGGTAAGCATACCATTCTTGGTGACGGCCTCCGTAAGTGTTTCATATTGTTGTGTGGTCAAGGCTGTTTCCATGAATCTCGGAATATGCTTTACATCTTTTTTCTTTTTGTAATCAGGATGGATAAAGGTATCCAATTGCCTGAATTGGAATTTGAGCGCACCGCGGACACCCGCCTTTCTATTTACATCTCCCAAAGCTTGAATGATGTTGAGTGCATGCTCCAAATCGCCTTGGTGGTTGTTGGCCATGTCGTAGGTGAACAGGCCGTTGAAATCAAAATCGTGCATGAGAGTTTACCTCGTTTCGTTAAAGTATTTGAATGGAATCGGGGCCGTATCCCTGACTGTAGTTTATCCTCACGGGCCTCCTGTGCCGGTGGGACGTATGCGCAGCTATGATGACCATCATGGTGTCCAACCCTCTTTCGAGGGATATGGGAGAGCCCAATCGATTCCCGCCGTTGAGAATGTCCTCAATGTGATCAGCCTCCCCTTTGAAGTCGTCAGGACGTGTTTTTTGAATCATTTCCTCCTTGACTTCATGGGTCCCATCCCAGTAACGCATGGCATCATGGTCTTTATTGAAATTGACAAACCATTCCAGAAAGCCTTTCGTCCCTTGAATTCGCACGGCCTTCTGCGCGGGCTCAGTCACCACATCCTGGGCAATGTCCCCTACCAGACCGGTCTCGGTCTTGACACTCACCAGACAAATTCGGTCATACTTAACGATGCCATCATCTACAATGTCCATCGTGGCCGATACCTCAACAATTCTTCCCGCACCGACAAGATGGGCAAAGTGCTGCCAGATGTTTATGGCGTGAGAATGCTCACCACTTGCGCCGCCTCCCCGTTCAAAGAATCCGAGGTAGGTGTCTTTGGGGCCAGTCAGCCATGGATGAGCATCGAAAATACCACCCCAATGCTCTCGAAACCTTGCGCTGATGGTGATCGGTTCTCCAATCGTATTTTGCGCAAGGACCCTGGCCGCACCTCTGGAGTTCTCGGTTAAAGTGTGATTATAGGCAACCCCAACAAACGTCCCGGTGGCCTTCTGCAGGTCTACAATCTTTTGGACCCCGTCGAAAGAAGGCGTACACAGAGGTTTTTCAATAAGCAATACCTTGGGCGGACGGTTTTCCAATACTTGGGTGGCCAGGTCCATGTGGGTGTCTGGCGGGGTGCCGATAACGGCCACTTCGAAATCTTCTTTCGGAAGCATATCCGGTGTCGAAAGTCGGATGCTCGAATCCCAGCTCCCATAGCGGGATGGATATATGTTCTCGCGGGTGCGCCTAAGCGCCTCAGGAGCAATATCGCACATGAGGACATCCCACCCTTTGTGGCGAAAAACATGGGCCAGGTGATTGCCGATAGACCCGGCGCCATAAATGATTACTTTGCACACAAGCGTTACTCCTTTTTTCGGTTGCGGTCACGGTACGGAGAGAACCTGAGGTTCAATTTCCCCGTGCCGCCAAGTTCTCCCAGCGCTCGGCAAAGGCGTCAATCAATTGGTCATTGGTAGAAATGGCACCAATTTCATAATTAAGCCAATACGAGCGCATGGTCAAGTTAAAACTACCGAATATCACCCAGCGTTGACCACTCTTCTCTGCCAAAACAAACTTATTGTGCATGGGGAGGCGTTCCGGATGGGTGATGCGCCGAAACGGGATTCCAGCTTGGGTCAGGCGCTGCTCAGCCGCCACAGGAACCCGTCTCAGAGTTGGTTCAGCCAAAATTTCCACGATTGCGCCATTTTGGGCCAGTCGAATGATGGATTTAACGACGGGTGTCCCCTTAATATGTGACGCGACAATCCTTATCCGTGCACCTGCTCCGAGTCGCAAAAGAAACTGCACCGCAGGATGTGGCCTTACCCGCGGCCAGAAATAGATGGTGGTGTTTTCCCCCTTCACCGGCCGGTTTGCAACTGCAGTGAACCGGTGGAGCATGGTGCATTTCGCTCGGTGAATCCATCGGGCATGCTCAACAAGCCTCTCAACCAGAAGGGGGTCGGAAAGCCCCACCAGGACATTGTGCCCCCGGTCCTGATCACTGATTTCACGGATGATAGCCGGATCGTCATCGGGACCATCTCCGGACGGGTTAAAGGAACCGACAAAGGCCATGGGCCTCGGGTGGGAAAAGCAATACAGCTTTTCGTGCAGATGCGGTTTCCAAATGCCTCCGAAAGGTCTTGGCGCCTGGCGAAAGGATAGAGCGCGAAATCCTGAGCCCAGACCGTTCAGACCGCTTAGGATTTTGAACACGGTCTCATTGGCATGGGCTGTTCGGGGGGTTTTTTCTACCGTCACATTGACCTTAACGCCCCTGCGTTGTGCCCGTAACAATTCCTTGGCCAGCCGTTGGTCACGAAAGTAGTAAGTTACCCAGTCAATCGCCCCTCCCGGCGGTACCGCGGCTACACGCTCTGCCAATAAGTCACGTAAGCGGTACGCCGGCATATCAGGGCCGCCGAAATGGACCCCGCAAACAGGGCTCCCAGCGATATCCTTCATGGGGTGACGCACTACACCCGATCCGGTGGGAGTGGACGTCCTGAGCCTTGATTGCCATCTCAGACAGGACAGGTCATTGCAGGATGTTTCGTCCTTACTTTGAAGATTGAAAAAGACCGAAACAGGCGATCTTCTCGTGCAGTTGGCACCCGGGCTATCGTTGAGTCTATCAAAGGCCATGTGGCCGGTCAAGTTTCGCTGATTCGCTAACATCCGAAGCCGGTTTCGCCAAAAGGCCAAGATCCCTTCCCCTCGCAACCAACTCACCAAAGCTTTAAAATCGATCCCCGCCAGAAGGCTTATGGGGTCATATGCGATAGGTTGTCGGACCATCACATCGCCCAGCCAGGCCTCAATCTGCCACAAATGGTGCGGGGGAAGCCTGTGTTTTCTCCTTCCTTCCAGACTGCTGACCCCGTGAAATGTCCGCTCCTGCATGCTATTGCCCTTCCAGGACTTCCCGAGAAAAGAGGGGGTGACGAGGCTTTCCTGCCAGGGTACCCCCAGAAATTCAGAGACCTCCCGCATAACATCTCGAGGGGCAGAGACCAAATCATCGTAACGGATCTGAAGGACATGCCCGGGAAAGGCCTCGTTGATCCGAAAAAACGTAATCATTGACCTTTCCCACTCCTTGAAAAATCTTATCGAAGGCCTTATCGGCCTAGGCTTTTCCAACTTCCATGTGGCGACTTTGCCTCCTCGCTCTAAGTATCGTTTCTTGTTTCGCTTGAGTGTCCGGGATAGGATTACGTCCCTGGGGTCACGAACCATGTAAAGCATCTTCGCATCTGGGAAATCATTGAAAAGCTGTTGCCAGTGCAACTCGTAATGCGGATTTTTTACGACCCATCGAGCGTACGTCTTTTTGCCGGTGGTGTGTCCGTAGCCATAAATCAAAGAGATAAAGGCAAGGGTCGTCACAGTCATCCTGACCGTCTCATCCTTGTTATCGAGCAATAGCTGAAAACACTCATTTACGGCATCATCGAAACGATGGTAGTCAAAGTCATCATACTTCCTGTCTTCACCGAGAATGTCGTTCAGAATACTCTTTTTACCCTTCAAACGGAGAAGGACCTTGTCCTTAAACAAGGCATCAAGCACGCTCCGGGTCCCTTCTCCTGGTGTGTTACGCGGGCGAACATAGAGATATTCTTCCGGAAACACCAGTAACTCAGGGTGGTCATCAAGTAGTGACGTCATAAGGGTTGTGCCGGACCGAGGGTTTCCGGCTATGAAAGTTGCACAATCTCGTATTTTCCCTATCATGAGATTCTCATTAACGCATTTTGCAAAAATTTTATGTAGGCATCCGCAGCTTTTTTCGGCTTTTCAAAAATCAACCCATGGCCGCAGTTTTCAATAATCACGGTTTCAACCTGCGGAACATAGCCGATCATCCGGCGCCATAAATTATTACTTTGTACACGAAAGTAGCTCCTTTTTTGCTGATATAGTACTGGGAGACCTTTGCAAAACGCCCCCTTTTGCCCAATTCCTGCGTCAGGGTCAAAGTCGATTGTCAGAAAACCCCTAACCCAGCTTTTCATTTTCTCTCTGAGCCGTAGACTCTCCGAGCCGGAGGCCCAGAACCCAATATTCCATTGTTCCAACATTCCAACATTCCAATTGTGAGCGAAGCGAGCTAAGTTCTGATCCTGAATATATGCTTAGACATCTGTGTAACCTTGATGGTTTCAAAGCGGTTCAGCAGTTTTCCCATGCGTTTGACTCTTCTCATGATCTCCTCCATGGAGATATCCGGGAAACGGTGAGCGTGGTACGCCAGGTTATTCCGATGTCCCGGACGCCGCATATTGATACGTTTCACCATTGTCCGCAGGTTGTTGTGGCCCCAGCCCTGAACACAGTCGCTTATGGGTGCAGCCGGGGGTTGCCTTTTATTGTAACCTTCGGCCTCCAGAACTCGGACGATACGTTCTGCGGCTAACGGGCCGTCCAGGGCCGCAATGTGTTGATCCAAAATCTTCCGGCGATCGGCGTAATCAAGCGGACCGAGCTCTCCTTTTGCCATGGCACGAATCGTGGTACACAGCTCATCGAGCAAAAAGACACATCGTCCCAGAGAATTAGGCAGTTCAAAGTCAAATTCCACTGCCCTCACCGGCTGGTAGCTCACTGTCGGCGTGCCGAGCACTGCGGCTTCTACCTGGGTGGTACAGCCGTTCGCAATCAATGCCCGTGCCGCCATGAGCCACGGGATGACGTTTCCGTCGTTTGCAACGTGCAGATTGCCGCAGCGTTTGGTCATGCCGACCCAGGGCCCGTGGTTCTCCGCAGGATGAGGCCGGACAACCACATTGCAATCGCTCAGTGCCTCGCACAGGGACGGCAGCATCCCTTGAAAATGTTCGAAAAGAGCAAGTTTATGCCGGCCCTTTCCTATATCGAATTGATTCGCCCCTTGGGTCCCCTCGGCAGCAATGGCCTTTTTGAGTTCACTAAGTTCCGGATAGAAATGGTTGACCTTGCTAAAATTCGTATTCACCAGTACGAAGTCCCCGAACCGTTCGCGAATCGCGTCTACCTCGGGGCGGTAAAATTCACGAAGCTCCGGCCGCATCAAGTCAATGCGGGGACTTCCAGCGATATGGATTGGCGCACCGTAATAGCCTGGGTAGTCACGAAAGGTGCGGGCGTCGTCCGGGCCCCACGCGATCAGGTGGGAAACTTGCCCCATGGTGACCGGTGAAAGGCGCCAACGGTAATATTCGGCATCTGCTTCACGCAACAGTCCTTCCTCATCCCATGCAACGATTTCATGGCCCAGCTTGCGAAGGATGTCAAACATACGAATGCTTAACGAACGCATGCTCTTGGCCAGATAAACCCCCCTCGGAATCGCGCCTACTCGAAAATGGAGAAAGGCCCGTGAGCCAATAATGACGGGGAAACCGCTCTCTGCCGCAATGCAACCCAGCAGGAGTTTAGCATCCATTTCGCGGACTTGTGTCTCCACCGGAATCATGAGGGTTGAAACTAATGTGGCCATAAAGGTTTTAATCTCCCCGAGCCGCCAAGACCTCCCAGCGCCTGGCAAACGCGTCAAACAGTTGATCATCGTTCGAAATGGCGCCAATCTCATAATTGAGCCAATACGAGCGCAGGGTCCAGTTAAAGCTGCCGAATATCACCCAGCGTTGGCCGGCCTTCTCCGCCAACACGAACTTGTTGTGCATGGGAAGGCCCTCCGGGTGGGTGATGCGCCGAAATGGAATTCCGGCTTGAGTCAGTCTCTGTTCAGCCGCCACAGGAACCCGTCTCAGGGTTGGCTCAGCCAAAATTTCCACATCAGCGCCATTGCGAGCCATCCCTATGATAGATTTGACAACGGGCGCCCCTTTGATGTGAAACGCAACAATGCGTATCCGTGCACCCGTTCCAAGCCGCAAAAGAAACTGCGCCGCGGGGTGTGAGCGTATCCGCGGCCAAAAATAAATATCAGTATCTTCCCCCTGCACCACCTGGTTTGAGAATGCCGAAAAACGGTGGAATATGGAACATCGTGCGCTGTGAATCCACCGGACGGAACCGCGGCTACACACTCCGCTAACAAGTCACGCAAGTGGTATGCCGGCATATCAGGGCCGCCGAAATGGACCTTGCAAAAAGGGCTCTTGTTGCTATATTTTTTTATGTTGTGACGCACTTACCATGCCCGGCCCAAAAAATGTAGCCGCCCTGCACCTTGAGGGCATGTAAAAGATGAACGTCGAACATCGAACGTTCGATGTTCAAATTGTTGCGTCTGAAATTACGACTAAACCTTCATATCACGTTGAAATTACGTATACAGGTCAGGAGTTCTGAAATTAGCTTCGATTACCATGTTCCCCACTAAGCAATATCGGGATTTAAAGTCAAGGTTATAATTTTGCATGTTTTTGCCCTTATCATCTCAAAAAACACTATTTTTCAGCCTGTTTGCACTCACCTAATTCTGTAGAAACCGAAACGGATCACCTTGATTCACCATCAAAAAAATTCAACCACTATGATGCGCTCCGCGCACTAAAGCACCTTTGTCTTATAATCTGCGGCAATCTGCTTAATCTGCGGACAATAAAAACAAGGGGGAACAAGCTCGCTGCTCTTTTTTGATCTCCAACAATAAGTGATGTGAAGCCCACTTGGCGGTACTTAAGCAAGAATTATCATGAAATCGTTCTATTTTACACAATATTTTTATTTGCAGGCACACAATATATAGTAACTTGGTTTAATAAAACACAATATATCCTAATTCAGCACAATTATATATAAATTATATATAATTTTACTTGACATAGATCATTTGCAAATACATGATTCAACAAAGAAATGGTATTCTGACGACTGAAAAAGATCCTTGACATTCTAATAACCGGCTGTTAGGAAAATTAACAGTTTTTTGCCTGTGTGTGTTTGCAGGCAGCCAGTGTCCATCCATAAATGGCTATTTTCCCGATGAGCGGCGTTCTCCGCGGGTTCCCGCCCTCGACGTACAGAAAGTACGCCTCGGGCAGAAACCCTTGTGCGGCCTTGCTCATCGAAAAAATTTCTCATTTATGAATTTGGACACTAATTACTTAAATTATTTTTGGCGTGTGGACCCATTTTCTCATTGGGTTCCGTTGCACACGGAAAGGAGGTGAACAGGGAAAAAGGAAATTATTAGGTGATTATTAGGTAAACGGTTTTAAGTCAAAATTTAAAGTTATTAAGGAGGAAAATTAAGATGAAAAAAATTATTGGATTACTTGTATTTCTTGCAGCATTCGCTATGGTCTTCGGATTTACGGTTACCGCAGCCATGGCTGACGTTGACCTGTACGGCAGCGCCCGCTTCAGGACTTACTGGGCTGATAAGGACAAGGATATTTCCAGTACAGGCTACGATGACGAGGATCTCGAATGGCGCATCGGTTACCTGACCCGCTGGGGTGCCAATTTTCAAAGCGGCGACATTAGAGGTAAAGTCGAACTGGATACCCGAGATCAAGATGGAAATGAAGGCAGCTCCGAAATTGGCGACGTAAGAGTTCGTCACATGTTTGGTGAATGGGATTTTGGTTCGGGCAAGCTTCTTATCGGCCAGACGTTTAATCCGTGTACTGTGTATTCGAGCGGTCTCGGTTACTACTCCGGCGGTATACAAAAGTTCGGCGGTTTGGGATTAGGTTATTTCCGTACTGGCCAGATTCGCCTGACCTTCGGCAATTTAGTGCTCGCTTTTTTGTCACCGGATACTTCGGCCGACCTTGGGTTCGATGATGTCGATACGACACTTCCCAGGATGGAGGCCCGCTACAGCTTGAAGCTGGATCCGGTCACAGTCGATTTTATGGGCGGATGGCAGACCTATGACGTGGTAGACACCAATGATCATGATGAGACCATTGACTCCTATCTTTTGGGTGTATATGCCAGAGCTAATTTCGGTCCTGCTTATGTCAAGGGCGTTTTAACCTACGCCCAGAACGGCGCCAATTACGGTCTTTGGAGCGCGTCCGTTGTCGATCAAGCTGCCGTGTATGAAGGCGACAGTATCCAAGATGCCGAGTGTTGGGGCGGCAGCATCGTTGCCGGATGGAAAATTAACGATATGTTCACCGTTGAAGGCAGTTATGGTTTTGCCAGTGCTGAAAACGATGATCAGACACTCAAAAATGAAGACGACGCCCAGGTTTTTACTTTATTAACCAAGATTGCCGTTGCACCGGGTGTTACCGTTCAACCTGAATTAATTTTTGAAGACAGAGAAGACAGGTATGATGACGGTGTTAAAACTGAGCAGGGTGATGCCACCATTTTTGGTGTGTTCTGGATGATCAACTTCAAATAATCCTGTAAAAACAGGCTAACATTTAACAAAAAAACCCGGAGCAGCAACGGCTCCGGGTTTTTTTTTGATAAAATTGAAGTACTCGGAAAAAATCACAAAATACCGTTTTTCGTCATTCCGGCGAAAGCCTGAATCCAGTCTTTTCAAGCAGTTGCAGACCATCTGGACTCCTCCCGGACTCGATCCGGGATCTACCGGAGTGACAACTTTTTAGGAATTGGTCAAAATTGATGACAAATGACCGGTGACTACTGCAGCTCATACGCAATCACCCTGCTTTTTGGCTTTGTCCCCACCATTAACCCGGTTTTTATGACAAGGGGAGCGACCAGCTCCTCATTCCCGTCATTGTCAAAATCTCCCATGGTAAAATCACTGAAATAGCCTTTAAGCTTACGGGTTCTCCAGAGGACAGCAAGCCCGACTCCGTTCCAGGAACGGATTTCGATGTTACCATGGGTAAATTGCCGGTATGAAACCAGCTCGCTGAGCTTGTGATTCTTAACCGTGATCACTTCATTTTTGCCATCCCCATTAATGTCCATGATAACGATGCGCATAGGATAGTATGCTTTCTCTGCAAATTCGGTTGTACTTTGGGTAATAAAAAAATCTTCCATCCTTCCCCCGGAACGTTCGCCGTCTTTCCATTTCTCTTTTCCTGCCGGGTTGAATATCCGAAGGTAATCCTGGTTGTTATACGCTACGGCCATCTCGGTGTCGTCGTTCATAACATCTCCCAGGACAAGGCCCATTACATTGGTATGCCGGCCATGCCCAATTTTATTGGTAGGCTCATATCCGGAATTTTCCCAAACCATTTCGTGGATTTGGCCGGAAAAAGGAGTGGAACCTTTATGCCGCTGGCCTAACAGGATTTGGCCCCGCAGCGGATGGTCAACAACCCTAAAGTACCAGTGACTGCCGGTGACAATCTCGGTATAGGTCTTCCCATCGAATTCCAGTACGAATGAATTGACCATATTTCTGAGGGGATTCAAACTGGTTACAAAAATTTCCGGGTACCCGTTGGCGTTGATGTCGGCCACATCAACCCCGATAAAATTATCAAGATGGCGCCCTGCAAGGATCTTTACTTTAAAGAATCGATTTTTTTCAAACCGGTAGGCCTCCACAGAATGCTCTGTTATAATGACAGTTTCCTGTTTGCCGTCCTTGTCGATATCTCCTATGGCAATGCCGTTTATCCGGTGCTTGATACTCCTGCTGCTCCAGAATTGAGCCGATTTGCCGGCCTCTTGGGAGGCCAGAAATGCCAGGCCGGGAGCGGATTTTTGAAGATCCTGATTGTCGTTCTCACTAAACCCGCCGGCAAACAATTTTTCCGGGTTGGCACGATAACTTATTTGATCTTGCGGGGTTTGAGCTTGCAGGGTTTGAGTCTGCGGAGTCTGGGACGTAACAGGAACCTTCTGAACCGGCATGGCTCTGCCGAAAACCTTGGCATTTACCTGGGTTGCAAAAAGATTGATGTTGGGAATTACCTGGTCCATTCCCTGGCTTGTATTGAAAAAGGTAAGGGTCGGACTGCTGCCTGATACATCCACCATTTTAGCATCGATGCTGACACTGTTTCCGAAAACCGTGAGGCTGCCGAAAAGAACGTAATCCACACCAAGCCGGCTTCCGATTTTGCGCGCCTTGCTTTCATTAATCGGGGGTGAAACCGTTTCCAGTACCTTGGCGGTCTCTTCGCGACTTAATACGGCCACCTTGTCTTCCAAGTAAAGCCGGGATGTGAGCATATCGACAATACCGTCTCTTAAAAACGACAGATCCTTTTCAGCATTGATTTGAAAGGGCACTATCGCAACCCTGTTGACTTTGGCAGTTGCCGATTGAGAACTGCCGATGATTACGGCAAAAACCAAAACACTAAAAAACATCAGCTTTATGATTTTACAACATGTTGTTTTCAAAAAATCCCCCTTTATTTTTGTTTTTTTATCACGAAATCACGAAAGGACGAAAACACAAAAGTATATAAGAATTAAAATTAATTAACCACTCTTTTGATCTCCAAAATAGGCTTTGCAAAATTCAACAATAAACCTACTTTCAGGCCGGTCGCTTTAAGATATGATCTAAGTTGAGAAAAATGAATGTCAAGAAGTTCTTTGACCGCTTTTATTTCTAAAATAATTTGGTTTTCAACAATAAGGTCAAGACGGTGCAGGCCAACCTCCACCCCCAGATATTTTATCTTAATTTCTTTTTGACTATCGAAATGAAAATTATGTTCGGCAAATTCGACTTTTAATGCTCGTTCATAAATACTTTCTAAAAAACCTGGACCCAACTCTCTATGAACTTCTATAGCAGCACCAATGATTTTCTTGCTTAATTCTTCAAAATCATGCTTAACCTTTTCCCCGTCAACAGATTCAAAGTTTATTTTTTCGAACTTATTGTTTTCACTCATGATTATTTATATTTTTTTCGCGCTTTCGTACTTTCGCGTTTTCGTGATGGTTCTTCCTTAAGGCCGGTTGATCATCAGCAATTAACATACGAATATCAAAGGCAAGTCGGGGTGTCAATCGCCATTTTTCACACAACTTTCACCAGACCATGGGAAAAATTTTGCTTTAGATTTCGGTTTCGGTCGACCTTTCAAAAATTATTTTAATATTATGGTTTTTAGTTTAAAGGCAACCTTACCGTAAGCGTTGTACCTTTTATTTTGTTTCTTGTGGCTGAAATTGATCCCCCATGAACATCCACGATCCTTTTGCATATATGCAGACCCAGCCCTGCACCACGATCATCGCCTGACCGTGACGGATCAACCTGATAAAAACGTTTAAATATGTTCTCAAAGTCGCTTTCAGGAATGCCGATGCCGCTGTCAGTAACCTTCAACTCCACTTCATGGCTGTGCTCGATTAAAGACAGGATTATGGATTCGTTCTCAGGAGTAAACTTTACCGCATTATCCATAAGGTTGCTCAATAGCTGAAGAATCTTGTGCCTGTCCACAGAAGCAAATACAGTATCACACCGTTCAATGACAAAATGAATATTTTTTTCCTGTGCCATGGGCAGAAAAAAATCATGCATCTCCCCTAATAACCCGGCAAGATTTATGCGGCTGAGTTTAAGATCATATTTCTTTGCGTCAAAACGGGAAATAAGAAAAAGATCATTAACCATTTTTATCAAATCATCAATCCGCTCAAGACAGTTGTGCAGGGTTTCCCGATAATCGGCCGCATCTCTTTTGCGTGAAACAGCAACTTCAATCTCACCCTTGACAGCGGAAAGCGGATTTCGCAGTTCATGGGAAACATCTGCAGTAAACTGTCTGATTTCAGTAAATGAACTCTCGATATTATCCAGCATAAAGTTAATGGTAATCGTCAGGTCCCTGATTTCATCCTGACCAGGAGGCAAAGGAAGTCTTTCCACAAGATTCTGCGAAGTTATTTTTCTTGTAACAGCGGTTATATTCCGTAAAATTTTCCTGGGCTTTTGTGAAATATACATTCCACAGCAAATACTCAGTAAAAAAACCACGGGAATTGCGCTGAAAATGTTTTGAAGGGAAGTGTTAAGAATTTTATCAGACCGCATTGTGTTTATAGCCAGTTGAGCGACAAACGGCCCCTTATTTTTAAAGGTAAACCTTGTTTCATAAATGCGATAGCGTTTTTTTTTCCTGTAATCTACTGTAACGGTGAAGTGTTCTCTTTGTTTTATGCCTTTAGATAAAATTGTTGAAAAATTTTCTGACTCATATAAAGAGATCCCGTCAGAAGCCATGACTCTGAAAAAAACCGGATAAAATACCCGGTAAGATATGTCTTCAAAAAACATGTTGCATCCCTTTACTATGTGATTGTCTGCCTCAATCTCTAAAATTAATTCTTTTGCCTCATCTATGAGCATTCTGTCTATCTGTTTTAAAAGACTATGCTGAAGCCTGTAATAAAAAAATGAGGAAAGTACCAGTGAAATCAAGAGAAGTGCAAACGTATAGAAAACAGTAAGTTTAACATCAAACCGGCTAAAATATTTAATCTTCAGTTTTGATAACATAGCCTACCCCTCTGACCGTATGTATCAATTTTGTGCTGAAATCTTTATCCACCTTTGCCCGAAGTCTGTTCACATGCACTTCAATAATATTGCTCTGTGTGTCAAAATCATAACCCCAGACACGGTCAAGTATCATCGTTTTTGTGAGTATCTGCCCTGTATTACGCATCATATATTCAAGAAGCTGAAATTCCTTGGCGGTAAGCTCGATTATCTTGTCGTTACGCCGGGCCTTCCGTGTAACACGATCTAAAACAAGATCTGCGATGATCAGCTTCTGCATTTGGTCGCTTGTCTGTCCACGCCGCAGCACCGCCCTGACCCTTGCCAGAAGCTCTGCAAAAGCAAAGGGCTTGACCAGGTAGTCGTCTGCTCCCAGGTCAAGACCATGTATAATATCCTCCTTTTCATCTTTTGCAGTAAGAAAAAGCACAGGGGTTGACACTCCTTTTTGTCTGATAGCTTTAAGAACTTCAAAGCCGTTGATTTCAGGAAGCATCACATCCAGGATTATCAAATCATAGATTTCAGTGGTTGCCATGAACAGCCCCTCTTCGCCTCCGGATACGGCATCCGCCATAAAACCTTCTTCCGAAAGCCCTTTTTTAATAAAACGCGCTGTTCCTTTATCATCCTCCACAACAAGAATTCGCATGGATGAATCTCCTTATTGTTGATCAACTTTGTTGTTAGAGCTGTTATGGAATTATGTATTCAATAACAAGCATCCGTTCAGTACTTTTCAAACTGTGTTGTAATACATACAGTCCCTTGTCGGTTTGAGCCGTAACTTTGCTTATTATATATGCCAAAAAGATGATTTTAAAAGTTAAAAAAAATTAATCTTTTTTTAATGTTACTGTCATCTTTATCTTTTAAGAATACAACAGTGAACGCTCCTACGTCAAACGGCTTATTTGCAGAATTATATTTATGAAAGGTAACAAACAATTCCTAATTCATTTAGCTGTTCCGTTTTTTGTTGGGTCTTTGGCCATATTGTCTGAATATTCAGGGCTCGATGTATTAATAGAAAGCTATTTTTTCAATTCGCAAACAGCTAATTGGCCTTATAAATCATTATTTATTACAAGTGAAATATTGCACACAGGGGGTAGAGACCTTATTGTGCTCTTGGCAGCGTTCAATATTATAGCTATCATTATGTCTTTTTTTGTTAAATCCATGCGGCCTTATCGTAAGCACTTACTGTTTGTGTTGATAGCCTCGGCCACCGGACTATTGATCGTAAATATCTTAAAAAATACAACTCATATATATACACCTTGGAGTTTAAAT
>JAFDBA010000156.1 GCA_019313505.1 Deltaproteobacteria bacterium
ATTCTATAAGTGTTGTAAGGTGTATTTTCGGCAAGATCTCTTCGGGTAAGGTTTCCGTTAAAGTCCTTTATGCCGTAAATAACCGTGGGATCACTTTCCAGACGTATTCTCCGCTTTAAACGATTGTGAAAAACCGAGGAGATAATGGGTCGTTCTAAGGCTGCACCGGTCTCCTTTTCGATAATCGATGCAAGTGTTACCACCTGGTGAATTGTAAATCCAAGGGTTTTAGCTCGATTTTTCCATTCCGGCTTGAACAGGGACCAGAAACGTTTCACCATTGTGGATATGATCTTTTCGGGTGTGGCGTCTTTGGTAAAATAGTAGGTGTCTGGGAAAAGATACCCCTCAAAGGTTTGGGCATCAATTCCTTTGGAACAAACCAGGTCTGTGTTTGTTGCAGCCTTAAAAAAATCTGCTTCGGTTCCGAATCCTACCAGGGATACAACCTGTGCCACCTGCCGAAGGTTATAACCTTCCGGTATGGTGAGCTTGTGTAGACGGACCTTTCCGCTGACAAAAATTTCAAGTATTTTTTTCGGTGTCATGGTAGAGGAAAGGACATATTCTCCGGCTTTTATGTGTTTATCGTAGCCTTTAATGCGGGAAAACAACCTGAATTTAGCAGGGTGATTGATAATCCCTTTTTTATGCAGTATTTGGGGAAGAGACTTGAAGCTCTGGCCGGGTTTAACAATGATAACCTGTCTCACAGGTTCAGCACTTGCGGGTTTGCCAGCATAGATAAAAATGTTCAGGAAGATGCAGGCAACAACGGAAATCGATAATAAAAGTGTTAATGTAACAATGACGCCAAATTTTTTCAAACTCGATATTTCTCCGTTTAGTAAAGTTTTACGATTTTAGTCCATAAAGCAATCAATTGTCAAAGGAGTAATGGTAATTGACCATTGGATTGGTTTTCTTCAATTTTCAATCCCAGCATCCAGCATCCGGTATCCAGCATATGTCTTGATTTTCTGGCTGTTATGTATATCATTAAATGGTTGAATGGTAAAAGATAAAAGATGAACGTTCGATGTTCAAATTGTTGCGTTTGAAATTACGACTAAACCTTCATATCACGTTGAAATTACACATACAGGTCGGGAGTTCTGAAATGGTTAAGGATGAATCGTATCAGGGATTTGAACAGGGGCTCATACGGCCCCCCAGCGAGGCTTACAGCCTTCTAATTCGTGTCACACGTAACTGTCCATGGAACCGCTGTACGTTCTGTCCGGTTTACAAGGGATCGCGGTTTTCCATCCGCTCGGTTGATCATGTTAAAAAGGATATTGATGCAATTCATAAATCCGTAGAAATGATACGGAATATGGCTGACGAATTCGGTCGTATTCATCGAACCGAGATCCGTGAAGCGGCTGAAAATTATGAACAATCTGATCCTATGGCCTTCAACGCCGCTTTGAACTGGTTTGTCGGCGGCATGACTTCTATTTTTATCCAGGATGCAAACAGCCTGATTATAAAGCCGAACGACCTTATAGAGATTCTGATACATCTTAAAAACCGCTTTCCCTGGGTTGAGCGGATAACATCCTATGCACGATCCCATACCATTATCCGGATCAAGGATAGTGATCTCAAGGATATAAAGGATGCCGGCTTAAACAGAATTCATATCGGTCTTGAATCCGGCTCGGACAAGGTTCTTAAAATGGCTAAAAAAGGGGTTACCAAAGCAACCCATGTCAAGGCTGGTCTCAAGGTAAAAAAGGCCGGAATGGAACTTTCCGAATATATAATGCCGGGATTGGGCGGGAGAGAGTATTCAAAGATCCATGCACTGGAAACAGCCGATGCCTTAAACCAAATCAATCCCGATTTCATAAGGCTTCGAACCCTGGCGATTCCCAACAGTGTGGAGCTTTTCGACGATTGGGAGGCCGGTCGTTTTGAAAAATGCACCGATCTTATGATGGCCAAAGAGATTTTGCTTTTAATCGAATCATTGAACGGTATTACCAGCGTTGTAAAAAGTGATCACATCCTGAACCTTTTTGAAACCTTGGAAGGCACGCTGCCCCAGGATAAAGAGAGTATGCTTGAAATCATACGCACATTCCTGGCTATGGAGCCCGAACGCCAATGCGTGTATCAGGTGGGAAGAAGGCTCGGATTTATTTCCAGTTTCAGCGATATGGAAAATCCCACCAGGTTGAAAAAGGCGGAAAAGGCCTGCCGGCAATTTGGGGTTACCGCGGAAAATGTGGATGAGGTTATTGATGAGTTGATGAAAAGATTTATTTAGTATCTTAATTGTGATTTTTTTTTCATTTTGTGACAAAATATTTCTAACGTAGTGAATCGAACGAATACCGTTAAAGGTTTTCCCGTTACCCGTTTGCCCGTTGTGTTTGGATAACGTTTTTACGGGCATACGGGCTAACCGGACAACCGGCTCAACCTTTACCCATCGCAAACGCAAAGGAGCATATATGGCAGAGAATAATGGAATCATTACTTATTCGGATGACGAAAAACTCAATGTCCCGGATTTTCCTGTTATTCCCTTTATCGAAGGTGACGGTATCGGTTCGGACATCTGGCGGGCTGCCCGGCGTGTACTGGATGCGGCGGTTTCGGGTTCTTATGGAAATGACCGAAAGATTCAGTGGCTGGAAGTTCTTGCCGGTGAAAAGGCGTTTAACCAGACGCAAACTTGGCTTCCGGAAGAAACCCTGGAAAAGATCAGGACCCATCGCGTTGCCATAAAAGGGCCTCTGACTACTCCCGTGGGGGAAGGAATCCGTAGTATCAATGTTAGTTTGCGACAGGAGCTGGACCTTTATGCATGTGTTCGGCCGACAAAATATATTACAGGCATTCCAAGCCCTGTGCTCAGGCCTGAGCAGGTTGACATGGTCATTTTCAGAGAAAATACCGAAGATGTTTACATGGGCCTTGAATGGAAAGCGGATTCTTTAATGGCCCAAAAAATCATAGATTTGGTAAAAACAGAGGATGGAAGGGAAATTCGAGCCGACTCCGGCATCGGGCTTAAACCTATGAGCCGCTTCGGAACCCGCCGTCTGGTGCGAATGGCCATTGAATATGCTATAGCGCATAAAAAGAAAAGTGTCACCATTGTTCATAAGGGAAATATCATGAAGTTTACCGAAGGAGCTTTTCGAAGCTGGGGATACCAAGTCGCACGGGAAGAATTCGGAGAATGGATTATTACTGAAGAAGAGCTGTGGGAAAAACATGACGGAGAAATTCCTGGGAACAAGGTCGTGATCAAAGACCGAATCGCGGATGCCATGTTCCAGCAGATTCTTTTGCGTCCTGCAGAGTATGATGTGCTGGCCATGCCCAATCTAAACGGTGATTACATGTCCGATGCCTTGTCTGCCATGGTGGGAGGACTCGGTTTGGCGCCAGGTGCCAACATCGGCGACGGTATTGCCCTTTTTGAGGCCACCCATGGTACGGCTCCAAAATATGCGGGACAGGATAAAGTGAATCCAGGATCTTTGATTCTTTCCGGGGCCATGATGCTGGACTACCTCGGCTGGAAAGAGGCTGCGGAACGGGTGAGGGAAGGATTGGCAAAAGCGGTAGAGCAAAAGCGGGTTACATACGATCTGGCACGGCAGATGGAGGGTGCAGTTGAAGTCAAATGCTCGGAATTCGCAGAGGAAATTATCCGTAATCTTTAAATACGGAACCGAAAAACATCCGTTTGCCCTTCCGGATCAGGCGGAAATATTGCGGGTAAATGAACCGGAAACAAGAATAACCTCACCTGAATTTGCTTATAGGATTCGTTATGCACTTGAACGGTTGGGGCCAAATTTTAAAAATGTTGCCCTGGTACTTGCGGATAAGACCCGGTTGTGCGGTTATCCTGAATTTCTGCCGGTGCTGCTGGATACGCTGGAGAACTACGGGGCACTGCGGGACGAAATTACCGTGTTTATCGCATACGGTACTCACGGTCGACAGACCCATGAAGAGTGTCTTTCAGCCTACGGTGATACCTATAAAAAACTTCGATTTATTCATCACAATTGTCTGGATAATAATTGTTTTGTAAATCTGGGAAAGACCTTGCGCGACACTACGGTGCTTATTCGGCGCGATATTCTTAAAGCCGATTTTCTTATCACTTTCGGTGCCATTTCGCACCATTATTTTGCAGGATACGGTGGTGGGCGAAAGATGATTTTCCCGGGCCTGGGCCAGAGAGAAGCCATATATCACAACCACGGGCTGTTTTTGGATCAGGATCGACACACCCTTTCCCCTTTTTGTCAATCGGGTATATTGGACAAAAATCCCCTGGCAGAGGATTTAGCGGAATATGAAACATTTCTCCCTGCCGATTTGGCCATTCATGGAATTCTTGATAGTATAGGGAATGTTTGCGATTTACTGCCGGGCATTGGAACCGATCATTTTCGAAAGGCCTGTGCCCAGCATGGAAAAAATTGTGAGATTGTTTCTAACAGGGAATATGATCTGGTCATTGCGTCCTGCGGGGGACATCCAAAAGATATTAACTTTATTCAAAGCCATAAGGCCATAGATAATGCCGCAAAATTTGTACGTGACGGCGGCAGGTTGATTGTTCTGGCAGAATGTTTTGACGGTGTGGGGTCAAAAACGTTTTTGCCCTGGTTTGACATGGGCGATTTGGGGAAGGCATTCCATAAGCTGTCGGAAAATTATCATGGAAACGGCGGCACCGCACTTTCCATGATGTCAAAATTACAGCGAATCAAGATTCTAATGGTAACAAAATTGAATGATGCTGTCTGTGAAACAATCGGTGTTGAAAAAATTTCCATTGACCGGGCAAAGATGCATGTGAAACAATCGAGTGGATCCTTAGCAGTGATACCGAATGCCGGAGTGTTGGTTAAAGCTTCAGACAGAAATATGAGAGGGAATATGCATGGCAAAACCTAATTTAAAAGAGCATGTAATAAACCGGGAATGGTGCAAGGGATGTGGCATATGTGTCCATTTTTGCCCAAAGAATGTATTGGAACTTGATGAAGAGGACAAGGTGGTTGCTGCGCGTCGGGAGGATTGTATCTGCTGTAAAATGTGTGAACTTCGCTGTCCTGATCTTGCCATCGAAATCGAAACGGAATAGGGCTTATTATGAAAAACCAGAACATCAAATTTATTCAGGGTAATGAAGCATGTGTTGAAGGGGCCCTGTATGCAGGCCTCGATTTTTTTGCAGGGTATCCCATAACACCTTCCACCGAAATTGCAGAGCTTCTGTCATACCGTTTGCCCCAAAAAGGGGGCAAGTTTATTCAGATGGAAGACGAGATTGCTTCCATGGGTGCTATTATCGGGGCATCCCTTACCGGAAGCAAGGTTATGACCGCCA
>JAFDBA010000157.1 GCA_019313505.1 Deltaproteobacteria bacterium
GGCTTTTTCAGGACAGACCTCCATACAACCGCCACAACTATGACAAAGTTCCGGAAACGTCAACACCATTTCTCCGATCACAGCAATGGCCTTGAACCTGCATATTTCAGCACATTTTTTGCAGAAGGTGCATTTTTCTTCGTCAATTTCCGGGACCGGTGTAAAAACAGATTTTTTCTCTTCAATGACCGGGTTTATAAAAAGGTGAGCATTGGGCTCTTCCACGTCACAGTCCAACAGTTGTACGTCCGATCCGATAGAAACAGCCAGGTTAGTGGCCACAGTGGTTTTTCCGGTACCGCCTTTTCCGCTTGCAATGCTGATAATCATACGATGACAATTCCTTCCGGTTATGAGCTTATGCGCGTAACATATAACAACATGTTTTCTTGTCAAGCGCTTAATCCGAATTTTAAATGAAGACCATCAAAATATGACGGTCTTGTAAAAAGTCAAATTTTCATGGATAATAGAGTCAGTTATACTGTAAAGTAAAAAATCGTGTTTGATGCTTCTTATTAAAGAATGGCCTTGTTTTTGGGAAGCATTAGAATAAACGGTATGCTGATTAACCCTATTGCCGCACTGATACAATAGGTTAATGGAAGACCAACATGATCGGCAATTATTCCGACGATTACCACAATGGCCGATCGTGAAATAAACGACACCATCATAAACAATCCATTGGCTGTTGATGGACTGCTTTTGGCATTTTCCTGTACTATTGCCAGCATAACCGGTGTGGTAGACAACAATGTAAAACCGGTAATAAGAAGCATGAAGCAGCGCAGCAGTCCTCCGGTATATACAAATAAAAACAGACTCATCGGAGCACATATCAGGGAGATTATCAGTATTTGTCTTCGGCCGAAATAATCGCTGAGTATTCCTGATGACAGTACACCTCCTACTCCAAACGCTTCAAATGCCGTGAGCCCGAATCCTGCCAACCAGATATTTCCTGTTTCCAGCTTGATTAAGGTTGGAAGAAAAGTAGTTGTTGATGCGTGCATAAATCCACGGGTAACCAGTATGGCGGTTAGCGGCAAGAGAATGTGTTTCATTTCACGACAGGTGGATAACAGGGGCTTTCTGTCTGATTTTTTTACCTGTACATCAATTCCGTGAAAATTGAAATAAAGCCATAGCGAGGCCAGAATTCCGAAAATCATGATAGGGTAGTATCCTTGGAAACCTAAAATCGAGACTGAACCTACCGCCACCATAGGCCCTATGGTTCTGGCCAGTTCACCGCCTGCCATATAAAAACTCATACCTTTGCCTGTTTTGCTTCCGGATACTTGTGATACCATAACCGGGGCAGGGACATGAAAAACAGCCACACTGACCCCCGTAACAAATAAAAGGAGAGATAGTACACCGTAACTGGGCGCAAGACCCAGAAGGCTCATGGGTATGGCCGTGGTTGCCGGAGCGAGGATGATAAAATAACGGACGGTTATCCTGTCCGCCAGAAGGCCGATAAAAGGGTTAAAAAGAGCAGGGATTTGCATTATTGTGGAAAGAAAACCGGCCTGAGTAAGTGTCATGGAAAACTTTTCTACAAGCAGGGGAAGCAGCGGTGCTAAAAAACTGGAATAAATATCGTGAATAAAATGGCAAATCGAAAGGGTAAGCACTTTCCCGGCGTTAAAAACATCTTTAGACTGAGGATCTGGAATTTTAGTTGTAGTTACGGTCATATCAATTTTATTTTTCCCTGAAAAACCCGGTCCTTTGGGCCAGGTCAGAGTTCTCCGGCTCTGCCTGAAGAATCGCTGCAAGAGTTTGAAGTGAACTAAAGTTTAAAGTGAACTAAAGTTAAGGAATTCTGTCAATTATATAAAATCAGCGGAGCGAAGCGACACCATACGTACGGTTTTGAGCAAACTATCCCCTTTCAGGGGTAACCCAAAGCCGGGCCCTATGGACCCGGATATTTACTAGTTGCCGCCAATGTTAATACCGGCAGTGAGATCTTTCAGGTTTTTCAGGTGCTTTAACAGTTTTTCCGCATCTTCTTTGACAGGTAGGAGCGGCAATTGTGCAAAAACTCCAAGACCTTCACTGGCTTCATGAAATTCATCGGATGGCAGTGGACTTAATAGGGCACAGTTGATCATTGGATTCACCCGGAGCAATTTATTTGCAAATTCAAGTCCTGTCATGTCCCCAAGATTTTCATCTGTTACAACAAGATCGACAGAAGTTTCCGAAAGCATATCAAGGGCTTTTTTGCCTGATTCGGTCCATGTTAATTCAACATCGTCATTTTTTTCCATAACTGAAGCCAATTCGAACAAAGACTTTTTGTACGGTGTTACCAGTAATAATCTAATCATATTCCTCCTCCTTAGTACCTTAATTGTGAATTTTGTGTTTTTTGTGGCAAAAAATATCTAAGCTTACCAAGTGTGAAGTGACTAAAGTGAACTAAAGTGACTAAAGTTGTGGAATTCAGCCAAGTTAATATAAACAACCGGAGCGGAGCGACTCCTTAACTTTAGATCACTTCACACTTTAGGTCACTTGTAACTTTTCCGGCTTGTCCGGGTTAGGTATTCAAATTGTACTGATCTCAGATAAAACCCAATCCTGAATAAACCACCTTATTTACCGGGCAATACTTTGTATTTTCGTTTTGTCAGGTAATTTCCCAATACTACCGAAATTGCAATAACCAAAGGTACAGATGCAAGCAACCTTATTATGGAAAATGTTATCCCCATAAAAGAAGCTTCAAATATTGTCATCGGCACTCTGCAAATTGCCGACGCTCCTATGTAGGTGAATATAATACTCAGTTTTGCTCCCTTGGAATGCAGAGAATAAGCTATGGGAAAAGCGACATATAAACCGCCGACCGTGGTGCCGGCAAGTAGTATAGTCCATAGATACCCTCGAAAGCCTGACTCCGTACCGAGATGTTTTTCAACCGTTTTTCTTTTTACCCATACTTCAAATAATCCTATTAAAATAAAAGCACAGGGCAGAAGTTTAAGCATTTCTATGGAAAAACTGTAAAAATTTATCCCTATCAATTTGCCGGGGTTAAAGTTAAGAATAAAAGAGGCGGCCACAAAACAAATATACGCAAAAAGGCCTGATATTTTTATTTTATCACTAAAAGGCATTACCATATTTCCCCAAAGAAAATTCCGGTCATCAAGGCCACGACAATTGCTATGAAAAAGCTGAAAATATTTCTAAGTATTGTTACCCTTGTTCCGAAATACGCTTTCTCAATTGGATAAGTCAGTATTCCTACCATCATTAACGTGGTGGAAAAAGCGGATAATACCATATAAGTTACCCCTTTTTTTAATAGAATTCCGCAAAGCGGATAGGCGATGAATCCCGGCATTAAGGTGATGGAACCAAAAAACGAGGCGAGCGTTATGCCGACGAATTTATTTTTATCTCCAAGATATTTTAAAATGATTTCATCAGGGATTAGAAAAAGAATAATTGACACCAGGATAAGCATGCTCAAAAAGGCAGGCAAAATATTAATAAACTTTTTAAGCGCTATCTTAACCGCTTTAGATGTTTTGTCCGGACTTTTGAAGACTGAAATCAAAAGAGCTAATATTGTCAGTATGTATAAGTAATACATTTATCACCCTTCATTTTGCCCTGAAAAAGCTAGTCCTCTGGGCCAGGTCAGAGTTCTCCGGCTCTACCTGAAGAATTGCTGTAAGAGTTTGAAGTGAACTAAAGTTTAAAGTGAGCTAAAGTTAAGGAATTCTATCAATCATATAAAAACAGCGGAGCGACACCATAACTTTAGGCACCCCGGTTAAATAAGATAAGGCATTAAACTGGGTAAACTTTAGATCACTTTAGGCACTTTTAACTTGTACGTCTTTAAGTAAAACAGTCTCTTTCAGGGGCAAACCAAAGTTGATTCTTTGGAACGGAATTCTTTGCTTATGGGACAAATATAATAAAAAATTTTCTCTGTCATAATATTTTTTTATATTGGTGACAAGGTACTTTATTACTTTAATTAAAACAACACTCACTTGACACGTTAGCTTTTTATACCTATTATCATTTCGAAAATTATTTGAAGTGGATATTAATCTCAGGGAGTTTTACAATGCATTCATTCAACAGTGTAGAGAAAGATCAGACTGAAAATAGTGTAGAGAAAGATCAAGCTAAAGTTTTATTTGAGAACGATAACGGGGACGAGGGAAAGATGCTCGCAGATCTCGGGTATTCGGAAAAAGCCATTAGCTATTATCTTGAAAAACCGTATATGGGCAGTTTGCAGGATGCGGACCAGGTGTCCGAGATGCTCGGCACATGCGGAGATACGTTGAAAATCTTTCTTAAAATAGATCATAACACAATAAAAGATATTCGCTACCAGGTGCTTGGGTGTCCGGGTGCGATTTCCGCTGCCATGGCTGCTGTTGATCTCGTAAAGGGTAAAAACCTTGAATATGCTCTGAATATTGATGACGGCGATGTTTTTAACCAGCTTGAAGATGTTCCCGCAAAAAAACACCACTGTATACAACTGGCAGTAAAAGCTCTTCACAAGGCTATCAATGAATATAAAAACGGAAGCAGTCAACTCGATAATATGAAATGTCAGTCCTTTTGTTCCGTGCCCGAGGACTGTTGTAAAAATAATGAGTTTGATTTTGATGAACTCTTAAAAAGTCAAAATCAGACGGCAAAGTAAAAAGCTCCAAATTCAAGGCCTGCGAATCCTAAGGAATCGGCGCAACCTTATCTCCCCCTAAAATATAGCCGCCGTCAAGCCGCAAAACACTGCCGGTCATAAACGGTGCATCTTTTACGATAAAAATTACCACTTTGACCACATCTTCTATGGTACCGGTACGCCCCAGCAAAGTATGATCATAAAGAGCAGTTTTTTGTTCGTCGCTTAGCAGATCCCAGCCCCTGGTTTTTACACCATGTCTGGTTTCAACAAAGCCTAACATGATTTCATTTACACGAACCTCAGGTGCTCCCATGCGAGCCCAGGTCTCGGTCAAAAGCGAAATTCCCCGGTTTGCAGCGGCATACCCCTCATTAAATATATAACTGGCAGGACCCGATCGTCCAACAATGCCTGCAATGGAAGAAAGGTTTATGACCACCCCGTCTCCGGAGGCCTTGAGATGGGGCAGGGCAGATTCAAAAGTCCATCTTTTGGCGCGCAGGGTGGTTGCCATTTCAAGATCCCACTGCTCGTGGACATACGGCCCGTGAACCACCGGCCATCCGCCTCGTTCTATATTATTTATCAGAATGTCAAGCCGGCCGAAACGATCAATAACATTTTTAATAAGACCTGGAATCTCATCGGTCTTAAGCAGATTTGTTCTGATAATCAGATGATCCTGACCGGTTCCGGCAAAGTCCTGCTGCAGTTCATCCAGACTTTCTTCCCAGTCAAAGTAGTTTAAGGCAACCTTAGCCCCTTCCCGTGCAAGGGCAAGCCCTATTCCTTTTCCGATTCCTTTCACGGCGCCGAGCACTAAGGCTACTTTGTCTTTGATTTCCATGATTTTCACCATGTTTTTTAGACAGGATTTACAGGACAGACTGGAAAAGTGACTAAAGTGAACTAAAGTTTGAAGTGCCTAAAGTTAAGGTGTCGCTACGCTCCATCTTTTATATAACTTGGTAATATTCCTTAACTTTAGATCACTTTAGATCACTTCACACTTAATTGGCTAAGCATTGTGTATATGCTCAATTAAGGCATAAGTAAATCTTGTATATCCTGTAGATCTTGTCAAATTTCACCAAAAAGTGTGTCCTTTATCCATTGAAAGCCCAGTTTTAAAAGTTCAACATCGTCATTCTTTACGGCACCTAAAGTACCGGAGTCGATGTCCCGGTCATCCAAGATTTTTTTGTCAAATATATGGGATCTGAAATTATCCAGATCATAACATGCCATGTGAAACATGAGTCTCGATTTGATATCAAGGGAACCGGGGATAAGGCGATTTTTGAGGCTGATGATTTCCATCATCAGATCGTTCATCTGATTATAGACAAAAATTTTCTGATCTTCTATCCATTCCCGGACGGTCCAAATGTGCCCGTTTTTAAATCCCAGACAGTGTGGTTCTTTTAAAAGAAAATACTGCTCGGCTATGGTTCCGGTTTCTCTGGATCGTGATGCCATACGAACAAGGGGATAAGTCCGGCACGATGACGGACGGTCTTCGTATATACTGCATCCGGACCGGGCCACAAACGGGCATTTTAATTCTCTAAACGGATCTGTCTTGAAGGTAATGATCGGAAGCCCGGTTTCGGGGCCTGTGTGCTGAGAAGTATACCGCTCAAGAAAAAGGTTGGACGATAAACCGAGTCGGTTTTTCATGCGCAATATATCGTAAGGGAAAAGAAACTGGTTAAGATCCCGGCAGCATTCATTGAAACATGACACCTTTTTGGAACATGAAAATTTAAATGTGTCGTTCAAGGAAAGGGGTGTCAAATTGTTTTCCATAAAAGTTTCTCCATTTTGCGTTACACCAAAAAATTACCAGCAACCAATGATAAATATTCAATGATAAATGATAAATGATAAATGTTCAATGATAAATGCACATCTTGGAGAAGATCCATAGTGTACTAAAATGGGTCACCATGGTACATACACATTTCCTTCGGGCACTAAATACTGTACGGGATTCATGTCCTGAATAGTTCATGCAACATGAATGGTATTAAGTACAATATATAGTGTATATTTAAGTGGTTAAATCTATATGTCTGATCAAGCCAAAATGGAATTGAAATGTTAAAAAATTATTAGATTAGTTTCCCCAAAAGTTCTTGACAAGGATAATGTTAATTGTTATCTAATTCTTTTGGTTTTTATGCCCACACTATCTTATTGATTTTATAGAAAAATTTTCATTTGATCATTCCAAAATTTTTAATCACACCGAAGCGTGATTTGAATAAAACCAGAATGTTTTTTTATGATTATTTAAAACAAATGACGGCTTTTTAGGCCAAAATTATGAAGGGAGGTGCAAAACGCTTAGAAATTGTACCGGAAATTGTTGGAAGAGATTAACATATTGAACATTTATCAAAAAAATCAGGAGGTACGTAAATGCCAAGTTTTGTAATTGAAGACCGCTTGCATGTACATTTGCCCAAATGATCTGATGGTTCTGGAGCCTAATGAAATGAAGGCTTACAATCAGGAGCCGGATCAGTGCTGGGAATGTTTTTCGTGCGTAAAGATCTGCCCCACACAAGCGATTGAGGTAAGAGGTTACGCCGATTTTGTTCCGCTTGGAAGCAGCATTATTCCGATGCTGGGAACCGAGGATGTTATGTGGACCTGTAAATTCAGAAATGGGACAATCAAGCGTTTTAAGTTCCCCATCCGGACAACTCCGGAAGGTGCTGCCAATGCTTACTTGGATCTGGTAGGCAAGGACCTTGAAAGTGAAGTGCTTTCAACCGAAGAGGCAGACGGCTTTGAGATGCCAACACCCACAACTGTCTAAACAGACTATGGTTTGTGAAATCGAGCAAAATGATTAATATGATTATATTTATTTAAGGAGGATGTGATATGGCATTACCGAATAAACCTTTAGGAGAACTCAAAGCTGTCAAGGATCCTGAAGTTGAAGAGCGTGAAGTTGACATCCTGATTGTGGGCGGCGGAATGGCTGCCTGCGGGA
>JAFDBA010000158.1 GCA_019313505.1 Deltaproteobacteria bacterium
AAACTTGTCCATGGGTGGAACCGGGAAATACCCCTCTTTGTGTCGCGGTTTGTAACCAAGATTGGGGCATTCCTCTCTTCCGCTGTTCCAAATCCCTTCAACTGAATCGATCTCATAAAACGCACGGTTACTGGATGATTCAAATCGAATGTCATCAAAGATGAAAAATTCGGCTTCAGGCCCGAAGAAGGCGGTATCCCCAATTCCGGTGCTTTTGAGAAAGGCTTCCGCCTTTATGGCAATATTGCGAGGGTCTCTGGTATATGATTCACGGGTAATCGGATCAACGATGTTGCCGATGAGCACCAGGGTCGGCGCTTTAAAGAAAGGGTCCATTTTGGCAGTAGTGGCGTCCGGTACCACGAGCATATCACTGGCGTGTATGGGCTGCCATCCCCGGATACTCGATCCGTCAAAGCCGAAACCCTCTTCAAAACTCGACTCCTCCAACTCGCTCAAAGGAACCGTAAAGTGCTGCCATACCCCAGGAAAATCCATAAATCTCAGATCTACGACTTTAGCTTCATTCTTTTTTGCAAATTCCAATACTTGTTTTGGTGTCATAAAAAATTCCTCCTTATTGTTTATACTAAAAAAGCGGTTTTATTGTGATCGTCTTTGGGTCTCTCTGAGTTCTTTTAATGAAATTCTTGCCTTTGTTTTTGTCTTTCATTCAACATTCGATGTTGGACGTTCGATGTTCGATGCTCACCTTTTTCAAAAAACCTTCTACAGTACTTCCGTCGTAAAAAATTATTTAGGCATATGCGCAATGATCGATGCCATTATATTGCATCCTTGCCTTTTTCCCCGGTGCGAACCCGAATCGCCTGCTCAACGGGAAATACAAAAATCTTTCCATCGCCAATTTTGCCGGTATTGGCGGCGTCCTGAATTTTTCTGACAACTTCATCAGCCCGGGAAGCTTCCACAACGATTTCGATCTTGACCTTCGGGATAAAGTCCACGACATATTCAGCACCGCGATAGATCTCTTTATGCCCTTTTTGCCGTCCATACCCTTTTACTTCCGAAATGGTCATGCCCTGGATGCCGATTTCATTGAGTGCTTCCTTGACATCATCCAGTTTAAAGGGCTTAATAATAGCTTCGATTTTCTTCATGATTTCATTCCTTTCAATTATTAGTCGATTCCAAACGCTCTTTCACCATGGATTGTGTTGTCTAATCCTAAAATCTCATTTTCCTCATCCACCATTTGCTGTTTAATATTGGTTTTTTTATTCATCATTCGATGTTATCCCTCCTTTGTTTGAATCCGCTACAAAGCAAGATTTTTTTTAATGCTAATCGACACTCAATTAACTCAGCAGTCGGGGTGTTTTTCTTATAAAGCTTTGTATATAGCGTAATGAATGATCAGCAGCGAAATCATACACTGTTTGAAACCATTAGGAATCGTTAAGATAGAACAGCGGTATGTTGTGTTCGTAATTAATATGCGTTAAGCGGGTATCCATATAACCTATTTATTTAAAGCCATATTTTCTGTTCTATCTTTATGAACCCTTATGGTTGAGTTTGTATGATGTAGTCGCTGATTATTCATGGAGCTATTGAATCGTAAAAACTCCCCGACTCCTCAATTAGCTTTACGTCCGTCTCAAGGTAAAACTTCCTCTATAGCCCCTTTAACGGCCGCCACCTGATCCGGCAAATCGACCTTCTGCCCGTCAAAATCCCTGACATAAAAAACATCCACCACCTGATCAATCTTAGTAGAGATTTTTGCTACCCATACATCCAGTCTGCATCTAAACAGAGCGTCTGTTATACTGTAAAGCAGCCCAGGAAAATCATAAGCAAAAACTTCAACAATGGTAAAAAAACTCGAGCTGTTGTTGTCCAGAACAATTTTATGCGGCCTATTCCCAGGACGGTATTTGGTGGATCGATACACACCCATCTTTTCCCTTAAAGCTGCTGTAAGGTCCAATTCACCGACCAGAGCCGATTGCAGTTGCTTTGCCGCACGTTCCCAGGTTTTGGTTTCATAAATCCGGTCCGGAGGTGGTTTAACTTCAAAAATGTCAAGGGCAATATTATTCCGCCATGTGAAGACCTGAACGTTGAAAATATCGAGACTATTTAGTGTAAATGTTCCTGCAATCTTTGAGATTAACCCCGGGCGGTCTTTGGCACAAATGGTGACCGTCCGGGTGTTGGAATCGGGTGTCTGAACGACTTTCCAGACAAAATCATCCCCACCGATATTTTGGTAAAGTTTGATATGATCCAGGATATTTTCAGCCGGTGTATAAAGGAGATATCGCGGCGACATGAAATTAAATAACGTTTCTAATTCCTGTCTGGGGTGGAGCTCGAATCCTGACGATAAAACCTCTTTTTTCTTTTCCTCAACACCTTTGACGGCCTCACGGGTCGCAAGTTCTCCATGTTCCAGAATATTCAAAACTTTAAAAAAAAGATCTTTCAATAGTGCCGCGGTCCATTCGTTCCAGGCTTTAGGACCGGTGGCCATGGAATCGGCTACTGTCAAGAGGTAAAGCATTTTCAGATGCCTTACGTCTTTTATTTTTCTGGCGCAAAAAATGACTGTTTCCTCATCATACAGATCCCTTCGGGTTGCAGTTTTAAACAGCCTAAGGTGTTCCTCGACCAGAAAGGAAACCGTTTCGATATCCTTGTCTTTAAAGCCTCTTTTGGATAAAGCCCTGCGAACAATCTTTGCTCCGGATTTGGAATGGCTCTCACCCGGAACGCCTTTGCCGATATCATGCAACAGGGCTGCCCATAACAATAGTCTCCGATTATTGAGTTCTTTGTAAAGATCACCGCATAACGGGGCTTTAGACGCACCTTCTTTGCTGCCGAATGATTTTATAATTTGAACCGTCCGCAGAGAATGCCGGTCCACCGGATAAAGATGATACTCGTCATATTGAATCCGATTTTCAATGTCTTTAAATTCAGGGATATACTGTGTTAACAAGCCGGCATTTAACATTTCATTCAGCACGTTGAATGTTGGAGTCGGCGCAGTCAAGATATAGTCAAACGATTGAACATTTTTTAACGAAGATAAAAAATCATCATCAATAAGATATCTAAATTCCCTGGCCAGCCTTTTGGCCTCAATACTCAAAGGGATTTTTAAACGGGCGCTTTCTTCAAATATTTTCATCAAAAGACCCGGAGATTTTAGGATTGCTTCAGAGGAAACAAAATTAAGCATTCCCTCTCCGGATACTTTTAAGCCCTTAACAATGGTATATTTTTTTGTCTTTCTTTTACGTTTTGAGCTTGATGCATACCCAAGCTCATAAAGAAATATTAGAAGCTGCTGTTTTACGAATTCCATATGTCCATGGAGTTCGCTCAAGAATCTTTCTACGGGTTGTTGTCCGTTTTCCTTTCTAAATTTCAGTGCGGTAGCCAAAGGCGCCTGATATTCGAAATATAGCTGATCACATTTTCTATCGGTTATATAATGCAAACGATTTCTGACATTCCAAATGAACCGTAATGCTTCCCTTAAGGATTCAAACTCGTCGTGAGACAGATAGCCGTGATACTCAAAATCTCTAAACTGCTTTAGATTCAATTTGATACGGGCAATCCAGAGCATGGTGTGATAATCCCTCAGCCCCCCCTGCCCTTCTTTGAGGTTGGGTTCAAGCAGATAGGCGGAATCTCCGAAATACATATGCCTTTTGCGATTATTTTCTATGAGCCCGGCGATTATTTTGTTCGATCGTCTGGGCGTTATTCTGTGACGAAGCTTTTCCATAAGGGTTGAATATAGAGGTGACATCCCGCATATAAAACGAGCATCCAAAAGAGATGTTAAGACTTCAACCTCCTCTAAAGCGAGATTAACGCATTCCTTAATCGATCGGGTGGCATAACCCACATCAAGACCGATGTCCCATAACGGATAGATAATTTCACGAACAAGATCTTCGGCATCTTCAGGAACACTTTTCTCAAAAAGAAAAAGCAAATCTACATCAGAATGGATACACTGCTCTTCCCTGCCATAGCCTCCCAGAGCAATAACGGCGTAAAGATTTTTATTAATAGCCATCCTGGGGCCGACCGTGCTGTTTTCAAAGCACTGGCGAAAATAATCGTCGAGAATTCGTGCATGTTTTTTTATAAAATCCGGCTCCGTTTCTTCCAAAAAACCGGAAATAAGGAGCCCGGTCTTTTCCCGCAATCTCTCTGAGGCAGACTCATGAATATCTTTTATGTTTGCTTTTTGAAGATTCATTTTAATCAGAATAAAATTACAATATTTGTAACAACATTTTTAAGATAAATAGTAGCAACAATCATGCCACCAAATCAAATAATTCGTTATTATATGTTTATACAGATAGTTGGCTGTTGATATGGATGTGGATGAAAGATTGGTGAATTACATTTTTGTTATATTATGGATCAAAAAACTGCAAAAATGTAATTTTGTGTTTTGGCATAAATTGGGCTTTTAAATTGAATTTGTGATTTTATAAACAGACAATCAAACATGGCATGCCTGCGGCCCTCATGGGGAGGTCTTCGGCAGTTGCCGGTTTTACCTCCTATAGAGGGCCGCACCGCCTGATGCGGGGATGGAATGCTTGCCTAAAAGGCCATGCTCACAATTACACCACCGTAAACAAAGTTGTCATCGTCACCTTTCAAGCTACGCCATTCCATTTCGTCGCTTGCATCACTTGACAGCGGAAAAGTATATGACACGGTCGGGGTGATGGTGATATATTTTACCACAGCGATGGGCAGGCTTGCCGAAATCACACCATCGTGGAAGTTTTCAAATTCGTCGCCCGTAGGTACACCATTACTGTCAATCTCGGGATAGGCATCGTCGTCTTTGCTCAGCAAGTAACTGACCGATCCCGAAAGTTCCAGGGAAACCCTCTCCGTGATCTCGAAAGCATGAGAAATACCCAAAAGGAAATACCAGTGAGAGTAGTTGTCGATATCTTTGTAAACCGTCAACGATGGCGAAAGGATCGTATCAAGACCCAGGGTCAGAAAGACCTCCTGGGTATCATCAACAGCGTCCAGGGCGTAATAGATATAGCCCCCTTCCGCGCTCAACATGCCAAACGACCTGCCATAGGAAAGCGTGAGATCAGTTTCGTTCCAGTTATGATCTTCATCGGATTTGTATTGATCGGTGTCCAGGTTGCCCCAGAGATTGCCTGAAAAACCCATGTAGCTGACCGTCATGGAAGGTTGAATAACGATACTGTCACGGCTCAATTCCTGACCCCGCCAGATAT
>JAFDBA010000024.1 GCA_019313505.1 Deltaproteobacteria bacterium
TGTGCTGAAATATGCAGGTTCAAGGCCATTGCTGTGATCGGAGAAATGGTGTTGACGTTTCCGGAACTTTGTCATAGTTGTGGCGGTTGTATGGAGGTCTGTCCTGAAAAAGCCATCACCGAAACAGGTCGCAACCTGGGTGTAATTGAAACAGGCCACAAAAATAATCTCAATTTTATACACGGTAGGTTAAGGATCGGTGAGGCCATGTCACCTCCTCTAATCAAAGAGGTTCGGTCATATACCCGTTCTGATAAGCTAACCATCATCGACGCTCCTCCCGGTACTTCATGTCCCGTGATCGCCGCTATGAAGGGAGCTGATTTCGTCTTGATGGTAACCGAACCGACGCCCTTCGGCCTGCACGATCTTAAACTTGCTGTTGAGGCGGTGAAAATTCTTGGAATTCCGAGGGGTCTGATTATTAATCGCTCGGATATCGGTAATAATCGGGTGAAGGAATACGCTGCAAAAGAAAGTCTGCCTATTTTAATGGAGATTCCCTTTGATCGTGAAATAGCGGAAACTTATTCAAGGGGCAAACTAATTGTTGAAGAACTGCCGGGATGGAAAGATAAATTTTTGGAATTATACGATAATATTAAAGAAATAGTCGTTTGAAGGAGAAAAGTTTTTAATGAAAGAGATAGTTGTCATAAGCGGAAAAGGCGGTACCGGAAAGACGAGTCTTATGGCGGCTTTTGCCTCATTGGCCAAAGACAAGGTCCTTTGTGATGCCGATGTAGATGCAGCCGATCTTCATCTGCTCACAGACCCGGAAATAAAAGAACGCCATGATTTTCAGGGCGGCTGCATCGCGGTTATTAATCCGGATAAATGTACCGAATGTGGCCTTTGCAGGGATTTATGTCGCTGGGAAGCCATAAGCGAACAGTTTGAAGTCGATTCTATTGAATGTGAGGGATGTGGTGTTTGTGTCGATTTTTGCCCTGAGCAGGCCATTGATTTTCCAATACAGACTTGCGGCCAATGGTTTATTTCCGATACACGCTTTGGCCCCATGGTCCATGCCAGATTAGGAATCGCTGAAGAAAATTCTGGCAAACTTGTTACACTTGTCAGGCAGGAGGCTAAAAAACTTGCCGAAAAGCAGAATTTGAATCTTCTTATCACCGACGGACCACCTGGCATCGGATGTCCGGTAATTGCTTCTATCGGCGGGGCTACTGTCCTTCTCATTGTAACCGAGCCGACAGTTTCAGGATTGCATGATATGGAACGGGTCGCACAATTGGCCGCTCATTTTAAGGTCCCGGGCATGGTGTGTGTGAACAAATTTGATCTTAACCTTGACCAGACACAGGCCATTGAGAAACTGGCAAAAGAAAAAAAAATGGCGGTTCTGGGACGGATTCCTTTTGATCCTGTTTTTACAAAATCGATGGTGCAGGGGAAAACCATCTTTGAATACAAAACAGAATCAAAAATCGGTCAGGCGGTTGAACAGATATGGAAAAAAATTATTGAATCCCCTGTAATGAACGGAAAAGGAAAAGTCTGATGGCGTCGTAAAAAGTCTCATCTACTGCGTTGTAGTATTTTTTCAGACACTCGGCATACTAAATGTATGGCCTCGTTCCTGAAAAAATACTACGCCTTGTATATGAACCTTATTTACTTAGCCATATATAGTTGAATTCGTAACTTTTTACGAATTCATCAACATTAAAAATAAAATAAAGGAGAATTTTGTATCATGGAAAACGGAAGAATAGCTATTCCGTCTATGGAAAAAGGCGGACTGGACGGTCAAAGGTCAGGCCATTTTGGTCACTGTGATGTTTTTACTCTGGTGGATGTGGAAGAAGGGAAGATCAAGGAAATCACCACCATCTCAAATCAGAGTCATGTCCAGGGAGGATGTATGGTCCCCGTCAACCTCCTGGCCGAAAACAATGTAAATGCTTTAATTGTAGGAGGCATCGGTATGCGCCCGCTCATGGGATTCAGACAGGTGGGTATTGATGTTTATCACGATGCCGAACGTCCTGAAATAAGACCGGTTGTGGAAGACCTGATAGCAGGAAAATTGCCGATAATTTCGGATGATCAGGTTTGCGGCGGAGGCCAAGGTGGCGTATAAATAAAGATAAACTGATTCGGAGTGTGACATAATGAAAATAGCTGTAACATCCAAGGGTACTGATCTTGACTCACAGGTTGACCCTCGCTTCGGGCGAGCCGCATATATACTTATCGTCGATTCTAAAACCTTTGACTTTGAGGTTCTGGATAACAAGGAAAATGTAAATGCACTTAAAGGGGCCGGCATTCAGGCGGCCGGCATGGTGAGCGATAAGGGCGCAGAGGTTTTGCTTACCGGATTCTGCGGACCTAATGCATTTAAAACCTTAAATGCCGCAAAAATCAAGGTGGCTTCTGATGCCAAAGGCACCGTCAGAGATGCTGCAACGTCCTTTATTCAAGGGGAATTGACTATTTCTGATCAGGCAAATGTTGAAGGTCAATGGTAAGGGTGCTATAATCAAATCGGGTGCTTTTTCAGAAAATTCTTAACCAGCGGAATAATTCTTCCTGCCACATCTTCAAGAACATAATGGCCCGCATCTTTAAATGCATGGACCTCTGCATTTGGGAAACGGCGCTGCCACTCGGAAAGGTATGTGGAATCAAAAACAAAATCGTGCTCGCCCCAGCAGACAAGCATGGGGATATGACTGAGTTTATACAGGTTTTCATCAACATATTTGACAAGACTATAGCTTGGATCCTTCTCGCTGACAGGAATATCCTGAACAAACTTTAATGTTGCGATCCTGTTATTCCAGCTGTTGTACGGAGCTATGAGGCCTGATTTAACATCTTTTTTCATCCCTTTGTAAGATGCCATGTAGAGCGCACCACAGGCAAACAGATTGAATCCTTGCACCGCCAGTATCGCAAATGGAGTGACATTCCGCATCAATCTGAGTCTTATGGGAAGCGTTTTCCCCCTGGGCGGAAGAAAGGCGGCGGTGTTCATAATGACAATTCGACCTATCACTTGCGGGTATCTTAAAGCATAGGCCATACCGATCATCCCACCCCAGTCGTGGAGCACCAGTGTAATTTTATCCTTTAACCCAAGGTGATCAAGGAGGGTACCCAAATCGTGGACACGGCTTTTCAATCTGTAATCGTATTGTTTAATGCCGGGTTTATCAGACAGACCGCACCCGATATGATCCGGCACCACGGTACGGTATCGGTTTGACAAACCCTGGATCAGATCGCGAAAATAGAAAGACCAGGTTGGATTTCCGTGAATCATTATAACAGGATCACCGGTTCCCTGGTCCAGGAAATGATACTTCAAACCGTTTATTTCCATGTAATGTGAGGTAAACGGGTAAAGATGATGGAATGCAGAAATATTAACCGGTCTGTTTTTTTTCACCACTTAATCCCCAGCATCAGACAATTCAGGCCGCTGCCGATACCGAAAAAACCAACAAGATCATTTTTAATAAGAAATTCCCGTTCCTCGGCAATTGCAGCCGTGATGGGGAGGGATACCGTACCTATGTTCCCGAGGTGTTTGAACGTGGTAAAATCCTTCTCTTTTGGGATCCCGATTGACTCGAGTATATTTCTCTGATGGGTTTCGCCCACCTGATGGCAAATAACCTTGTCCGGCTTATCATCCGGCCAGGACAATTTTTTCTTAAACGCTTTGTATGTTTCTATGCCCAGGACCACACCGTGCTGCAAAACACCTACGGAATCTGTCTGCATGACATGGAGCCCGCTGGCCGGAATGCCGGTATCCGGCCCCCATCGGCACAGTGTATGATGTCTGGTCGCACTTCTTACGACCCCTCCCAAAAGACGATGCCCCCTATTGGAAATAGATGCTTCTGTCAAAAGGACTGCCACAGCCCCTGATCCTCCGGTTAGCGTCGCGACGGTCTTTTTAAAATGATCCATATCCCTGGTTTCAAGAAGACGTTCAATGGTAAAATCGACGATCTGTCTTGCGGACTCGCACGACACCACAAGACCGGCCTTGATATGGCCAAGCTCTATTGCATTTGCCACATGGATCATTCCGTTTAAAACCCCCAGGCAGGCATTTGAAACATCGTAAACCTGGGTTTTGGATCCAAGTCTAAGACCATGGGATATGGCGCAGGCTGTTGCTGGTTCTAAATTGTCCCTGCAAACACCGCCATATACGAGAATGCCAATATCTTCAGGAGAAATCAAGGAAGCATTTAAGGCTTTTTGTCCTGCTTTTGTGGCGCCTTCATACATGGAGAATCCAGGATCCCAGAATCTGCGCTCCCGAATTCCGGTGAGCGCCTCCAGTTGTCCCTTTTGAAAATGGAGGGCTTTATATAAGGGTTCAAGCCGCTTTTCAATATCATCTGATGTGACCACATTGGGAGCCAGTTCATACCCGAATGAGTCGATATACACCTTTGTATATAACATAGAAATATACTCGCAAATCTTTTTGACAGGACATCAGGATTAACTTGATAATATATGAACTTCCCTTATCCTGTCTAATTTATATCGGCATTAAGCGAAAACCAAAATTTTCCATTTGATAAATATACAGCCCGTCAACTTTCAGGAATCCGTTTGCATATATGGTCGGGACCGGTGTGTTAATAATTTTAGTTACCACGGCTTCAACTTCAACCGTTTTATTTTCCGGAATCACCTGACCCCGGTAGATCCAGTTATGAGGTTCCCCGGTAATAAGCTCAAACCTGTGACTGTCAACCAGATCCTCCCATCGGTCAATTGCCATAAACTTGACAAGCTGAAGAAACGATTCTATTCCCAAAGAGCCAGGCCATACGGGATCCTGGCAAAAATGAGCCTTGAAGAACCACTCATCCGGATCGACTTCTTTTACACCGTGAATAAAACCCAGGCCTTCAGGGCCGCCCTTTGGAACATAGGTGTCAATTCTGTCGATCATGCGAAGCGCTTTTGCCGGCATTGTCAAAGAAGGTGCGGAATGTACATCCGGATCATCAGGCCGGTAAGGGGCCTGATTTTCAAAGTTGCAGGAACGGCTCCGGTGTAGTTCATCCGCTGTGGGACAATAGACTTGCTGCTCTGCCCCCCGGATGCCGACCTGCTGAGCCAGGGCCTGTTCAGTGAAAAAACCGAAATATGTATCCCCCGAATAAACCATTTCAGCATCCTGAAAAACCTCAAAATCGAAATGTTCGATAATCATCTCTCCGGCTTCGGAAACTTTTGTCATCCGGGCACGCATGGATAGTGTTTTTTTGTCCGGTAAAATTATACGATTCAACACGGCATTCCCGCCAAGATTTCTGAATTTCAGATCTTTTTCACTTTTAAGGGCGGATCCCAGATAAGCGGCCAGCCATCCACACGGCTGAAGTGCAATTTCGAGCAACACACAAAAAGGCATGGAAGATGATCGATCTGCTTTGAAGTACCATGCATCAGGCGACATTTCATATTCGGCTTCTATCCACCCCCCTGGTTTCAAAACCCATGCTTCGGGCTCGACGGTAACAATACGGTCCAAAAAGGAATATGGCGGTCCCGGAAGTCTGGCAATTACCCTGTTTTTGTCAAACACTTTGTACGGCTCACCGAATGCTTGGGAAGGCTTGCCAACGGCAAATGCCAGTATTTTGTCACGGTCATAAATGGCCGGTTGCCGGATACTGGTTGCTGGTTGCTGGTTGCTGGTTGCTGGATACTGGTTGCTGGTTGCTGGTTGCTGGTTGCTCGTTGCTGGGCACTGGGTACTGGGTATTGAACCTTGAACCTTGAACCTGGAACCCTGAACCTTCAACCCTTTCTTTTCCCACACCGCCTCTATCTCTTCACGGACAACACCTGTCATTTTTATGGACATGTCCTTAAACAACACAATCCGCCGGCCGTCGGCATACATCAATGCATCGGCAATCACATACGGTTCAGGAAAGTACCCGAGTTCCTTTATTTCTACTTCATACCAAACATGCCGGGTTGCCGGGGTTACCGGCCCACGGCATTTGAGTACGCTTTCAACCCCCACAACCGGTTCATAGCAGACCCCGGGCTTTGCCGTTACCCATCCCATGCGCTGGATAAACACTCTGAGCGTATGTGCACAGCATTCATACATCAGGGTTCCCGGCATGACCATGTCATCCATGAAGTGGCAGGTCAGAAACCAGTCATCCGGATTGATGTCGGCTTCTGCCCGGATCAGGCCCAGCCCATAACGCCCGCCCTCGGAATCGATCAGTAAAATCCGGTTTATCAGTTTCATCCTCCCGCCGGGCAGCCTGAGTAATTCGGCAAGTTCGATTCCACGAAAAAAAGGGCCGAAACACCCTGCAAGATCACCGCGTCTCAGCGCTTCCAGCGCATCATCCGTGTAGCTTTCCGTGTAAACCGGGACAAGGTCTTTCCAGTCCGACGGCTTTTTACCCGCCCTGGGGCAGGTATCTTCCTCGGTTAAAATAATTCCCCCCGAATTTCGCACTTCTTCATGGGTAAAGAAACCGGCACATCCGTTATGCATGCTAATCAGATGGCTGTTGCCGATAAAGCCTTCAAACCTGAAAAAGAAAAGATACGTATCTCCCTGGCGCACAAAATGGTCAATGTCGATCTCATAGCGAATAACATCACCCGGCAGGGGAAGTCCGCGGTGGAATTTAACGACCGCATCCAGGAGCCGGTAACTCCTCTCTCCTTTGACTGCATGGTCGATGCCAAGGTACGAGCACAAAAAAAGGTCGGCCTGCCCTGCTTCGACCGATATGCACACCGGAGCATGACCGCCGTCTAAATACCATGCCCCGGGAAGTACATCATGTTCCGTAACCACCCGCCCTGAGCCCAAAGATCTTTTTTCTCCTTCCACCGAAATGATCCTGTCCACAAGCATGAGGGGTTCATCCGGGAGTCGCACCCTTACTTTGTAAGAATCGACGACCGCAAACTCCGAACCAAGTACACGGGCAACCGAGCCGGTGGCAAATTCCAGGCACATGTCACGACTGAAAGCAGGCTCAACCGGATCTTTTATTTTTTCTGTTTGTTCTATGTTTTCTAAACCGAATTCTCCAACCGGTAAGCCGGTATCTGAAATCATGGTCTCAATGAGACGCGTTTGTGTGTCAAAAGTTTTTTCAAAGCCTCTGGTCAACTCATTTGAAAAATCAAGAAAGGTCTTATGAGCATCGGCGGTAGCTTTATTGCTTTCTGTCAGAGAGTTCAGCAGTTCTGGATAATGGATGCTGGGGGGTGGGTGCTGGATACTGGATATTGGATGCTCGTCGCTGGATGCTCGTTGCTGGATGCTGGATACTGGATGCTGGATGCTGGATACTGGTTGCTCGTTGCTGGTTGCTGGTTGCTGACCTCTGTCCTCTGACCTCTGACCTCTGTCCCTTGTCTCGGGCATTGAAGGGCACGGTATCTTTCCACCCACAATCAGCTTTATCTGAAGATCTGGTTTTTGTTCTATAATTTCACTGATAGTCGGGGTACATGTATCGGCACCCATTCAGCAATCAGGCCACCTTTTCTTTCTCCGGCAACCTTTTCAGGTATCCTGTCAAAAGATTCATATTCAAAGCTTTCAAGTATTACATGCATGCAGTTGCCGTCTGTTGTCATGGCACCTGTGCATGCCCTGGGGGGACCGTCTTTTCTGTCTCTTGGCCAGTATTGCGCAACAACGGGTATATGAAATGCCCCATTTAGCCAGGATTGATCGCCGGGTTTGACAAAGTTCTTTAAGGGGGGAATTATCTCCTGGTACAGGCACAGGCTGGTTTTAACTAATGACGCCAGGCCGGAGGCAGACCCTGCGTGTCCTATGTTAGGTTTCACGGATCCCATGGCACACGGTTCTTTGCGGTTGGCAAAAAACTCGTTAAGAGCTTCTGATTCAACCCGGTCTTCCAAAGGGTTGCCGCTGCCATGGGTTTCAACAAAACCAATGGAAGATGGTGAAATGCCGGCATCCTTAAAAGATCGTTTCAGAGAAAGAATATAAGCGTTTTTTGAAGGAGTATCGGTTTTAACACCACCCTGACCGGCCTTTCCGATTCCTTTTATAACAGAATATATCCTGTCACCATCCTTTATTGCCTGATCAAGCCTTTTAAGTACCAGTGCCGCAGCTCCTTCGCCTGGAAGAGTTCCATCCGCCGACCTGTCAAATGGGCTGATTTTATGACTTTTGGTAAAAGGTCTTATCTGATTGGATGTGATAACACTGCGAACTTCACCACAAAGGTCCACTGCTCCCACAAGAACAGCGTCGGTTTCCTTTTGCTGAAGTGATCGAACCCCGACTTCAAGGGCCTTCAGGCCGGAAGCCGCTTCATTTGACACCACATAACTCGGTCCTCCGAAGCAAAACTCTCTGGCGATTCTGCTGGCGATAATTCCGCCGAGAGCCCCCAGAGTTCGGGTGGCTGTAAGTGGCGGTCGAAAGGCATCCCGCAATGACTCCAGCCAGAGGGCTGTTTCTTTCTCATCATCAAGATTTAAGCCGAGTCCGTTTCTTTTTTTCCATTCCTCAACCAAATTATGCAAATTCCACCGCAGGTGAAAATCAGTGGCTTCAAAATCAAAGTCCATGCCTATGAAAGCTCCCATGCGTGATCGTTCTTCTCTGAGAAGAAGGCCTGCATCCTTCATTGCATTGGCAGAAACTTTAAGCATCAACAGATGTTGAAGGAGTATATCAGGAATTTCATTGGGAGGTATGTGAAACTCTCTAATATCAAGAGAAAGTTCATCCATGAATCCACCCCATGCCGCCCGTCCGTCAAGAAGGCTGTCAGCAACTACATCACAACCGTTCCATCTGTTTTTGGGCCTTTTTGTAATGATCGATTCTCCTTTGAAAACGGTTTCCTGAAACTCTTTTAAAGATTTTAATGAACCGAAAACAGACGCCATTCCGGTAATCGCTACAGGGGGCTTTTGGATTGATGATTGATGATTGACAATTGATGATTGAGGATTGATGATTGATGATTGACGATTTGAGGCTGAAGCGTGATAATTGGTAATTTTCAACCGGCAATTTTCAATTTCATGGTCCCATTCTTCAAAAAGCAGGTGGCTGTTTATTCCTCCGAATCCGAATGCACTGACAGCAGCACGCAGAGGGGTGTCTATATCTTTCCTGATCCATTGTTCTGCTTGGGTTTGCACATGAAACGGACTGTTGCAAAGGGGACTTTTGGCCGGGGCTTTATTAAAATTGAGTGAAGGTGGTAATGTTTTGTTTTTTAATGCAAGGAGGGTTTTAATCATGCCTGCGGCACCAGCTCCGGTCAGTAGATGGCCGATCATTGATTTGATTGATCCGATGGCACACTGACCCGGAGACCAACCGGGTTCATCCCAAAGATTTCTCAAGCTCTGAAGCTCGATTGCATCTCCCACTAAAGTTCCTGTACCATGGCATTCAATAAGATCGATATCCCTGGGGGACCAGCCGGCATCAGCATAAGCGCTGCGCATGGCCCGAACCTGGCCTTCACTGTCAGGGGCCAGAAGGTTGCCCCCCATGTCATTGGAAAGACCAATACCCTGAATTAAGGCATAAATACTGTCTTTATCACGCAACGCATCATCGAGCCGTTTCAAGACGAGCACCCCGACTCCTTCTCCAACCACCAGACCGTCTGCACTTTCATCAAAGGGAGCACAACGGCCTGAAGGTGACAAAGCCAGGAGCTGGCTGAAGCCAACCTGAGTATAAAGAGATTCCGGTCTTGAGACTCCCCCGGCAAGCATTGCATCAGCACGAAAAGACCGTAATTCGTCACATGCAAATTTAACAGCATAAAGGGATGAAGCACAGGCGGCGTCGAGTGTATGGCTTCCACCACCGAGACCGAGCCCTTCGGCAAGTATAGCGCCCGGGAGACTGGTTACCCTGCCGGCCAGACATTCTCCCCTGGAAAGTTGTGTATGTTTATCCGGAGCAGTGTCGCCAAAAAGTTTTTTTTCAAAGGATGTCCCCAGTATCTTTCTGGTAATTGAAGAGGAAGCGTCCGTGGGCAGTGCAATAGCAGCAAGAACGGTCCCGATATTTTTTTTATTAATCGATGTGGTTACGCAGCTCGATAATGCTTCACGACCGGTGTGAAGCACCATTTGATGCAAAGGGTCCAGTTCTTTTAATAGCTTCTCGTCAAGGTCGATTCCTTTGGGATCGAATTTAAAGTCATTTATAAGACAGGCCCGCTTTGAAAAAGTTTTGTCAGGGTATGAATCTAAATGATACATTAAATCAGGTTCAACTATCCATCGATCCCCAGGAACTTCACCGGTTGTATCAACCTTGTTAACAATGTTGTGCCAAAACGTATCAAGGTCCGGAGCCCCGGGAAATAGACAAGCCATGCCGACCACGGCAATTTGTGTTTTTTTTTCATTAGTCATCTGTCATTTACCTGCCCTGCCTGTCCCACCTGCCCTGCAGGTCCGGCAGACCGTGCTGGGGTGAAATGTGAAACCTATTTCACCTGGCTGAAATTCCTGCCCCTGCAGGACTATTTTACTGGGGTCGCTTGTCATCAGACTGTTTACGACGCCGTCAACTATGACGGTCTCGTAAACAGTCTGATTTGCTCACGTTTGAGATTTCGTACAATAGTTATACGAAAAAAACAACAGAATGTCTGTAACTCCCCAGTAAGATTTTTTTAGCCACCATATATTGTGCTATTTTTTTCTTGACATACAAGATATGTTATTCTATGAGGTTTTATAAGAGGTTTTATAAATTTTTTCATGCTCTATGAGTTTTATTTCACAATGTGAAATAAAACTCATAGAATTTAGTAAAATATTTAGTGAATTGGTATTGTTTATAAGGATAAATATTCAAAATAATAAACAATGACGGTCTCGTAAAAAGTCCAACTTCTGCGTTGTGCTGCATTTCGTAATCATTCAACGCAGGATAAGTACACCTCATGATTACAAAATTTGTACGCCCTGAATTTGAACTTTTTACGAAACCGTCTAAATCGGATTTTGTACGAGACCATCAATATAAAATTATATAATTTTTGGCATGATTTCTGCAGATTAGCATTACATTATACATATTCTATTTTAAAGTGGAGCAGACATGGGAAATTGTTTGAGTTTTAGCAAAAAGAGTAGTGTGCTTAGTAAACAAGAAATAATAGAAATGGGTAAAACAGCTCAAAGAGAACGGGATAGCCTTCTAAAAGAACGTCCTGAGCTTAAGGAATTCCAAAAAGAAATCGACAGACGCCTTAACAATGCTGGAGATTCTGAAAACCGCATGGCCGTTTTAGGAATAATGATGGAATCCAAGCTTAAAGATCTTCGGGATCAACTATCTTACCTCTCTTTTCTGATGCAGCAAAAGAAGGTGTCTGCTTATAATGCTGTTGAACAAAAAAATGTTGCTTGAGTAAAGAATCCTGGCCCAAATAACCAGGTTTTTCAGGCACTAAATAAATAACAGATTCGGACGACTCCACACTCATCTTGGGTGACGGCTCAACCGAACTGGAATAAGCCTTGAATCAAACAAAAAGCAATTCAAGGCGATTTAAGGCAGGGCCTTCAAAGCCCTGCCTTTCTTTATTGTTCTATGGCTTTCCTCCTTGCATTTTTCCTAAGGCATGATTATAGTCTAAAATTATGAAAGAACATGATGAAAAAACACCGAATCCAAAAGAAATTGAAAAAGAGATAGGCGATTTTCTTGCCAAGAAATTCGGCGGTAGTGTTAAAATGGTATCTCCGCTGGCTGTCCCCCGTGAAATCACCTCCGAAAAAACAGAAAAGCCTACCCATAAAGAAAAAAAAATCGATTTCGATTTAAAACCCGAAGATCTTATCTCCTATCTCGACCAGTATGTCGTAAAACAGGATAACGCCAAAGCGATTCTGGCCACAAAAATATGCACCCATTTCAATCGGATAAAACGTGCCGAAACCTCTTCTGATGACATCAGTGATATGGTCGGCCACATCAAAAACAACATACTCATGTTCGGCCCGACCGGTGTTGGGAAGACATATCTTATCAAACTGATTGCGAAAAAAATCCATGTTCCTTTTGTAAAGGGCGACGCAACCAAATTCAGCGAAACAGGTTATGTGGGCGGTGATGTAGAAGATCTTATCCGGGATCTTGTACGAGAAGCCAACGATGATATTGAACTCGCTCAATACGGCATCATCTATATAGATGAAATAGATAAAATTGCTTCGAACCGGAACATTATTGGTGCAGATGTATCACGATCAGGTGTTCAGCGCGCTCTTCTAAAACCCATGGAAGAGACCGAAGTTGATTTAAAAGTGCCCCATGATCCTATTTCGATGATTCAGGAAATCGAACGCTTTCGCAAGACCGGCAAACGGGACAAACGTACTGTAAACACCAGCAATATACTGTTTATCATGAGCGGCGCCTTTGGCGATCTGGCCCGGATTGTTAAAAAACGGACTGCCGATCAGGAAATCGGCTTTGGAGCAAATATTAAAAACTATCGTGATGATACGGACATTCTTCAACAGGCAAAAGCCGAAGATCTGATAGAGTTTGGATTTGAAACCGAATTTGTCGGACGCCTTCCGATAAGGGCTGTTTTTGAAAATCTAACCCAAGAGGATCTTTTGGAAATCCTGAAAAATCCCAGCAACCCGGTCATTCTCGGCAAAAAACTCGATTTTGCAGCATATGATATTGATGTGAAATTTGAGGACGATGCCCTTCATGTTCTTGCTGAAAAAGCCTTCAAAGAAAACACCGGCGCCAGAGGCCTGGTTAGTGCCATAGAAGGGGCACTTCTTTTGTTTGAAAAAAAATTACCGTCATGGGATATTGATAAATTTCCGGTAACCGTTTCCGTAATCGAAGATCCCGAAAAATCCCTCGAAAACATGATGTTATTATCAAACCACAGCAAATTAAATGAAACATTTGAAAAGCTTGCTCGTGAAGAAAAAGAATCTATTATAAAATACTTAAACTCAAACAAAAAAAATCTGACGGAAAAATACGGTCTTACCTTGACACCTTCTCGCATAGAAGTTGTGGCCTCTTATTACTGCAATCATATAATGGATATTGAAAAGGTAATCAACAAAATCAAATCCTTTTATGATAACATTAAAAAATTAGAACTGATCTTTTTTAAAAACAATGATATTAACATTGTCCTGGAAGATGATGCCATAGATTTTATAATTGAAAGGTTTGAAAAGGACAATATTAATGTTGAAGATTTTTATGAGCATCTGACAAACGATTTTAAACACGGTCTCAACCTGATTCGGGAAAAAACCGGAAGAAACCGTTTCTTTATCACAAGAAGCGCTCTTTTGAATCCCGAGGCTTTTATAAGCAATCTCATTAAAGATGAGCTGCAACATAACTTGTTGCAAAACACCTGAAACCTGATCTAATAATCAATAATCAATTGTTAATTATTAATTATTAACCGTTGTTTATTAAATATTATTTCCTGAACCCTGAACCCAATTTATCCATATGATCGGAATATCAAAACTTTACTGTGGAACCGTTGAGCCTTCGGATGCCCTTCGATATGGGCGAATGTCATCAAAATTACCCTCCCACCTTTTACAGTTTTCCAGTGATAAACGGCCTGTGGTCGTCTGGAATATTACAAGGCGATGCAACTTAAAGTGCGTGCACTGCTATGCTCACGCTAAAAATAGGGATTTTGACAGTGAACTTTCAACCCTGGAAGGCAAAAATCTTTTAGATGATCTTGCAGATTTTGGCGTTCCTGTTATCTTATTTTCCGGGGGTGAACCTCTGACCCGGAAGGACCTTCCTGAACTTACAGCCTATGCCGTCAAAAAGGGTATGAGAGCCGTTATATCGACAAACGGGACCCTGATAACCCCTGAAAAAGCCCAAACGCTTAAAGAAATCGGTCTGTCATATGTGGGCATAAGCCTGGATGGCATGGAAGAGATTAATGATCGGTTCCGAGGCGTTAAGGGAGCTTTCAGGTCGGCTTTGGAAGGAATTAAAAACTGCAAGAAAGCGGGTATAAAAGTTGGGCTCCGCTTTACAATCAACAAATCGAATGTAAGTGAAATCTCAAATATTTTTAAGCTTCTCCAAAATATGGATATTCCGAGGGCATGCTTTTATCATCTGGTGTATGCGGGTCGCGGAACAGAGCTCGTAAAGGAAGATCTGTCCCATCAGGAATCCCGGAAAGCTGTCGATCTTATCATGGATCTTACAAAAAAATTACATGATAAGGGGCATATTAAGGAGGTCTTAACCGTCGACAATCACGCTGATGGCCCATATCTTTACTTAAGACTTTTAAAAGAGAATCCCGATCGGGCCAAAGAGGTTCTAGAACTTCTTCAAATGAATGAGGGTAACAGCTCCGGAATAGGTATCGGTTGCATAAGCTGGGATGGAGAGGTGTATGCCGATCAATTCTGGCGCCACTACAGTTTCGGCAATGTTAAAGATCGGCCCTTTTCCGAAATCTGGACCGACACCTCGGATCCGCTGTTGAAAAAACTTAAAGAGAAAAAAAAGCACGCCAAGGGAAGATGTGCAACCTGCAGATGGCTGGACATTTGCGCCGGCAATTTCAGGGTGCGATCCGAAGCGGTAACCGGTGATATCTGGGCTCCGGATCCGGCATGTTATCTGACAGATGATGAAGTGAAATAGGAGCTACTATGCTTTTCCCCGATTACAGACCAAGACGGTTGAGGCAAAATGATGCGTTTCGACGGATGATTCGCGAAACCAGACTCTCGGCAGATGACCTGATCCTCCCTCTTTTTGCCATTGACGGCAAAGGGGTTAAAAATCCAATCGATTCCATGCCCGGACACTTCCAGTTGTCCATAGATAATCTTCTTAAAACCTCGAAAAAAGCATGTAAACTTGGTATCCCGGCTGTAATGCTTTTTGGAATACCGGACAAGAAAGATCCCCTTGCAACCGGCGCTTATGCCAAAGACGGCATCGTTCAGAAAGCGACAAGTGCTCTCAAAGACAAGATACCCGATCTTAATGTCATAACCGATGTCTGTCTGTGCCAGTACACGGATCACGGTCATTGCGGTTTTGTTGACGGTCAAATCATAGATAATGACGCCTCTCTCGACCTTCTTGCCAGAACCGCCCTGTCTCACGCAAAAGCCGGCGCGGATATGGTTGCCCCCTCCGATATGATGGACGGTCGTGTGGCCGAAATTCGCAACATCCTGGATGAAAACGATTTAAGTAATATCCCGATAATGTCATATGCGGCCAAATACTGTTCTGCATTTTACGGCCCTTTCCGTGATGCCGCGGACTCCGCCCCCAAGTTCGGAGATCGCCGGACTTACCAGATGGACCCTGCCAATTCCTTGGAGGCCATTCGGGAGGTGACCATGGATATAGAAGAAGGGGCGGATATTATAATGGTAAAGCCGGCCCTTCCTTACCTTGACATTGTCTACCGCATCCGTGAAGAAATAGATCTTCCCCTGGCAGCCTATAATGTCAGCGGTGAGTATGCCATGGTAAAGGCGGCCGAAAAAATGGGGTGGATAGACGGAAAAAAAGTCATGATGGAGTCTCTCACGGCCATTAAGCGGGCCGGAGCCGATATGATTTTGACCTATTTTGCCATTGAAGCTGCCGAAGAATTAAGAGCCTAACCTACTACTGGAAAGTGCCTATGTCTGGTTAGCCGGTTAACCGGTTAGCCCGTTGTCCGGTATTAAATTACGGGCCAACGGGCACAACCTTTTTTAGGTTTAGCTCACTATAAATCAATAAATACCATGACAAACACGAACCATACCTCATCAGAACACTCTCATCCCAAAGGCAAAAACAAAGGCGCTGCTCTGCGCCTTGTTGCCTGGGAAACCACGCGCAACTGCAACCTCGCCTGTGTGCACTGCCGCGCATCCGCCGAACATGGTCCATTCAGCGGCGAACTTGACACAAGGGCATCTTTTCACCTTCTGGATCAGATCGCAGAAGTGGGAGAACCCATCGTAATTTTGACCGGCGGGGAACCGCTGTTACGACCGGATATCTTTGATATTGCAAAATACGGTACAGATAAGGGACTCAGAATGGTCATGGCGCCAAACGGAACACTTATCACTGAAAAAACGACCAGGCAAATGGCGGATGCCGGCATTAAACGGATAAGTGTAAGCCTGGACGGTGCTGATAGAGAAAACCATGACAGATTCAGGGGGGTGGAAGGCGCCTTTGAAGGTGCCCTTCGGGGAATAAGACTGGTCAAAGATGCCGGGATAGAATTCCAAATAAACACCACAATTACAAAGACAAATCTTAGTGAAATCCCAAAAATCCAGGAACTGGCCATAAAACTAGGGGCGGTTGCTCACCACATCTTTCTTTTGGTCCCAACCGGCCGCGGCAAATATATTGTGGACCAGGAAATAACCGCAGAGGAATATGAGCGCACATTAAACTGGTTTTATGACCAAAGGAAAAAGACGTCTTTACAGCTTAAAGCCACATGCGCTCCCCATTACTACCGCATCCTTCGGCAAAGAGCAAAACAAGAGGGAGAGTCTGTCACCTTCAAAACCCACGGGATGGATGCCGTTACCCGAGGATGCCTGGGAGGTACCGGCTTCTGTTTTATTTCATACCGTGGCATTGTTCAGCCCTGCGGATTTCTCCAGGTTAATTGCGGCGATATTACCAAAACATCCTTTGCAGATATATGGAACCATTCAGATGTATTTTTATCGTTACGCAATTTCGATAATCTCAAGGGAAAATGTCACCGGTGTGAATTCAGAAAGGTTTGCGGTGGCTGCAGAGCAAGGGCTTATGAAGCAACCGGAGATTTTCTGTCCGAAGAACCCCTGTGCAGCTATCAGCCTGATTCAATCAGGTAAAACAGCCCCTCATCAAAGATCGTCCCATCATATACAATCGGAACATCTCTTGTCTTTTATTTTTTTATCCTCGTTTAGATAACTCATGACAGAAACAAACTTGACGGCTTCGTAAAAAGTCCAACTTCTGCGTTGCGCTACATCCTTCGTCACTGCGGCGTACTATAAGTACGCTTCGTTCCTCAGGATTTGCGGCCTTGAATTTGGATCTTTTTACTTTGCCGTCGGATTTTGACTTTTTGCGAGTTCATAAAACTTGGCCCTTCTTTGTGTCTGGTGGCTGAACTATTACAAAAAATGTTTGACACAGCATTCCTGAAACGCTAAACTCAACTAAACTCAATCAAACTCAATTCAACTCACTTATAGGATTTGTACGAAAGGAAGACCCATAATGCCAAATGACTCTGATGTAATGAATGTCAAACAAGCCGCCGAATTTCTTGGCGCCCATATAGAAACGATACGTCGCATGGCTCGAAAAGGAGATATTCCAGCCTACAAAATGGGCAAGGACTGGCGTTTTCGGCGTGAAGCTCTGCTGCAATGGACAGAGACGCAGCACCTTCGCAACCAGATGACATCGGTTCTGGTGGTGGACGATGACCCCGGAGTTCGTAAAACTGTACGTCGTATCCTTGAATCGCAAGGCTTTATCGTAAATGAAGCGGAAGGCGGCATCGAAGGACTAAAATGGATAGAACGCAAAACCATGGCTGCAATTCTACTTGACCTGAAAATGCCGGATATGAACGGCGCGGAATTTTTGAAAATACTTCGCCAAAACAACAGCACTATACCGGTTATTGTTATCACCGGGTATCCGGACAGCGATCTTATGGCCGAAGCCACACAATATGGCCCGGTCACGCTGTTGGCCAAGCCTGTACGCAAAGCGCAACTGATTCAGGCGGTTTGCACATCCGTAAATGGCAGCATTCGCTGGGCTGTGGAAGGAATGGAATGATAAAAGATGCCTGGCCCAAAGGACCCGGCTTTGGTTTGCCCAGAGGGGATTTGCTTTGTTGGAAGTTCATTGACTTATTGGTATCCGTTCATGGAGTAGTTGAGTTAGTGGAAATTCCAAATAACAAATCCCAAATAACAAATAAATTTCAATGACCGAAATTCAAAATTCCAAACAAAAAAACAATCGCTTTGAACCGGTTTGGAATTTGTGATTTTAGACACAAAACTCCAAGGCAGAGCCGGAGGCCAGGACGGGCTTCAGGCACTTTACACTTTTGCACACACATGACAGGGAGAGATCATGTCGAAGATTCAACCGAAAAAATCGCAACCCGACCCTAAAGCATCTGATCTTTCGGTCGGTGATCGCGTACCGGCAGTGGAAAAAAGAAAAGAGGCGCGTGTCGCCGCCAATGTTCCGGTGACAGTAGTGTTTTATGACCCGCCCGATGACGATTTCTACAATCAACCCGGTACCGCCGTCAACACCAGCTGCAACGGCATCTGTATCGAGATGCCCATGCACCTGGGAAGAGGGCACCCGGTTCTGATCCGCACCAACCGGATGGTCAATCGACATGCGACCGGCTCAGCCGCAGGCCGCGCATACCATGGTGAGGTACAGTGGTGCAGGCGATATCGAACCGTTTTTGGAGATATGGCCTACCGTACGGGCATTTGTTTCTATGAACCCACAAAAAGAACTTTCAAAATGAATGATTTCGATTGTAAATCTTAAAAACGAGTCCGGTTACGTATCTGCCTTAAAGGTTAAAAAATCGTAAACCATAATTTTTGCGATTTATACATTAAACCTTCAATGATATTAGCCTGATAACGATTCAACGTAATGCACGAAATCTGCACCCTATCTCGGAGCCAACCGAAGTACAATTGAAATATTTAACGGAGATTAATCATGAAAAAATATCTTAAATGCATGGCATTAATATCAACTCTAATGATATTTTATTTGCTCTGCTTCGGGTGCAAGACAAAAAATAAAGAGTTTCACATTGGCGTATTACAGTGGACGGAAAAGATTCATGCATATAACCAGACCTATAAAGGCGTGCTCGATGGTCTTAGGGACAAAGGTTATAAGAAAGGTGTAAACTTAGAAATAGACTACAAAAATGTAGAGCAGGATAAAGAACTTGCGCTGAAAACCGCTCTTGATTTTACAAAAAAACGGGTGGACCTGATTTTGACTCTGGGCACGGGAAGTACCATGGCGGCGTTAGAGGCTACCGAAAAAAAATCGATTCCCATTGTGTTCTCTATTGTGGGTGCGCCAAAGGCTACCGGAATTATTCGCAATTACGATGATTCCGGACGAAATATTACCGGCGTCAGCATGAAGGTCGAGGTTAAAGAACAGTTTGAAATGGTCAAAGAGATTCTTCCTGAAATGGAAAAATTGGGTATTATTTATTGCACGGAAATGTCTCAGGCGGTGGTCACCGGGAAAGAAGCCACGGCAGCTGCTCCCGGATTTGGCTGGAAGCCCCTAACCGTTTCTTTCCCCAAGAAGGATTTGTCACAACTTGAAAAAGTGGTTAAATCAGTGGCACAAAAAGTTGATGCCATTTATATTCCGACTGATCCTATCCTAAATTCACCTGAAAACTTACAAACCATCATTCATATCTCGGATGAACACAAGATACCCGTTGTCTCAGTTGCAGAAAAATCCGTAGAAGATGGTGCATTGATGGCGGTACATTGTGATTTTTACGAAATTGGTCGACAAGCCGCCGATCCTATTGTCCAGATATTATCAGGAGTTAATGTGCGGACAATTCCCTCACAGAAACCTATTATCAAGAAGCTATCCTTGAATTTGAAAAAGGCACAGAATTTGAACATTAAAATTAAACGCCAAGTTATTTTAAAAACCGATAACATTGTTGATTGATTGATTGAAAGGCGATTATTATGCAATTTTCAAGGCTTTTACCCAAAAGATTCAGCACCCGATTGATAGCTATTACAATCATTTCAGGTTTGATTCCTATAATAATCTTTGGTTACTTAATAAACATATTCGATAACCGATTTCTCACCCAAATCAATTATGCTGTTTACCAAGGGCAAAAAGAGCAGTGGCAACGTAGTGAAGCCGTAATGAGAAAAATGGCAGAAGACTTTGTTCGCCAGAAAGTACTGGATGTGGTTCTTCAGTTGGAATTATACCTTCAGGCCCACCCTGAGATGACGGTAGAATACCTGCAAAATGACTCAAAATTCAGAGAAATCGCTGTTCAACCCGTGGGCAAAAAAGGATACACAGCCCTTCATGATGTTGATACCGCTATTAATCGCTTTCACAAAAATTCACAAACAGAAAATTTAGACTTACATTCGCTATCGGATAAACTGCCGGGGTTTTGGGCTATCATGGAAGCCAGTTTGGATGGAAGATATTCACATGGATACTACAAATGGAAAGATCCTGACGGAGAAATACGTGATAAATTTATGTACATAGCCCCGCTTAATAAAAAAACCGCAGACGGTGTTCGATTTGGCGTTGCGACAACTACTTATATTGACGAATTTACACATCCTATTCTTGCCGCACAGGATGTTTCTCAAAGCACATCCCGCTACTTGATGATCGCATTAAATGGTCTAATACAATCATTCAAAACAGTGGGGTTTTTGTCTATGGGTTTGGGTATTGTGTTTATTATGGTTTTGGCGACTTGGACAGGGATCTATTTTTCTCGTGCCATCACCAACCTTCAAGCGGCGACTAAAGCAGTCAATCAAGGTAACTTTGATATACGGGTAAAACCAGTTATGTCCGGAAATGTGGGACAACTAATAGAAGATTTTAACCGGATGCTGGCCCAGTTGTCTATAACCACGGTGAAAAAGGAACAGCTTAAAGCAAGTCAAGAAGAATTGAAGACAGCCAATGCCCAGTTGCATCAGGAAATCATAGAACGTGAGCAGGCCGAAGAGGCGTTGCGAGAGAGCGAAAAAAAATTCCGCAGCCTTTTCGATTTATCTCCTCAAGCCATTGCTCTTACTGAAATAGAAACAGGCAAACTGGCTGATGTCAATAATATGTTTTGTGATCTGACCAAATACTCCAAAGAAGAGATCATTGGAAAAACAACAACACAAGTTGGGTTTTACTCTGATGATGACAGGGACAGATTTACAAAGGAGTTACAGACATCCGGAGAAGTCAATGGATTGGAGATGGATTTTAAGACCAAGGACGGCGCCATTATCGCTGCACTTATGTTTGCCAGAGTCATTCGGATTTCAAGTAAATCTTTTATTCTAACTATCTTTCTTAATGTGACGGAACAAAAACAGCTTCAAGCCCAACTCCAACAAGCCCAAAAGATGGAATCCATCGGCACACTGGCCGGAGGAATCGCCCATGATTTTAACAATATTCTTTTTTCCGTTATGGGATATGCTGAAATGGCGTTAGATGATACTGAAAAAGGAACCTCGTTACATGACAATTTACAGGAAGTGTTTTTAGCTGTGCAACGTGCAAGCAACCTGGTCAAACAGATCCTCACATTCAGCAGGCAGGCTGACCAGGAGCTGCAACCATTACAAGTTCAGCTTGTCGTCAGAGAAGCTTTGAAACTAATCAGATCTACTTTGCCGACTACCATTGAAATCAAACAATATATCAGCAATCAATGCGGTTTGGTTATGGCCGATGCCTCACAGATTCATCAGGTCGTCATGAATCTTTTGACCAATGCTTTTCATGCCATGGAGGATGAAGGTGGAAAACTGGAAGTAATCCTAAAAGAGGTTGAATTAGATGTGGATGACTTGAAAGACCCGGCCATGGTTCCAGGATCATATATTTGTTTGACAGTGACAGATACCGGTACCGGCATTGACAAATCTGTAGTCGATAGAATATTTGATCCCTATTTTACTACCAAGGAAAAAGAAAGGGGCACCGGGCTGGGTCTTGCCGTGGTGCATGGCATTGTAAAAGGTTTTAAAGGTGACATAAGTGTATACAGTGAGCCGGGCAAGGAAACTTCATTTCAGGTTTACCTGCCGGTAATCCGAACCCGGACTGAAACAAAAGAAACCCGGGTCATATCACCTGCCCAGAGGGGCACAGAACGAATCCTTTTAGTTGATGATGAAGAGCAGATTGTTAGAATGTCACAGCAGATGCTGGAAAGATTAGGTTATCATGTCACCGCACGAACCAGCAGTGTTGAAACACTAAAAGCGTTTCGAGCAGCTCCTGACAAGTTCGATCTTGTCATCACTGATACAACCATGCCGCATATGACCGGTATTCAGCTTGCCAAAAAACTCATGGAAATAAGACCTGATATTTCAATTATAATTTGTACAGGCTTTTCCGAAAAAATCAGCGAAGATAAGGCAAAGGCCATGGGCATTCGTGGATATATCATGAAGCCGGTGGTTAAAAGTGAACTTGCTAAAAAAATCAGAGAGGTGCTGGAGCAAAGCTGAACAAGAATCAGATTGTTCGAAGCTATTTTGTCAATTTTAATAGTTAACGCCGATGTTTGACTTCTGCCTTACAGGTTGAATAATTAAAGGCTCAAATATTTGCGATTTACAAAACAAATCTTCAATAATATTAGTCTGATGTTGATGCAAGCTTCAGGCACGTAAGCAAAACCTGAAAACCGGAATTAGGTGCTAAGTCCAACTTTATTTGGACTAAATTCCAATATTATTTTGTTGCTTTTTCCTTCCATCTGATTTGCAGAATATCATGGTTATATATGACTATTTATTGATGTAAATACAGCATATTATAAGCGAGGTATGCTGGGTACTATTATTTTTATAAAAAGGACATTTTAGGTCAAATAATGTTGGACTGATAGGCTCATTTATACTGGGAGTGAGCAATTAGGGGAAAGTGACAAACACAAGATGCAGGGTCGAGGCAAATCTGGATTAGGTAATAATTTTCAACCAGGGCGGATTTCTTTTAATAATAATTAAACAAAAGAATAGAGAAAATGAAATGTTTTAGGATTATTACGTTTGTGGCTCTGTTGTTCTATATAGGCATGGTCAATATCTCTGAAGCCGAGGACAACCTGGTAAAAATTGGTGTCCTGGCAAAAAGAGGGCCTGAAATGTGCCTTGAAAAGTGGTCTCCTACAGCTGAATATCTGTCAGCTAAGATTCCGGGCAAGACTTTTGAGGTTGTACCAATTGATTTTGAGCAGATTTACTCTTGTGTTGAAAAAGGAGATGTTGATTTTATCTTGGCCAATTCCTCATTTTATGTGGAATTAGAAAGCTGGTATGGGGTAAATAGAATTGCCACACTAAAAAATATACGTTTAGGCAGAGCTTTCTCTGAGTTTGGAGGAGTAATCTTTTGTAAGGCCGATCGGAATGACATTCGTCAATTGAATGATCTCAAAGGAAAAACCTTCATGGCTGTTAAAGAGACTTCTTTTGGAGGATGGAGGATGGCTTGGCGAGAATTGAAAGATAAAGGGATTGACCCGCATCGCGACTTTCAAAAGCTTGAATTTGGAGGCACCCATGATACAGTTGTTTGTGCAGTTAAAGATGGAAAAGTTGATGCAGGAACAGTTAGAACCGATACCTTGGAAAGAATGCAGGCTGAAGGAAAAATTAAACTTGATGATTACTATGTGATTCATGAACACGGTGGCGGGACAGTTCATTTACCTTTTCTTCACTCAACCCGTGCATATCCGGAATGGCCAATGGCAAAAGTCATGCACGTTAGTGAAGATTTGGCGGAAAAAGTTACAGTAGCATTACTCCAAATGCCCCCGGACTCTCATGCAGCCATAGCAGCAAAATGTGCTGGATGGACAATTCCTTTACACTATCAGACGGTGCATGAATGTTTGAGAGAGTTGGGAATAGGTCCATACAAGGACATAGGAAAAATAACTTTTGGTGATGTTGTTAGCAACTATTGGCATTGGATTATCAGCATCTTCACTCTGTTTTTTTTGAGTGTAATTATTTCTATTTTTAGTGTAAAATTTAATGCTAAATTAAGTTTAGAAATCACCGAACGCAAACAGGCGGAAGAAGCATTGCGAGCCACCAGCGAGCGGTTGGAGCTTGCCATGGACGCGGGTGAGCACGGTTTCTGGGACTGGAATATTGATACAAATGAAGTGTTTTTTAGCCCGCGTTATTACACAATGCTTGGCTATGAAAACAAAGAACTTCCGATGGTACTGGACACATGGATAGACCTAATACATCCCGAAGAAAGGGAAACCATTGTGCCTGAAGTTCAAAATTATGCAGAAAATGCGGAACCTTACGAAGTTGAATTTCGGTTGAAATGTAAGGACGGCTCCTGGAAATGGATCTCCGGCTGCGGCAAGAGCTTCGAGCTTGACGAAAACGGCGTATCGCACCGCGCGGTGGGGTTGCACGTGGATATCACCGATCGCAAGCTGGCGGAAGAAGCTCTGCGGGAGAGCGAAAAGAAGTATCGGTTATTGGCCGAAAATGCCAGTGATGTCATTTGGACTCGCGATATGAATCTCAACCTAACCTATCTCAGCCCCTCCATTGAGAAACTTACCGGATACAGTATTGAAGAGTCTATGGCGCTTTCGAATTCAGAAAGAATGACACCAGCCTCTAGGGAATTGATAACGAAAATATTTGAGGAAGAACTTAAACTGGAAGCACAGGATGACGCTGACCCTTCGAGAGTCAGAACTCTCGAAATAGAAATGATCTGTAAGGATGGATCAACGGTTTGGTTTGAAGTAAGCATAAAGTTCCTCCGCAACAAAACGGGGCAAGCCGTGGGGATTTTCGGAATATCCCGCGACATCCGCGAGCGCAAGCAAGCGGAGGAAGAAAAAAATAAACTTGAAACTCAACTACAACAATCCCAAAAGATGGAATCCATCGGCACCCTTGCCGGAGGAATCGCCCACGACTTTAACAATGCCCTCTTTTCCATTATGGGGTACACAGGCTTAGCAATGG
>JAFDBA010000159.1 GCA_019313505.1 Deltaproteobacteria bacterium
AGAAATCTTATCCGCAAATGGCATCCGGACAGATGTAATAAAAACAAAGAAAAATGCAAAGAAATGACAACCAGGATTATCGCTGCATACAGGATTATTAATGATTACTGTAAAAACTATAAATTTTCCTTTTCCGAACAAGAGGTTAAAAAATATCTCTCGGCAAAAGAGTGGTGGTTTGAACGTTTCGGTATGAATTCCCTTTACAGCGATGAACAGAAGTAAAGAATCCCGGCCCAAAGAACCATGTTTTTCAGGACAAAATAAACACGAGATCTTTGCAAAGGTCTCGCCATTATTATTAATAAGGACATAAAATGAACGATATAAAATGTACACACAACAGCAAATCAAAGGGTCGATCGCAAAAACCTGCTTCTGAAATCCAAAACATTTTGGTTTTTCAGCAAAATGGCAGTGGCGACAAAAAGATAGAGGGTGTTAGACAATACGGAAACAACTGTTTTTCCCTTGAAGTCGTATCGATTGATGCTCATCTGCCTGTGGTCATCGACGATACAAAAGAGTATATCCCCAGGGACATTGAAGCTGACCTGGTTTTGGATTATCTGAAACATCCGGACCTTTCTCATGACCTTGCTGTTGTTTGCCGGGATAAAAAAATTCCCGTGGTCGCCTCGGGAAAGAAATTTCGTGTCAAAGGAGCATTTACTCCCCCTACTTGATGCGGGCTCTCCCGGCAGGTCTGCCTGGGTAATTATGGAAACATGTTTGGTGCACCGGAGTTTGCGGTGAAGGTTGTTGATGGAATTATAACCCAAATCAACGTACTGCGCGGGGCTCCATGTGGAGCGACATGGGGAACAGCAAGTCGCGTTGAGAACCTTCCCGTTGATGAAGCAATAGTTCGTATCGGTCTGGATGTACAATACTACTGCGTAGCAGATCCTGCAGGCTGGGACCCGATTTATGGTAAAAGTCCGGTCCATCTGGCAGGCAAATTTCACACGGCTGCACTTAAAAAAGCCTTAAAATATTTGTAAAAGTTATTTTCTGACTCTTTAAGATAAGACCTTCGAAAAATGTCCAATTTAGATGAACTCGTAAAAAGTCCGATTTAGACGATTTCGTAAAGGTCTCAAGATACCATCACCGTTAAACTGTATTTACCATAATATGTTAAAAAAATTTGAGTCGCTTTTACCAAAAGCGCTTAGTTCCGATAGACACGCCATCCGTCGTGAAATAATACAGATCAAACAATGCGCCATCAAAACCGCGGCTGAAAATAAGATAAAAAAGAAACTTGTTCAGCTGGAAAAAAAACTTCAAACATCCATCAAAAAAAAATCATGGCGAAAAGCAAACCGTCCGAAACCTATCTATAACGATGCCCTCCCCATCTTTTCTAAAAAAGACGAAATAATAGATTCCATCTCGAAAAACCAGGTTGTCATAATTTCCGGTGAGACCGGATCCGGCAAAACCACCCAGATACCGAAATTCTGCCTTGCAGCCAAACGCGGCATTAACGGCAAGATCGGCTGTACCCAGCCGAGAAGGATCGCTGCAACCACTGTCTCCAAACGTATTGCCGAAGAACTCGGTCAGGAGTTGGGGAAAACCATAGGTTACAAAATCAGATTCAAAGATAAAACCGGTCCCAATGGATTTATTAAAATAATGACTGACGGTATCCTTCTGGCCGAAACCCAGAATGATCCGTATCTGAATGAATACGATACCATTATAGTTGATGAGGCCCATGAAAGAAGTCTGAATATAGATTTTATCCTGGGAATTTTAAAAACTCTTTTAAAAAAAAGAAAAGACCTTAAGATTGTCATAACCTCTGCAACCATTGACACGGAGAAATTTTCAAAGGCCTTTGACAATGCTCCTGTGATAGAAGTATCCGGACGCATGTACCCGGTCGAAATACGTTATTTGCCGATTGACTCAAAACTCGAAGAAAACAATGAACAAACCCATATTGAAATGGCTGTCAGTACAATTGACAAACTGCAAATAAAAAGCCGCTCTGGGGATATCCTCGTCTTCATGCCCACCGAACAGGACATTCATGAAACCTGCGAACTAATCAAAGGAAGAAATTACAAAGACACGATTATCTTTCCTCTATTTGCCAGACTTGCAGGTTCTGAACAATCAAAAGTTTTTTCGCAAATTCCCGCCAGAAAGATAATTATTGCAACCAATATTGCTGAAACTTCCATAACCATACCAGGAATTAAATATGTCATCGACACCGGTCTTGCGCGAATATCCCGGTACACTCCAAGATCAAGAACCACTTCCCTTCCGGTCACAGCAATATCAAAAAGCAGTGCCAATCAGCGAAAAGGAAGATGCGGCAGAGTCGAAAACGGTGTATGCATACGACTTTTTTCTGAACAAGAGTTTGAGAACCGTCCGCTTTTTACGCCGCCCGAAATTTTAAGAGCCAACCTGGCCGAAGTCATTCTGAGAATGATTTCCCTGAAACTTGGCGATATATCGGATTTTCCTTTTATCGACAGGCCGGCATCAAAAAGCATACAGGACGGGTTTGATCTTCTTTACGAACTCGGAGCCATCGACCCGAAATCGGACAAAAAGAAATCAAAAGGAAAAGGGCGCTTTTCCCTAACAAAAAAAGGGGAACTTATGGCAAAAATGCCGGTTGACCCCAGAATATCCAGGATGCTCATTGAAGCACAGACCCAAGGATGTCTTGAAGAAATTATCGTTGTTGCTGCTGCCCTTAGTATACAGGATCCCAGAGAACGGCCCACAGAAAAAGCTCGGGAAGCTGATCAGATTCACAAAGCATTTTATGATCCTTCATCAGATTTTATCACTCTTCTCAATATCTGGCGAAAATACCACCAGTCCCGGCAAAAAGAAAAAACAACAGGAAGCTTAAAAAAATTCTGCAAAAACCACTATCTTTCTTTTAAAAGGATGAGAGAATGGTGTGATATCCATGCTCAGATTTCTGGAGTTCTCAGAGAATATGTTATAAATGATATAAAAAATCAGGCCAAAGATGCCGGAATCGTCAAGAGCACTTCGTCTCAAACACCAGTCATCCAAGACAGTCCCCTATATGCCGCAATCCACAAATCGATTTTGAGCGGTTTTCTCTCCAACATTGCGGTGAAAAAAGAGAAGAACATATTTCAAGCCACAAAGGAAAAAGAAGTGATGATCTTTCCGGGGTCAACCCTCTTCAATAATGCAAAAACATGGCTTGTGGCTGCCGAAATGGTTGAGACATCGCGAATTTTTGCCAGGACGTGCGCAAACATTAACAGTGACTGGCTTGAAAAACTGGGTGAAGACCTGTGCAAATATACCTATCTTCATCCACACTGGGAAAGAAACAGGGGCGAGGTAGTCGCTTACGAACAGGTAAGCCTTTTTGGTCTCATTATAGTTCCCCAAAGACCCGTATCCTATGGCAGGATTAATCCAGACCTGGCATCTGACATTTTTATCCAAAGCGCGCTGGTTCAAGGTGATATCAAAAAGAAGTTCGATTTTATGCTGCACAACCAGAAACTTGTTGATGAAGTCAGAGGCATGGAAGATAAGATCAGAAAAAGGGATGTTCTTGTCAGTGAGGCCGAATTGTTCGAGTTCTACCATAAAAAGTTGAAAGGATGTTATGATATCAGAACCCTATCAAAACACATCAAAAAAAAGGAAAGCGACCTTTTTTTGCGAATGAAACCGGATGATATTCTCCGCTATCGTCCGGATGAAACAGAACTGTCTCTTTACCCTGACAGAATTAATTTAGGGGGCCACGGATTTGATTGCGTCTACAAATTCGACCCCGACAAAAACGAAGATGGTGCAACAGTAAAAATACCGTCATCCTATGCCCCAATGGTTCTTTCAGAATCACTGGACTGGCTTGTACCCGGACTTTACAGGGAAAAAATAAGCGCTCTTATCAAGGGCCTTCCCAAAGCTTTTCGTAAAAAACTTGTACCTGTTGCAAATACAGTCGATGTGATCATCAATGAAATGCCTAAAACTAAAAGCTCTTTGATAACAGAACTTGGAAATTTTATTTATAATCGCTTCGGCGGTCTTGATATCCCTGCATCTTCCTGGCCTGCAGATCTTTTACCGGACCATCTAAAAATGCGCATATCGATCACCGACCAGAAAGGCAAGGAACTCCGCTCCAGCAGGAATCCGTCAATTTTACGCCAGAATATTTCAGTTGAAGCTGACCCAAAAGAACCGAATGAAATTGAATCTGCCAGAAAAAAGTGGGAAAGGACCGGCATAACATGCTGGGATTTTCCTGATCTACCTGAAAGTATCAGCGTAAAAGATGAAAATAAGATAAAATGGTTTGTTTATCCCGGTCTTCAAAAAACTGCTAAAGGGAAAAAGAGTGTAAACCTTCGCCTTTTTCGCCTTCGGGACAAAGCTGTCGATTCACATAAAGATGGTATCACCATGTTATTTACCATCTACTTTTCAAAGGATCTGAAGTTTTTAAAAAAGGCTCTGACACTACCGAAAAAAAAGGAGAAGATGGCCAATTATTTTGGAGGGGCCCAACGCTTTAGAAAAAAGCTCTACCAAATCATCATCAACAATCTGTTTTGCAAAAACATAAGATCCAAAGACGCTTTTTATTCCCACGCCGAATCTGTAGCACCTACAATTCTTCCAAAGGGCCGAGAATTATTAGACCTAAGCCTGTCTGTTCTTGATGCTTATCATGAAACCAGAACCTCACTTTATGACCTTGAAACTGTCCACAGTGCCAACAGTGCCGCCCTGCAATTTTTAAAGGACTTAAGAGAGGAGCTTAAAAAGCTTGCCCCTGAAACTTTTATGGATCTTTACGACGCCCACCGTCTCATACACCTTATTAGATACATAAAGGCTATCGATTTCCGTGCCCGTCGAGCTTTGGTTAATTTTGAAAAAGACAGGGCAAAGGCCAAAGAAGTCCTTCTTTTTACCCAAAGCCTTAATAAACAACTGCAAGGGCTTTCGCTATCAGCATCTGCAGAAAAAAAAGCTGCCATCGAGGAGTATTTCTGGCTGATTGAAGAATACAAAGTATCTGTTTTTGCCCAGGAACTCAAAACACCGGTACGGGTTTCCAAAAAACGATTAGAAAAAAGGTTAAGGGAGATAGAAAGGATGGTATAAAAAAACAGGGTTGTATATGTTAAAATCTTTCTAAAAGCGACGTGTAATACAGCGCTTCTTCTTTGCGTCCTCGTTTGCGACATCCGGCCGCATAAATAGCACACTTTTCTTTGAGGGTTTTATCATGCCCGCCCCGTTTTATGATAAGCGAAGTATCGATAAGATATACAGGAAACCGGCAACTTATTCTTAGCCATAGATCATAGTCCTCACAGACAGGAAGCTTTTCATCAAAAACTCCTATTTCGTCAAACAGGCTGCGTCTGATCATAACTGCGGACGGACTCACCAGGCACAAAGCCAAGGATTGTTCAAAAATCATTCCCTCAGGTTTTTTATGCCGTTTTTTGGGGTTGACACGGACACCCTTTCTGATCCAAGTCTCTTCTGTCTGGCAGATTTGAGCATCCTGATTTTTGTTGAAAAATTCAACTTGCCGGAAAAGTTTTTGTGGCAGCCAGAGATCATCCGAATCAAGAAAAGCGATAAAGCGTCCTGATGCAGCCGTAATCCCCCGGTTTCGAGCAGCGCTCACTCCATGGTTGTTTTGTCGGAAAACCGTGATATCGTCCTGGTATGAATTGAGAATTTCAAGGGTATTATCTGTGGAGCCGTCATCAACAATAATCAGCTCAAAATCCCTGTAAACTTGGGATAGGACAGAATCGACGGCCTCTTCGATTATCCAGCCACGATTATATGTGGGGATTATGACACTAATCAGCGGTTTTTTTTGTTTTTTTTTGTTTTTCTTCACCTGCAACTTCGACTACAACCCCACACCATGGATCTGTGCTCCACAATACGGGCACAGGCTGTTTTCCGTCAGATTCTCCCGAATATCAAACCCCCATCGGTCAATCAGAATCTTACCGCATTTATAACAGAATGTCTTCTCTCCACTCTCGCCGGGCACATTCCCGGTATAAACATATTTTAATCCCGCCTTTATCCCGATTTCACGCGCCATAACCAGAGTCTTAACCGGCGTTGGAGGTCGACCCGTCAGCTTGTATGTGGGATGAAACCGGCTAATATGCCAGGGGGTTTCTGTGCCCAGAGAATCCGCCAGAAAGGCCGCCAGATTTCCAAGTTCATCCCTGGCATCGTTTAACCCCGGAATAAGTAATGTGGTAACCTCCACAAAAACACCCAGGGACTTCATCAGTTTTAAGGTCTCTTTGACAGGCTCCAGTTTGGCCCCGCAATATGTTTTATAAAAATCTTCGGTGTAGGCTTTTAAGTCAACATTGGCCCCATCGAGGTAAGGGCTTATCATATTAATTGCCTCGGCGGTCATGTATCCATTGGTGACGAACACATTTTTAATTCCCTTTTGGTGAGCAAGCTTAGCCGTGTCATAGGCAAATTCAAAAAAAACGGTGGGTTCGGTATAAGTATAGGCGATGGTTTTGCAATCCCCCTTTAAAGCGGCATCAACAACATCCCGGGGGGAGCAGTTGTCCCCCATGATCATCCCGTTACGGTCCGACGGCATCTGGGCGATATCCGCGTTCTGACAAAAATGGCACCTGAAGTTACAACCCACGGTGGCTATGGAATAGGAAAGACTCCCTGGCATGAGATGAAAAAGCGGTTTTTTTTCAATGGGGTCGATGTGGCGTGCAATAAGCCTTCCGTAAACCAGAGTGTTAAGAACCCCTTCACGGTTTTCCCTAACACCGCATATTCCGCGACGACCTCCTTTTATGATGCACCGATGGTTGCAAAGATTGCATTTTACTTTGTTCTCATCCAGCGGTTCATATAAATAAGCTTCCATAGTTCGGACTCCCAATCCGAGGTTAAAAGTTGAACCTTTAACACTAAACCTTAAACCCCGATCTAATAATCAATCGTTAATTGTTAACCATTGATTATTAACCATTATTTATTCAACCTTAAACCTTGCCCTTTCCTATCCGGCCGCCGCACCGGTGGTATGTTTTGCTTTAATAGGCACGGCAAGGGGTCGGGTTTTAAAACGTGGAACAAGGGTAACCACCATGCCGATAAAAGCTCCCCACGGGCATCTTTGCAGCATGGCGGACCGTTCCATCCTGCGGGTCATCCAACCGGTCGCTGCCGGAAAATGACATACGGTACGCCATGATATGGGCACATCCCCTAAAAACGACCGGGTTATCTGTTTAAGCTCCCAGATACTGAAAAAATGGGCCCGATTATATATGGTACTGGTAAATATTCCTTTGACCCTGCGCTGAATCCCTTTAAGCGCATAACGATTCAGAACTCCCAGGAATATCCTGTCTTTTGCAACTCTGCTTGCCTCTTCTATTGCCCGTTTGGGATCTTCGACAAATTCCAGGGTTGTAAAAAAACAGGCATGGTTAAAGGAGTTATCTTCAAATGGAAGATCCTCTGCAAAACCACGGTGGAGATCTGCACTATTTCCTACATTTTTTAACGCAATATCAAGCATATAAGGGGATGGATCCAATCCGGTTACCTGAACTCCGGCATCTATAAATGTAAGGAGGCCGGTACCGGTTCCGCAACCGATTTCCAAAACCCTCTCACCCTTGGCAGGCTTAAGCATATCGAACATAAGCCGGTTTTCGAGCTCAGCAACAAACCGGTTGCGAGGATTTTGAAACCATTTTTCGTATGCCACAGCATCATTAAAATCGAAGATATAACCCATACAAAGTCATTTAAATAAAAAAACTAATTTTATCAAGGGGAAAACTATATTTCCAAAGGGATAAAATGTTGCCTGATATCTTATTTATATCAAATGTGATGATTTCATGGCCGATTCCTTGACACATAAACAGCCATCATATTATATTTACAGACCTCAAAATTTCGTTAAAAATTGCACTATTTTTTAGACAAAAACATTATGATGCTTATTACTGGATACTGGTTACTGGATAAACTCATCCGGTATCCAGCATCTCATTTCCATGACAATGCCAAAAATAGTCATTAAACGGAGTAATTGCTGGTTATGAAGGAATTTTTTAAAGTTACTGATCTGGACAAGGTTCTGGAATATACCTCGGATTTTCCCCGGGTTGATACGGAAGACATATCCCTTGCCGAATCCACCGGTCGGATTCTCTCAAAAGATATCCATGCAGATGTCGATCTTCCGAACTTTATGCGATCTACCATGGACGGTTATGCGGTCCGGGCTTCCTCGACCTTTGGTGCGTCAGAAGCAAATCCCGCATATCTTTCCGTCATAGGCTCTGTGATTATGGGAGAGTCTCCCCCTTTTACCATTGAACCGGGCCAGGCCGCCGAGATTTCGACCGGAGGCATGTTACCGGGCGGGGCCGATAGTGTTGTTATGATAGAACACACAGAAGCGGTGGACCACATAAACATTGAAGTATACAGGAGTGTTGCTCCCGGGCAGAATATTCTTGAAAAGAGCGAGGATATAGCTAAAAATACTGTCCTGGTTTCCGACGGGAAAAGACTCAGAGCACAGGAAACCGGCCTTCTGGCAGCCTTT
>JAFDBA010000293.1 GCA_019313505.1 Deltaproteobacteria bacterium
TGCAAAAGCGGATACAAGCATTAAAAGCGTTGATTTGGGAAGATGAAAATTCGTAATCATTGCATCTACAACTTTAAACCCGTACCCGGGATATATGAAAAGATTGCAGCTTCCGCTGCCGTGAGCCACGATCCCTCCTTCATCTGAAGCGTGCTCTAACGCCCGTACGCATGTTGTGCCCACGGCAATGATACGTCTGCCTTTTGTTTTGGCACGGTTTATAGCATCGGCCGTATTTTTGGAAATAGAGTACCACTCGGAATGAATTTTGTGGTCTCTTATATCCGACACCCTGACCGGTAAAAACGTACCGTAACCCACGTGCAGCGTAACTGTAACGATCCTGACCCCTTTTTCCGCTATTTTTTTAAGGAGTTTTTTCGAAAAATGGAGTCCCGCAGTGGGTGCGGCAACGGCGCCTTTTTGCGAAGCATAAACGGTTTGGTAAGATGTCCTGTCATCCTTGCAATCGTTCCGTTTAATATATGGGGGCAAAGGAACATGTCCTATACTGTCAAGGAGACTCTCAAAATTATCTTTACATAAAAATTTGACATTATAAATTCCCTGTTGACAATTGACAACCCTGGCTTGCAATCCCCGGGGAAAAAATAACGGCGTACCGTTTTTCGGTTTTTTTGAGGTTTTAATCAAACATCTTAGGACAAGTTGGTCACAGTTACGGTTTTTACGCTCGCCGGGGTAATCAAGGATAAAAACTTCCGCCTTGCCACCGGTATCCTTTTTCCCGAAGAGTCGTGCCGGAATTACCTGGGTGTCATTTAAAACCAGTAAATCCTTTGGCAAAAGGAGATCATAAATTTCATAAAAATTATGGTGGGATAGTTTGCCGGTTTCCTTATGCAGAAATAGAAGCTTTGAACGGACCCGTTGATTTGCCGGTTTTTGGGCAATGAGGTCATCGGGCAGATCATAGTTGTAATTGTTCAATAAAAACATGAGGGCTATCTTTCCCGCGAGCATAAGTGCAAAGCCGAATTTTTGCAAAGACTTATCCGTCAGTTCAAGGACTTTTTCTAAAACCAACTTCATCTTTGCCGGAGATGCAAAATATGGAAGACCTTCCACGACCATCACCATTCCGAGCACACACAGGAAAAATTTCATTATATACCTCTACTATATGTATAATACTGATGATTTTTATGGTATTTATGTAATATCAAATCGTTTTATTGTCGACATATTTTTTACAGATAGATGGGTTTACAGTAAAGCACCAAATATGGCTTGACTAATTTTTTGCTTTGGTTCAAAATTTTACAATTTGGGAATGTGTTACCACAAAACATCAAAGAAACCGTCAAAACACAAGGATTTAAAATGACATATGAATCTGTAATCGGGCTTGAAGTTCATGCTCAGCTAAAGACTAAAACAAAGATTTTCTGCAGTTGTTCAACATCATTCGGAGCGCCGCCCAATACACACACCTGTCCGGTTTGCCTGGGTATGCCCGGCGTACTGCCGGTTCTCAATAAAAAGGTTGTTGAATACACCTTGCGCATGGCCGTTGCAACAGACTGCAAAATAGCCAATAAAAGCAGATTTGCCCGGAAAAACTATTTCTATCCCGACCTGCCAAAAGGATATCAGATTTCCCAGTATGAACTGCCGATTGCTGAAAATGGATTTATAGATATAGAAATAGACGGGCATAAAAAAAGGATCGGTATTACACGGATACACATGGAAGAAGATGCAGGCAAGCTGTCCCATGATCCTGACCGCCCTTTGAGTATGGTAGATTTCAACCGTACCGGTGTACCGCTAATCGAAATTGTGAGCGAGCCGGATATACGGACGCCTGAAGAAGCCGGGGCTTATCTTCGGCATATCAGATCCATTGTCCGGTATCTTGGAATCAGTGACGGCAACATGGAAGAAGGAAGTTTCCGCTGTGACGCCAATATATCAATAAGGCCCAAAGGATCTGTAACTTTGGGAACCAGAACGGAAATAAAAAACCTAAACTCTTTCAAACATGTTGAAAATGCGCTTTCTTTTGAGATAAGCAGGCAAAAAGAAATTTTAGAAGACGGCGGCAAGATAGTCCAGGAAACGAGATTGTGGGATCCTGTTAAAAACAGATCCATATCCATGCGGGGTAAGGAAGATGCCCATGACTATCGATACTTTCCAGACCC
>JAFDBA010000025.1 GCA_019313505.1 Deltaproteobacteria bacterium
CTGTGTATACCTGCCCGCTTGTACCTCGCATGGCAGGCGGGTCTGCGAAAATCTGCCTGCCCCGTAGGTTTGGAAGATCGTACTGGGCGTCCTATTTAACTTGATAACATTGAAAAACATATAAAAAAAAGGGGAGACAATTTTTGTCTCCCCTTTTTTAGTAACAAGCAACGAGTAACTCGCTCTTTCAACTATTTATTATTTTTCGCCTGTGGCGGCTCCGTGCATTTTGATTTCAACTTTTTCGGTAAGCCCTTCGTAATACTCTCTAAGGATTGCAACAACTTCATCCCGTCCAAAGTGATCGGGAAGTTCTTCACCCTCTGAAAGCATCTTTCTGAGCATTGTTCCGGAAAGAAGAACCCTGTCTTCCTTGCCATGGGGGCAGGTTCTTAGTGAAGCCATGCCGTCACATTTGAAGCAATAGAATGTCCAGTCGATCTTTAAGGGTTTGCAGAGCAACGATTTGCCCGGATCGTCGGAGGTCGGGATTTTATCAAAGATGGTCTGGGCTTCAAACATGCCGTAAAAATCACCCACGCCCGCATGGTCACGTCCGATAATCATGCGTGAGCATCCGTAATTTTGACGGAAGGTTGCGTGCAAAAGGCCTTCTCTGGGACCGGCGTAACGCATGTCAAGGGGATAGCCGCCCTGGACCACATTTTTATCTACAAAATAGTTTTTCACAAGGGAATCGATACATTTTACCCGAACATCCGCTGGAATATCTCCTGGTTTCAGGTTGCCCACCAGAGAGTGAATATATACACCGTCGCAAACTTCCACGGCAATCTTGCAGAGGTATTCGTGTGATCTGTGCATGGGATTCCTGAGTTGCAGGGCGGCAATCTCGCTCCACCCTTTTTCCTCAAAGATTTTGCGAGACTGTTCGGGCCTCATATAGACGCCGGCATATTTGGTAGGATACTCGCCTTCGCTCAAAACCTTGACAGGGCCGGCAAGGTTGAATTCCTTTTGTGCCATAACCATCTGGACGCCCGGATGATCCTCACCTGCGATCTTCCAAAACTCTTCGGTTGTGGGGGTGCCTTCTCCCTTGTAGACTTTTTCACATTCAAACTTTTTGTCGGCTTCGGTCATTTCATATTTTTCCGCAACCTTCATGGTTCCCATTATTTCATTGCTGTCCGGGTCACACAGTGCGATTTCATCACCTTCACTGATGCCGTCGACGTCCCCTTTGCCCACGGAAAGGGTCACGGGAATGGGCCAGAAGGTTCCATCGGCAAGTTGGAAATTGTCACAGACTCCTTTCCAATCCGTTTTGCCCATAAATCCTGTCAGGGGGCTGAATCCTCCGATACCCATCATGATAAGGTCTCCGACTTCACGATGAGACACGGTGACCTTTTTTAGCCCTTCGGCCTTTTTCTTTTCTGCCTCAAGCTCAGCGCCTTCAAGTAAGCAGCAGGTCAATCCCTTGCCGCCATGTGGTGGAATTAAATTTGACATTTGTTACCTTCTCCTTTCATCTTTTTATTTTAATAATAAATGGTTTTTCCACACCATTTCAATTTCCCCAAACGAAAACTTTTAATAATGATAAGATCATTTGTCAAGGATAATCACCGTCTAAAATGCCTAAAATGCCCAAACTGCCTAAAATTAAGGATATTGGTTTTTTTGTAACCGGAAGGTTTCCTTAAATACTCAATTATCAATCCTGTTTGATCCCTGTGATAGTCACTTCAATAGCCCGTGTCCGTGGACGATTATCGTGGTTGATTGCAACCACTTGCTGCCAGGTCCCCAGTTTGAGCCGGCCGTTTCGAACCGGCAGGACAATTGAAGGTCCCAGCAATGCGGCCTGGACATGGCTGTGTCCGTTGCCGTCATGCCATGCCTTTTCGTGCTCGTATTCCATATCCGGAGGGGCCAGCCGGTTTATGGCATTTTTCAAATCCTTAACCACACCGGGTTCAAATTCAATGGTTGTGATTGACCCTGTTGATCCGACGATTGTGGCAAAAAGATTCCCGAATGCAATGCCGGATTTGCTGACCAACTGATCGAGCGTTACCGTAATGTCGCATATGTCCGGACCGGTTTGCAAACTGACATCGACTGATTCGTAAGATATTGATACCGGTTTCATAGTCATCCTCCAGAGACCTTTGAAAAATGTCCCTTTTTGCCCAATTTCTGCGTCAGGCTCAAATTTTAATCCTCGAAATACTCAATGTATGTCTGCGGTTAAAACTTCCGCCTTTCTTGAACTTGAACAAAAATGAACATTTTTCAAAGGTCTCACTTTAATAATTTAACATTCCAAATAATTTGAGGAGTCGGGGAGTTTTTTTAATTTAACCGCTCCACAAATAATCCGCAACTACACCGTACAAACTCATGCACAAGGGCTCGTAACGAAAAAACAAAGTATCAATATTAAAATAAATAGATCAGGTAGGAAAACATTTTTTATCTTTTCATGACGAATTTATAAAAGCGCTGTTTTTTTGCAACGATCCTTAATGCATTCAAACAGTGTACGATTTCGTTGCGGATCATTCATTCCGCTTAATTTGGAGCTCTAAAGAAAAACTTCCCGATCCTTAAATTAAAAAATAAAAACCTGATCTGTGGATATCTGCGAAAATCTGTGTCCTATTAAATACGGTCACTACATAAGGTCTAGGTTCCAATTCCAAAGACCGGGTCTTTTTTTCAGGGTCATCTCTTTTGGAACAGGTTCCACAAGATGAACGAACAGACGGTATCCCGCTTTTTCAAGGTGGTTTTTCTTGGCACTTATATCGAGTTTCCAGTTTGGGTATATCCAGTAGTCGGAGTCGAATTTATTGATCCAGGCCTCTTCGCCTTTAGGGCTTATCAAAGGCTTTTGGGTATCCAATTCTTCCGATATTATGCGTGAAACACATAAAGGCCAGTTGCCCGAAATAACGATTCCCAACGGAAGAGGGCTGTGTTTGGGCAGCATAAAATAATCTTTGCGGCCAAGCTCCGGGCTGACAATGACCCCTTTAACGCCAAGTGATGCCAGTGTTTTTACGGCCAAAGGATTGGCGATATTGCAAAAGGGCCCTGCCCAGAGGTTAAGCTTTTTTGGCACGCTGAAAAAGGCAATCTGCCAGGGCGCGTTTAGCACAAAATTTCGTGCTCCCTTTTTAAGGACAAGATCGACAAGTTCCTTGAATCTTACTTCATCTTCAGGCCAGATAACAGGTGGCAGCCACCACCAGAGCCGGGAGATGAGGCTTTTTGACATTTTATTTTTGACCTGGGACGATAGCCAGAGTCCGGTTAGTCCCCTGGATTTCACCTTGTCGGGCTTACGAAAGACAAAAAGATCAGAAACCATCTCTTTGTTTATTGATCTTTTTGGAAGCCTGATATTAAACGCTGAAGAGGGAATTTTCGATTCCGGTTCCTTGGTCAGCTCCTCTTCGAGCTTGGACAACATGTCCTCAAGAGCTTTTTCCCGTCTGTCGGTAAGGAAAACCGGGGTTCCTTTTGCAGGGCTTGTTTTTGAAGAAGCTTTAAGAAAAAAACGTCCCCCTTTGGGCACATATTTACCAATTCTGTTGGTGCCGTGCCATGACTCGTCCTCATATCCCAGGCGGAGGAGATCGCCGGGTAGCAAATCTTCTCTCGGGATTAAAAAAGGTTTTTGTTTGGTTCCCTTTACTCTTCCCACAAGAAGGCCGGAGCCGGTTTGAATGTCAATGTTTACGGGATTCTGAGGCCTCTGGGAGAGAAAATTATAATGGGTGCCTGTTCTGCCAAGAGCATAAGATAACAGGGTCAGCGCCTGCTTTTTCATTTTGGGATCCCTTCCATGATCCCTTAAGATCCTGTAAGCTTTGACTGTATAGAAAACGTAATGGGGACCTTTTTTCCGGCCTTCAATCTTCCAGGCCCGGACCCGGGGAATGGTCTTAAGGACTTTGACAAGCACATCCAGGCTGAGATCCTGGCATGAAAAAAACCTTTTGCTTTGGTCTTTTTGAGTATAAACCCTGCGGCAGGGCTGGACGCATCTTCCCCTGAGTCCGCTTTTACCCCCCAGGTAACTGCTCCAGTAACACCTTCCGGATATACCATAGCAAAGGGCCCCGTGTATAAATAGTTCCAGATCCAGACCGTTGGGGCAATCCGAGGCCATGGACTTGATTTCGTCTACGTTCAGTTCTCTGGGAAGAACGATCCGGTGGACCCGGAATTTTCTTTTAACAAGTTTAAGGGCTGACGCAAAGCTTACATTGGACAGGGTAGATAAATGGAGTTTGCCGGAGAAACCTGTTTGCCTGGCCATTTGCAAAAGGGATAGGTCCTGAATGATCAGAGCATCGGGTTTCACCCATCGGTCGAGCAGCTTAAGAAGGGTTCCTGCCCTGTCCAGGTCGTCGGTCTTTAGCAGGGAGTTTATCGCTACATGGACTTTGGTTCCCTTGGCATGGGCCAGCCGGGTCAGAGCCGCAAGTTCCTCGAGTGAAAAATTTTTGGCTTCCATGCGGGCTGAAAATTGTTTCAGCCCGCAGTATATTTCGTCGGCTCCTGCTGCCAGGGCGGCCAGAAATGAAGCCTTGTTTCCGGCCGGCGCCAGAATGGCAGGGTGTTTAACTGATGATATTTCATCTCTCATAGTTTTAACTGCGTAGTTTTAAAAAAAAATAATTTCTCAATAAGTTCTGGTATATTAATGGATGATAATAACCCGCCAGCTGATAATAACGCCAACTGATAATAAAATGTAAAATATCTGAAACTCGTATGATAAAAATCCTTAGACCGACCGAAAACTTAAGACCGGTTGCACAATACATGGTTTCCAAGCTATTGAACAGGGTAAAATGAGCGAGTCAGAATTGTGATACATCCGGGAATTAAGATCTTGAGAAGCTTTTTTTCAAGGCCCCTGCTGCGTCGAGGGCAAGACTTAAAAGGGCCGGAATCAAAAATATGGTAAACACCGTTGCAATCAAAAGGCCACCCACAACCACACTTCCAATTCCCCGGTAGAATTCGGAACCCGCACCCGGGGCAAGGACCAGAGGGAGCATTGCCGTTATGGTTGTAATAGTGCTCATGTAAATGGGCCGGATACGGGAGCGGACCGATTCTGTGATAGCGTCCCGGGGCAGCATGTTGCCGTCCCGGATATTATTTAAGGTTTGATGGACAATCAAAATCGCATTGTTGACCACGATGCCCACCAGGATCACAAAACCGAGCATGGTAATGATATCCAGCGGTTGATATGTTTTAAACGTATTTACCAATGATAAGCCGACAAAGCCTCCGGCTGCGGCCAGTGGAACACTGAACATAATAATTAACGGATAGAAAAAATTCTCGAACAACGCCGACATTAAAAGATAGCTGATGACTATGGCCAGAATAAAATTCCACATTAGGATCTTCCGGGTGCGTGTGAGATCGTCCGCCGTACCGCCCAGCGTGATACTGTAAAGTTTCGAAAGTCCGTCCCCGGCTCTGATGGGAGCCACTACTTTCTGCTCAACGATTGTCATGGCAGATTCAAGCGCCATCTCCCTTGCCGGAATCACCTGGATGGTAATGGCCCGCTGGGAATCGATATGATTTATCTGGATAGGGCCTTCTTCAATCTTAACTTCCGCTAATGAATTTAAGGTCACCTTTTCTCCCGAGGGTGCGACAACCGGAAATTGGGCCAGGTCCTGGGTACGTTCGAGTTTTCCTTGTTTGCTTTTTACCACCAGATCTATTTCATCGCCATGTAGGCGATAGGTACTGGCTTTGGCCTCATCCACAATGGTATCCACGATTAAACCCAGGTCGGCCGTGGTCATGCCCAAACGGGTCAGACGGTCCCGGTTGGGAATAACGCGCATCTCGGGGTTTCCCAAATCCAGGCTGGGTATGGGTCGTATCTGGGCACCGGGCAGTGCCTGGGCGGTCAACCCGTATATCTGTTTGCCAAGGTTGATCAGTTGAACCAGATCCGGTCCTTTGATCTCTATCTCGATGGATCGGCCCTCGCCGATATTTCGTGAAAAGAGACTGGGCTGCTGAACAATTGCAATCATGCCGGGAATTTTACTTAATATACTGTAAACATAGGGAAGCAATTCCCTGGTTCGTTGCTGAACCTTGGAAATAACGCCCATAAAAACCGATTGTCCCCGGGCAACATAGAAAAAACCGCTGACCGGAGGAAGGTTCAGTTTTTCGGCCAGCACACTTTTCTGACCATGTTCGATGAGGGGTAAAATACCTTTTTCAACGGTTTCCCCTATTTTCTCAAGCTCCTCCAGATTGTACCCCGGGGGCGGCAACAGAATTCCATACAATACCTCACGGTTGCCCTCCGGCAGATATTCTGTTTTCGGCATCAGAAACCATGCCAGGCCAATTGCCATGAGGGTCATGATAAGGACTATGCCCATACGTGCCGTAACCCATCCACACATCCAGTAAACAAACTTTGTTGTGTAATTTACAAAGCCGGCGGCAAAAGCATCGAGCCCACGGCCGATGATATTGACAGGCCTTTGTATATGAGCAAAGATCCCTTTGGTTTTAAAGGCCGGATGGTTATCCTTTTGAATTTTTCCCAGGATTTTGGCAGACAGGGTCGGAATAACTGTAATGGAGACGAGGAGACTTAATGCCACGGCACTGCTGATGGCGATGGCGATGTCGCGAAAAAGTTGGCCGGCCTCCTCCTGGACAAACACAATGGGAAGAAAGACTGCTACGGTGGTCAAGGTGCTTGCCAGAACCGCTCCCCAGACTTCAACGGTGCCGTCATGGGCCGCCTTTACACGGGTCTTTCCCATCTCCCGGTGGCGAAAAATGTTTTCAAATACCACGATGGAATTATCCACCACCATGCCGATGGCAAAGGAAAGGCCGGCCAGGCTGACCACATTGATATTCCTTCCCATCAGGGTCATGACAAGGAACGTACCCATGGCGCTGATGGGGATGGCGATCGATACGATAACGGTACTGGCAAAGTTTCTTAAAAATACCACAAGCACCAGAATTGCCAGCAATCCACCGATAAAAATATTCTCTTTTACCAGATTTATGGCGTTATAGATATAGCGGGTATAATCATATACGACAGTGAGCTTTAAATGCCTTTCTTTTAACAGGCCTTCATTCAACTCTGTGAGCGCTGTTTGCAGTCTTTTCACTACCAACAGAACATTGGAACCGGGTTCCCGAACCGCATTTAAAACGATGGTCGGAATACCTTCATGCCGGACCACATATTCCGAATCTTTAAAACCAAACTCAACACTGGCAATGTCGCCCACGGTGACGGGTATGCCTTTTATCCTTTTGATGATAACCTTTGAGACATCTTCAGTGCTCTGATACTCCCCCACGGTTCGGGCGATATAGCGACGCTTGCCTTCATCAAAGTCACCGGCACTGATATTTTTATTTTCTATGTCCAGTGTTCGAACAAGTTCAGGGATGGTCACTCTCCGGGCCGAAAGAGCGTCCGAATCAACAACCACTTGAACCTCACGTTCTCGCCCACCGTGTATGTTGGACGACGACACCCCCGAAATCCTCTCAAGCCTGGGTTTAATGTGCTCGTCAATAAAATCGTACTCATGCTGTAAATTGCCCTGGTATCCGTCCAGGGCCTGTAATACCATCCAGACAATTGCCTTTTCGCGTCTTCCCCCGGACTTTATAATCGGCTTTTCCACATCGTCCGGATACTTTTTAACCCGTTCGAGACTGTTGGATACCCTGAGCAGCGCATCATCGGTGTCCGTACCGATTTCAAACATCAAGTTGATATAGGCTCTGCTGTCACTGCTTTCACTTTTAATCTCTACCAGGCCTTCCAGGTTTTTAAGCTCATCTTCCTGGACTTCGACAATTTCGCGTTCAACTTCAACCGGGCTTGCTCCCTGCCAGATGGTCGTGATGGAGATTTCAGGCAGATCAATATTGGGGGTCAGCTGGATGGGAATTCTGTAAAGTGAAATAAAGCCGAAAAGAACAAGCAGGAGAACTCCAACGGTAACGGTAACAGGCTTTTTTATGGCGGTTTCAACTAGTTTCATTCTTTAATTAATCGGCTTAAACCAGCACCTCAGGTAGTGGTACCATAATCGTAAGAAATGCCTAAAGTTTGAAGTGAACTAAAGTTTAAAGTGAGCTAAAGTTAAGGAATTCTGCCAATTATATAAAAACGGCGGAGCGAAGCGACACCATAACTTTAGGCACCCCGGTTAAATAAGATAAGGCATTAAACTGGGTAAACTTTAGATCACTTTAGACACTTTTAACTTGTACGGCTTTAAGTAAAACAGCCCCTTTCTAGGGGGAAAAGCCTGGTCCTCTCTCCAGGCCGTAGGCTATGCCAGGGTTCTTTATTTTAAAACAGTTACTGCCTGTCCGGGTCTTAGGCGTTCATTGCCGCGGATGACAACAGGGGCGCCTGGTTTGAGGTTTCCCTGGACGGCAACATTTCCGTCATAATAGCCGAGGATTTTTACATTCACAGGAATGGCCTTGCCGTCAGCCACTAAAAAAACCAGTTTGTTGTTTCCGGCGGTAACCACGCTGTCTTTTGGTATTAAAAGGGCGCTTTTTTTATTTGCCAGGTTGAATGTAACCACCGCCTCCATGCCGCTTTTAATCTTAACGTTCGGATTATCAAGACGTATCCTTACCGGGAAGGTTCTTGAATCGGGATCTCCCTGTGGAAGCACGGCATATATCTTACTTGGAAACGGATCATTTGATATGCTTTTTATGACTACTTTGACTTCACTTTCAGGGGCAAGCAAAACCGAATAGCGTTCCGGAACATCCACGGTTATTTCAATCTGGCTGAGATTAAGGAGAGTAACGACAGGCCCTCCGATCTTGATCCATTCTCCGACCTGAGTGTGTTCCTTTGATACAAAGCCTGAGAAGGGTGCTAAAACCTTTTTTTGTTTTATCTCGTATTCAAGCTGTTCTATTTCAGCTTTGCTCCGCAGTAATACCTGTGAAAGGGCGCGGTGAGTATAAAGTGCGTTATCATATTTTGTTTCTGCAATACTGTTTGTCTTTTTAAGTTTGCTGAGTCTATTAAGCTCCTTTTCTGCGTTCTGAAGGTTCGCCTTGATCGTCTCTTTTGCGGCGATAGCGCCTTTTAAGCGGAGTTTGAGATTTGTAGATCTCAGCCTTACCAGCAATTCACCCTTTTTGACAAAACGGCCCTCTTCTACCGGAAAATACTCAACCACGCCTGACACTTCGGCGGCAACAGTACTTGTTGCAATGGCCTCTGATGTTCCAATTAGGGATATCTGATCTGAAACCATCTTTTTTTCTACCGCGGCAACCCTGACCGGTACAGGGGGAGGGCCCTTTTTTTTGCCGTTATCTTGGGCCGGGAGGGTTGAAGCTGTGATAAAAAAGACAGCCGCGGTCATTAAAAAATATCTGCAAAAAGACGTTTTGGAGTTATATTTCAGCATTTATTTTGTCCTGAAAAACCTGGTCCTTTGGGCCAGGATTCTTTACTTCCTTTATCCAGCACCACAGGGTTTCAAAGAAAATGTTACCAAAATTTTAGATGGTTTTATATATAAAACCCAAGAACGTCAAGAATATAACCAAAATGCGTCTAGAACTTTTGTAATAAATGTACGGGAAATATATCCTCTTGCCCGAATAATATTGTGTGTTATATTAAGTGTGAAGTGCCTAAAGTGACCTAAAGTGCCTAAAGTTAAGGTATTCTGTCATTTTTATTTAAAATAAATAGCCGGAGCGTAGCGACTCCTTGACTTTAGATCACTTCAAACTTTAGATCACTTGTAACTTTTCCGGTTTATCCGGGTTAGGTGTTAACGGATAACAAATAACCCGTAATTCCAGGCGGTACGTTTTTGTTCAAACGGGGTTAAATAAAGAAAGGATATGCATATGAAACTGGCAGTAAGCGGTAAAGGCGGAGTAGGCAAAACAACATTTTCCGCCCTATTGATACGGACATTGAATGAACAGGGAAAACATGTGCTGGCAATCGACGCTGATCCGGATGCAAATCTTGCAGCAGCACTGGGTATTCCCGATTCAGACAAGATTGTACCCATTGCCGAGATGAAAGAGCTTATTTTTGAGAGAACCGAGGCACAACCGGGAACCATCGGCGGTTTTTTTAAACTCAATCCTAAGGTGGATGATCTTCCTGATTCCCTGTCTGCGAAACTTGACAATATCAAGCTGATGCGGCTCGGTGGTGTTAAAAAAGGGGGGGGCGGATGCATATGCCCGGAAAGCACTCTGTTAAGGGCGCTGGTGATTCATGTTGTCCTGTCAAGGGATGAAGTGGTGGTAATGGATATGGAAGCCGGAATCGAACATCTGGGCAGAGCCACGGCATCTGCAGTGGATAAACTTATTGTGGTTGTGGAACCGGGACGTCGAAGTATAGATACCGCAGGTCACATAAAAAAGTTGGCATCCGAGATCGGCTTAAAAAATATTTGTGTTGTGGGTAACAAAATCCGCAGTAAAAAAGATGAAGAATTTTTAAAAAAGCACATGAGGGGTTTTAAATTGCTCGGTTTTATACCGTATGATGAAGCTTTGATAGAGGCTGATCTGGATGGTGTTTCACCTTTTGATGTGGATTCGACGGCAAAAGCAAATATCAAAGAGATGATTGCTAAGCTTTAATGAATCGAAAAAAACGATACCATCATAGCCCAAAGAATAGAAAAAGAAAATTCGGTCGCAGACCCCGGGTTCTTAAGATCAAGCCCGGGGCTGATGCCGGGCTAAAAAAGGTTTTTGCCTCCATTGGAGTGCCGGATAAAAAACCCTTTAAACCAGATCCGTTCCAGCTGAAAGCACTGTCGGTAATCGAAGGTGCAGACTGCCTTGTTACTGTCCCCACAGGTGCCGGTAAGACCTGGATAGCACAGCAGGCAATGGCCCGGATTCATGAAAAGGGTGGAAGATCATGGTATGCTTCCCCTTTAAAGGCTTTGAGCAATACAAAATACGGTGAATTTTCAGAAATCTTCGGGGGGGCAAATGTCGGGATTTTAACCGGTGACAGAAAAGAGAATCCTGATGCGCCTGTTATCGTCGGGACCACCGAAATTCTGCGCAATCAGCTTTACGATGCAATGCATAAAGGAGTATCTCTTTCAACCGATTTAGTTATCCTTGACGAAGCACATTTTTTAGGGGATGAAGACAGAGGGGTGGTCTGGGAAGAGATTATGATATATCTTCCAGTAAGGATACCCCTCCTTTTGCTTTCGGCCACAATAGGCAATGCAAATATTATCGCAAAATGGCTTTCGTCAATTCGTTTAAAAGAATGTATTGTTGTTGAAGAAACAAAAAGGCCGGTTCCGCTTTATCCTTTGTTTTTTCATCCTTCAGGAACTCTTTTTCCTCTTATAGGCCGGAAAAGTTCCGGAAAAAGCAGTCTTCATAAAAAAGTTTCTGATTATGTTAACAGCAATCCTCCTCCCCTTCTTGCTCCTCCACATAAGCTGCCCCCTTTTGGAGAGATTATGGGAGCCCTTAATAAATACCGTCTCCTGCCGGTTATATTTTTCCTTAAATCACGGGCTGATTGTGACCATGCCCTTGATCTGTGTGTGGACATCCCGACATTGGATGAAAATCGAAGGGCAAGGCGGAGCAAAAGAATCCAAGAGCTTGTGTCCCAAAGTCCTCATATTGCCAGACACCGCCAATTGCGGCACCTTGAACATCTGGCCGTTGGTTCTCATCACAGCGGGCAGTTGCCGGCATGGAAGCTGGTGCTTGAGACATTGATGACAGAAGGGCTTCTTGATGCTGTTTTTGCAACATCCACGGTTGCGGCGGGTGTAAATTTTCCTGCCAGAACAATCGTTCTTCTTAATTCAGACAGGTTCAACGGCAGGGATTTTCTACCCCTTAGCCCCACTGAATTTCACCAGATGACCGGGCGGGCGGGACGAAGGGGAATGGACCATATAGGATTTGCAGTGACAGTTCCAGGAAAATTCATGGACATAAGGTTAACCGCAAAACTAATATCATCGCCTCCTTCCGATGTGGCCAGCCAGATCAAAATAAATTTTTCCATGGCCCTTAACCTGCTTTTGTCCCACACTCCTGACCAGATAAAAGAGCTTCTTAAAAAATCTTTTGCAACCTATATGATCATGGAGGCAAGAAAAAAAAGGAGAGCCCGTAAGTCACTCGAAGATGAACACAAGCGACTGTGGCAAGATTTTTTGCATCATCTTAACTTTCTGAAAGATACAGGTTATGTAACGGAACAGGGGGCGCTGACGGCAGACGGGATATGGGCATCCCAATTGAGGGTGGATCAGCCGCTTATGATAGCCCAAGGTTTCAGGCTCGGAATTTTCCCTGAATCTGATCCCGCACTCCTTGCCGCCGTGATAACATTATTCGTAAATGAGCGGGAATCGGATGACACGATTGAAAAGATGTTCAAGCCAAAAATGCTGTTGGCAACCTTTCACAAAGTAAAAACAAGCATGGAACCGTTTGCAAAGCAAATGACAGATCAAGGGTTTGAAGTTAGACCCCTGTTTTTACGGCCGGCTGCCACAATTTATGCCTGGGCCACCGGTCAGCCTTGGGAAAAGGTACTTTCAGTAGCCAAGATGGAGGAAGGAGACCTTGCCATGCTGATTCTCCGGACCGCCGATAACTTAAGACATATCAGAGCCCTTACGCGAGTTTTTCCTGAAGCTGCCGAAACATCTGCAAGGTCCATTGAGCTGATTATGAGGTATCCTGTGGTGATCGAGCATGACATTTAATGGCTTCTTAAAAAGATGATTACACATACACAAAATCTTACAGGGGACCGGACGATTCACCAGTTCATGGGGAAAGCCAGTAATATTTATATCATTGAGGATAACCGTCAAAAAGCTACATTTCTTGTTGACTGCGGTATGCCGTCTGACAAAGAAGGTCTGGTTGGGGCTTTGCGCTGTCTGCCTCCTTTAAAAGGGGTTGTCTGCACCCATTTTCATGTGGATCATGTTTCAGGATGGACTTATATAAAAACAATTTTTAAAGAATGCGAAATCTGGTTTCACGAAAAGGCAAGACCGTTTGTAATGGGAGATAAGCGCATCCCGTTTCCATCTTATGATGATTATAAGGCCATAATCATACCGTGCATGAAAGAGTCAGGTTATTTCCCGGGTCCAGGTGATTTATTTATGGGGGGGTTGTATGGAACACCATTTAAAAAAGGTTTTCCTTCGGATCGGATAGAATATTTTGCAAAGGAGCAGCCGGTACTGCCGGGTTTTAAAACCATACAGACACCCGGCCACAGACCCGACTCGGTATCCTTTTTTGATCGGGAAAGCGGAATCCTTATTTCCGGAGATTTTCTGGTGGTCATAAACGGAAAGCTGACCTGCAACACTTTTGTGGAAAGCAAAGAGGATCAGAAAGACTCTATTGACAAAATCAAGGGCCTGACCGGTTTAAGGTTTGTTTATCCGGGGCATGGGGTTTGCGTGTCGTTTTCCAGAGACCTTTGAAAAACGTTCTCTTTTGCTTGGATTAGGTAAAAGTGTTTTTATAAATATTTTCCTGTTCATCGAGAATTTCCCGTAAAATTTCGATGTTTGTCATGGGGTTCATGATTACAACCCGTAAAACCACTATATCTTGTTCCGGATGATTCTCCATTTTTAAAGTTGTTCTGGAAACAAAACTGTTGCCGGCCTCCCTTTGAAGTCTTTGAACCGTCCGGTTAATTTCATTCAGTTTTTCGTTAATACTGATAGCTTGTTCGACATCAGCGGCCATGATTTGCTTTTGCAAGTCGGCAGGAAATAGTCTGTAGGTTAAAATGTTGAGTTCAGGTGGAGTAACAAGCTGAAAATCAGGTCTTTTTTTAATTTCACCGGCAAACTCACTGGCGGTTTCTATGCCATGGTCAATAAGAAGGGCGTAACCACGGCTCCCCATTATTTTAAGGGCGCTGTCGAGTATCAGGGAGTTTGCTTCCCTGGATCCTGAGGGGGATTTTATGCCGAGATCCACGGAACCTGGCCGGTTTACATAATGTGAATGATATATGACTTGATCCATGATCTCGGGATCCTTAAAATAGACCATTCCGCAGCTCATGGGCATATAAAATTGCTTATGCCCGTCTATGGTCACGGAATCGGCGAGTTCTATTCCTTTAAGAAGATAGCTGTACTTTTCCGACATCAGTGTCGGGCCTCCCCAGGCGGCATCAACATGGAAATGAATTGAGTTTTCCGCACAAATTTCACCCAGTTTCAAAAGCGGGTCCACGGTACCGGTTTCCGTGGTCCCGGCGATACCGACGACAGCAAGTATTGCTGTTTTTCCCCTGCTTCTTTTTATCTCTTTAATGGTTCTATTCAGACTGTCTATATCGATCCTGCTTTTTTTATCCACATCCACGGCCACAATGTTGTGGTTGCCGATCCCTAAAAGCCCACCGGCTTTGTTAAGAGAATAGTGGCCTCGTCTGGAAACAAGAACCACACTTCTGTCGATTCCATATGCCTTGTATGCAGCCTGCAAGCCCTCCTTCTCCACACCGTCAAAGCCGGTTTTTGGTGCAAAGAGAACGTTTCTGGCAACCCAGAGAGCCGTCAGGTTGGATAGGGTGCCGTTTTCGGTAAAACAGCCGAGGGTCGTACTTGTGCTCTGGATGTGTTCATTGTAAAACCCATCGCTTTTTCGAAAAATCAGCCGGTGAATTTTGGCTAAAACCTGTTTTTCCACAACCGAAACCACCTTTGAAGTTTCGATTTTGACCACATTTTGATTCAGGGCAGCCACGATGGTTTTGAGATGGACCATGAAAAAAGGAATGGCGGATGTCATATGACCGACAAAATAGGGTGAGGCCACATTAACGGCATGAGGGGTGATGTCTTCAATCAGGTCGGTAATGACGTTCGCCAGCTTTTTTTCAGGATTTTTGCTTATCGAAGTGTCTGTAAACTTTTTGGATAGATCCAGAAGGCTGACCTCTTCGGTGAATCCCACGTGTTTTTTAAGAAAATCTTGAAGCCCGAAAAGTATCTGCTCCATGTACTTGATCAATGTGGATCTGGCAGCGTCGTCTTCCGGCTTTATGAATGTTCGTGTCAGGGTTGTCCAGTCGGCAACAAGCGCTTTCTTTGGGGTTATGGTGTTTTGTTTTTTCATCATATTTTAGTAACATGACAAATTTTAGTTGCCAAGTAAATCTTTTGAATTCGTGACTTTTTACGAGGCCGTCCTTTTTTGGTGATCTAACAATCTGGTATATCAATATATATTTCAAATAAAACACAAAATGCTAATAATCAGACACTTCAGGAGTTTAAATTTTTACGAGTTCATCGAAAATGAATTATGAGATATTTCTCAAAAATCGACTCATTTCCTTGACAATGGCTTAATTATTTGGCATGAATCTCTTTTATGAATTTAGCCGACTAAATAGTGGTAAATTTGGCCTGATCATTTGGATTAAAAAGTGTTCTGTGTATATAATGTGTAACTTTGAACGAACCCTTTAGCGGTTTAATAATACTTATAAATCATTTCAACAAATTTTCTGTTACAGAAAAACATGAAAATGAAAGAAGGGAGGACGCATGATTATAGCTGAGAGAAAGCCCTTTGATGAGATCAAGACCATGTTAAAGGACTACAAAAAGGTTCTTACCGTGGGCTGTGGTACGTGTGTCGCTGTCTGCCTTGCCGGTGGCGAAAAAGAGGTGGGAATCCTCAATGCCGAGCTGAGCATGGCACGAAAAATTGATGGGAATCCTATTGAGCTGGGGGCTACCACTTTGGAGCGACAATGTGACATGGAATTTTTGGATGAACTTGAAAACGTGGTTGATGAGTATGAGGCGTTGCTGTCTATGGCCTGTGGCGCAGGGATTCAGTTTTTGGCGGAAAGATATCCCAACAAACCGGTATTTCCTGCTGTAAATACGACCTTTATCGGGGCAAACAGGGATGTGGGATGGTACGAGGAAAAATGCCGTTCCTGCGGGAACTGTGTACTGGGTTGGACAGGCGGCATATGCCCGGTAACCATGTGTGCCAAAGGTCTATATAACGGGCCCTGCGGTGGAACCGACAACGGCAAATGCGAAATTAACCAGGATCAGCCCTGCGCCTGGTTCTTGATACACGAGCGTCTGGCCGCACAAGGCCGTTTGGATTTAATCATGGAGTTTCAGCCCATAACCGCGTGGCAAAACCAGAAACCGCGGACATTGGTGCAGCCGGGTTACGAGAAAAAGCAAGAAGCCGGGTAATATTTGAGTCGTTGAATGATTAAATGGTGAGAAGATTGTATATCGTTAATATTTACGATTCAACCCATAACTGAAAAATGAATTTTGAAATAAGTAGAGGGGAAACCAATGAAATCAGAAAGTAACTTGGAAAAAGTTTTAGAGGCTGGCCATTTTGCATTTACAGGTGAGTTGGGTCCTCCCCGGGGCACCAATGCCGAAGAGGTTAAGAAGAAGGCTCAATACCTGAAGGGGAACGTGGATATGGTAAATATTACGGACAACCAGACCGCTGTTGTCCGGATGTCGAGCTGGGCGGCATGTTTGCTATTAATTCAGGAAGGGCTGGAGCCGAATTTTCAGATGGTCTGCCGGGATCGAAACCGTCTGGCCATGCAAGCCGATATTTTGGGAGCCTATACCCATGGCGTGAGAAACATGCTGTGTCTTACAGGCGACCATTGTATGTTCGGCGACCACCCCGATGCCATGGGAGTTTTTGACATCGATTCCATGCAGCTGATCAACATGGTTAAAACCATGCGTGATGAAGGCAAGTTTCAGTCCGGTGGGGACATAGAGGACCCTCCTAAAATCTTTATCGGTGCGGCAGCCAACCCGTTTGCTGAACCCTATGAATGGCGCGTACACCGTCTGGCTAAAAAAATTAATGCCGGAGTCGACTTTATCCAGACCCAGTGTATTTATAACATGGACAGGTTTCGGAAATGGGTAAAACAAGCCAATGATATGGGTTTGACAGAAAAGGTCTATATTTTAGCCGGCGTGACGCCTATGAAGAATGTGGGTATGGCCAGGTATATGCAAAAGAAAGTGCCTGGGATAGAGGTCCCGGAAGAGACTATCACTCGTCTGAAGGGGGTTGAAAAGAAGAAAGTGGCTGATGAAGGTATTAAGATGGCCTGTGAACAGATTGAAGAGTTCAAGGAAATGAAGGGTGTTGCCGGTATTCATCTCATGGCCATTGAATGGGAACACATGGTCCCTGAAATCGCCGAACGGGCCAAAGTGTTGCCCAGACCTAAGGTCTAAACCATTGAATTTTTCGATTGGAAGGAATAGGCAATAATCATTAATCAAAGGAGTTTCCAATTGAGCACAAAAAATAAAAAAGTTATGGTCGTAGGAGGAGGAAT
>JAFDBA010000160.1 GCA_019313505.1 Deltaproteobacteria bacterium
AGGTGAATTACCTGATCCATACTGATGCAATAAAAGAAAATCTGATTCCTGAAAATATATCAAAAAGCAAACGAAAATTTATTTATGCTGATGAAGCGGATTTGTTGAATATTGCCTTGTTTGGAAAAACTGCTAAAGAGTGGCGAGAAGAGAACCCAGAATTAAAAGGTAATATCAGGGATTACGCTACACTCGAACAACTGGTGGTCTTATCCAACATGGAAAGCTATAATTCAGAACTAATAAAAATGAAAATACTTTCTGAAGATAGGTTAAAAAAACTCAATAAAATCGCGATTGATCAAATGAAAGTATTAATTGCAAATAAATCGTTTAAAAAGCTGACATGAAGCAATCAATGAAGAAAAAAACTTCATGTTCTTCATGGTGAAAAACAATACATTTTATGCGTAGAAATTCATCTAATAGGTGAACTAATACACACAGGATATACTAAACATATTTGAAGTAAGGATAAATTATGAGTCCGGCAGATATTGTGCAAAAATTGTGGAACTATTGTAACGTCCTGCGTGATGACCTGTCTGCGTGCGCCCACGCACAGGCAGGCGGGAATGAGTTATGGTGATTATGTGGAGCAGCTTACTTATCTGCTGTTTCTTAAAATGGCAGATGAACGGACAAAACCGCCATATAAGCAGAAAAGCATTGTGCCGAAAAATTATGATTGGCCCAGCTTGATAAAAAAAGATGGTGATGAGTTGTTTGAACATTACCGGAATACTTTTCGAATGGGGGTCTGACCACGTTAAGTGTCTGATAATTTGTAAAAAGAGCTTTTAAAATGGCTGTTGTTTGGTCTTAAACATGCCATTTTGGGTACAAAATTGTAAGTCTAAGGAGCTTAAAATCTTAGCATTATCTAAAGGCACCACATGCTGAGCTATCTTACAAGAAGAGAGATCTTAAAAAAGATTACCAATTATCTTATGGCATTTTTTATTATGCCTTTTTTCTCTATCAGGAAGGCCATGGCCAGAAAGGTAGATGGCACGACCGGGAGGGAGGAGCGCCAGATGAACTTACCTAAACCCAGATTAAAAGGAGAAGTCTCTGTCGAGGAGGCCATTAAACATCGCAGAACCATTCGGTCATATCTATCAAAACCTTTAACCCTGGAACAGCTCTCACAGATTTTCTGGGCTGCACAGGGTATCACCGAGGATAGGGGCTACAAACGGTCGGCCCCTTCTGGTGGGGCCTTATACCCCATGGATATTTATGCGGTAGTGGGTGATAATGGCGTGAAAGGACTAAAGGCGGGTATCTATCATTATGATCCTCATAAACATGCTGCATTGTTGATCACAGAAGGGGACTTCAGAGAAGATGTGGCCAGGACAGCGCTATCACAGATGTGGATGGCAAGAGCCCCCCTAAACCTGGTGATCACTTCAGAATATAGACGGATTACAGGCAAGTACGGTACCAGAGGAGAAAGGTATGCTATGATCGAGGCCGGTCATGTAGGGCAAAATATCTTTCTCCAGGCGGAGGCCCTTGGTCTGAGAGCCGGGATCGTGGGTGCTTTTCATGATAATGATGTGATCCGGGTCATGAAAATTAGCAGATCCCATGAACCCCTGCTCATCTTACCTGTGGGATATGGCCTGTGGGATATGGGACGTAACGCCCTCTCCGTCTGGTAAAAGTTGACACGATTGTAGTCAAAAGCTTTCTTAATTCGGTAAAATCATAAATACTGTTGGAAGAGAAGGTTTAACCCTTGAGCTGCGAGCTCGTACTATAGTTTCTTCCTTCCGCCAGGTTTAAGTCGAGGAACAACTTGGAGCATTGACTCCGCATTTGACAAGGCTGATGATTCCTGGCTTTCAAACTAATTATTACAAATGAGGAGCTTTCTGCTAAGCTGATAAAAGTACAGATGAAATAAAGGAGTAAAGACAATGCTCAAAAAGATTATATCATGTGGTCAAACAGAAGCAGATCAGGCAGCATTGGATATCGCAATAAAACTACGAATCCCTCATGGTGGATGGACACCAAAAGACCGGATTGCTGGAGCTGACATTATACCTGAGCGATTCAAACTCCAAGAAATGCAAACCGATAATTATTCTGAATGTATAAAACAGAACGTAATCGATTCAATGGGAACACTTATAATATCGAATGGTTCACTTATCGGGGATTTAGATTATGCCAGAAAGATGGCATTAAGACATAAACGTCAGATGCTTGGTATTGATCTTAATCAAACGGATGACGCTAAGGGTGCTCTTCTCATTAATGATTGGATTCATTTATACCGTATCGATGTTCTGCATGTTATTGGGCCAGATGCGGAAGTGAATCCTTATGTTAGGAACCAAACAGAGCATCTGATAGAAGGTGCACTTACAATGCGATCTGTATAAGATGTGTTAACTAAAATCTGCTAAAGCAGGTTCAAATAGAACACAAGAGTAAGAATAATGCTTAAAAAAATCATATCAGGTGGGCAACTTGGTGCTGACCAAGCGGCCCTCGATGCAGCCATAAAATACAACCTCCCCCATGGTGGGTGGATTCAAAAGGGACGTAAAATAAAGAATGGGATATTACCGGATAAATACGAATTGGAAGAAATGCCCGTTGCCGGTTATAAAGAACGGATTGAACAGAACGTTATAGATTCTGATGGAACTGTCATATTCTCACATGGAGATTTAACAGGTGGTGCTGATTATAGCATGAAAATGACAGAAAGGCATAAACGACCCACCCTGCATATTGATTTGAAAGAGACTCCTGCATTTATAGCAGCTTCTAAAATAAACACTTGGATCATAGAGAATAATATTGAAGTTTTGAATGTAGCTGGTTCAAGAGCCAGTGAAGATCCTGATATATATAAAAACACAATGTATATTATTGAAGATTCTATATTGCTTTCTTTGATAAAAGCTAAACCCGGTGAACACCTTGCTGATTATGATAGAAAGGAGCTGCTTGATAAACTTCCGATTCCTCCCAAAACAGTTGACGAAGCTGTAGATCAAGTAATTTCTGATTTGGATTTAAAGGATAAAATAAAAATTGCGCACATGGACTTAAGCGATCTGTTAGATGTACATTCTAACTTACATGTATATTTTAAGAATTTTTTTGGTCTGTGGTCTGAAAATACAGAACTGCTTGCATCCTGTAGATCCATCTCTAAGGGAAATGTGTATCGTGAGGATGATGTCAAACTTGTTATCATCAAGGCCCTACGGAATAAGCTAAGGGAAACCCATGTATTGCGAGTTGTTAAATGACGAAATCTAAAATCATTAAAATTGATCGTGTCGGTCAGATTTTGTTTGAGTGCAATAACCTGGCAAGACATATCAACATTTCTGTTAAACCATTCAAAGGCGTGCGAGTTGCCGTTCCTTTGATTCCGAGGTTTTGCAGGAAAAAATAAACCCCATGTGTGGAAGATTCGTTCAATACAATTTATTACAAGCGGTTCAGCAAATATTCAATATCGACACGATATCGTTTGAAGTCATCCCGAACTACAATGTCGCACCCACACAAGATATACTTGCCGTTATAAAGCATAATAACGAAAATAAACTGGAGAAGCTTCATTGGGGTCTTGTGCCGTTTTGGGCAAAGGATATTTCCATTGGCTCCAGGATGATTAATGCACGGGCAGAAACTGTCGCTGTGAAACCCAGTTTCCGTACCGCCTTTAAAAAACGTAGATGCTTGATTCCTGCAGATGGATTTTATGAATGGAAAGGTGAGAAAGGAAAAAAGCAACCATACTATGTTTCCAACCCTTCTGGCGAACCTTTTGAGTTTGCTGGTTTGTGGGAAATATGGACTAATAAGGAAAATGCTGAAGAATCTGTTTATAAATCCTGCACAATTATAACAACCACAGCAATTGGAACCATTCGTGAAATTCACCATCGTATGCCGGTGATTCTTGACCCAAAGTTCCATGAAAAATGGCTGAATGCTGAGATACAAGACCCAAAAGAATTAGAGATTATCCTGAAAGATGGCTTAATCCATGATATGAAATATTATCCGGTATCAAAATTAGTAAACTCGGTTAAAAATAATGACCCAAACTGTATTAAGCCGACAGATGAAAATTAATGAATATTCAATGATAAATGATTTGACTCCCTCATTTTATCGCGATAATATGAGTCTATGCCATCAAATTATTATATAAAAAAATATGTTGAAACTTATATTTTTGACCAAACTCTAACCGGTCGGCACATGGTCTTTCTTGCAGGGCCGCGACAGGTTGGAAAAACCAGGTTGGCAAAGCATTGGTTAAATCTTCATGGATGCCGGAACCTATATTTCAATTGGGATGATATTGCCGTTCGACAGGCATACCTTGCTAACAGCCGCTTCTTTGAATCGCCGGCCAGGATGTTAAACCATAAAGATCCGTGGATTGTTTTTGATGAAATTCATAAACGCAATAAATGGCGCGATATACTCAAAGGGGCATATGACATTTTTTGTGATGAGTTTAGATTTCTGGTAACCGGAAGCGCCCGACTTGATTTATTTCGCCGATCAGGAGACTCGCTTGTAGGAAGATACAATCTTTTTCACATGATGCCGCTAAACATTGGTGAAATAATTGGAAAGCCATTTGAGAAATGTTTTTTAAGGATAATGGATCCGATTCTGTCTGCAGATGCCTTTAAAAATCAGGCTGAACTACCCGTCTCATCGGATATAAAAGATGCATATAATGCCCTTATGCAGTATGGACCATTCCCTGAACCCTTTCTACGGCAAAATGAAAGGTTTTGCCGGAAATGGCATCAGGATTATTTTAGCCTGCTAATCAGAGAGGATCTCAGGGATGTCAGCCGGATAATAGAATTGGATAAAATTGAAAATCTTATTTTGCTCCTTTCACCCAGAATTATGGCGCCGCTTTCAATGGCTAACCTGGCCGGTGAGTTGGAAGTGGCTCACACCACAATAAAAAGCTGGCTGGAACAATTGAAAAGGTTGTTCCTTGTATTTCCTGTTTCTCCATGGGTTAAAAAAATCCCAAGAGGACTTAGAAAAGGAAAGAAATGGTACTTTATGGACTGGTATTATGCGCCGGAAGGTTCGGCCCGTCTGGAAAACATGGTGGCAACCTATATGTACCGAACCTGTAAAGTTATGACCGATATGGGATACGGTGATTATCGTCTCCATTATGTAAGGACGCTGGACAAGAAAGAGATTGACTTTGTTATTGCGCGTGACAACAAGCCGATATTGGCTGTTGAGGTAAAAAAGGGCGATATGGCGTTAACAAGACCTTTAAAAGACAGGAAAAAATGGTTTCCTGATTCAAACCCAATTGGAATACAGGTGGTCGACAAAAGAGATGTTCTTCAGAAACATCCCGGCAACACCTGGATAATGAGCGTCGAACGATTTTTATCTCTCCTGATTTAATTTTACAATAAGTTGCCACTGTAAAAAAAACAAGGGGGTCTTCACGGGCTGTTGCCCAAATCCAATTATCAAACAAAATTGCATATAAATCATCAAAAGAGAGAATTCGGTTATAAAGATTTTAAGAAGTTATACATTAGAAAAATATGACAAACTCATAAAAAGTGCAAAAAATCGATTCGGGCAACAGCCCGTTAATTATTGACACTTTGTGCTTGACAGGAAGAATATAGGATGTCCCCTATTATGGAATAGTCAAATCAGCAAACTCCGGGGGTGAGGTTAAACTGCAAAGGCTTGAAAGGTAAACCATGGATAACGATGACACACGACGTTCTGCGGCCGATTGGTTTAATGAAGGTTTAAGATGTTTCAACAAGCCGGACGGTGTTGGGGCTGTTCGAGCATTTGAAGCAGTTGTTGAGATAGATCCTGCCTATCGACATAAGGACGGCGACAATCCCCATTTTTATCTGGGTAAGATTTCCGAGATCGAAGGACGGTTTAACGATGCGATTCTGTTATACTCGCGTGCTTTGACACTGGACCCATACGATGAGGAGAGCCTGATAGGGCGGGGAAGCTGTTACACGGTCAAAAAGAATCACGAATTTGCCGTAGCCGATTTCAAGAAGGTGCTTGATATACCCCCTGAAGTCAGAAATGCACCGTTAAAGCATGTACTATATGCCATTGCGGAAAATTACCGTCAGCAAAAGGATTGGCTAAACGCACTTTACTGGGGAGAAAAAGCGCTTGCAGAAGATCCGGACAATTATCGGCATCAGGAACTGGTCTCCGAAGTTAAAAAACATAGGTGAATTTGAGCGTGGACTTAAGGGACATCCTTAACATATTAAGTTTAGCAAGCTTTGAACATACAGGGCAGGAAAAACCTTCATTTTGCTCCCGATAGACCTACACGTTGGATATGATTAACATGAAAAAAGAATTTGGATCAAATTATGCGTCGATTACAGATGTTAATTTTACAGCCAAATACCGTGCAAGTTGTCACTGCAATGCGGTACAATACGAAGTGTGCTCTGATCCTGTAGATGCAAAAATATGTCATTGTTTAGCATGTCAAAAACTGCATGGGGCCCCTATGCAATGGGCAGCTATATTTCACAAACATGACGTCAGAATTACGGAAGGCATTGATCACCTGAACTTTTACAACAGTGAACTCAATAAACACGAGAGGATTCTTCCTTGCAAAGTCAGTTGTGCTTTGTGTGGCACCCTCATTGCTGATGAAGGACGTAATATGTGGCTTGCGTTTCCATCACTTTTTAATTTTGGGGGTGTATCAAAAGTTCCAA
>JAFDBA010000026.1 GCA_019313505.1 Deltaproteobacteria bacterium
GTACCAAAAAATTCATTCATCGACACCTTCAATCGATGAATTTTATTCTTTAGAAATATCAATACTTGGGGTAAAATGCTATTTTAATCATTTAAGCAAAAACTATACCATGAATGGTTGGCAAATAAAATGCTCTATGATATCAAGTTGTTGAATCCTTGAGTAAAATGGCAGGAATGGAAATGATAGTTGACTTGACAGGACAGTTTCTAAATTGTCAAATATTTGACGGTCTCGCAAACAGTCTAAATTAGACTTTTTACGAAGCCGTCATATTTAAACAGCTCAACTTACTCGGTAGCTTTATCGATGTCGATTATTTTGCCGTCAAGATAGTCCTTCGTTTCATATCTTGTTATTTTCATAAGTTTCTGAGTTATTTTTCCAAGCTTATCGATCTGTTCTATAATTTTGACAAGTTTGCCTGTTAAAGGATCATTCTCCGATATACCCATTGAAATGAGTTCTGAATATCCAGAAATTGTCATCAATGGTTGGTTCAACTTGTGACAGACTGCCCCAGCCATCTCAATAACGCCCTGAAGTTTTTCACGGTGAAGTCGTTCTGCTTCCGCCCGTTTTCGATCACTTATGTCTTTGGCAATACCTTGTGTACCTATAAAAGTGCTGGAATCAGGCTTTTCTGAAGTATATAGCCCTTCTGCAGCAATAAGGAAATATTCAAAAGAACTTGTGCCTTGATTTTGCCTTAGCAGCCTTACTTCGTAAGATTTTGTGCTTCTTTGCCCGGTTCGCCGCTCATTAATCTTAAGTGCCGCTTTTTCTTTGTCATCAGGGTGAATTATATCCAATAGATATTTGCCTAATAAATCTTCGGGCTGGTATCCGTATTGCTTTACAGAATCACTGATGAAAGTTATACGGCCCCTTGTATCTAATCGGTATATGATATCAGGAACAGTCCTTATTATGGCATTAAGCTTCTCTTCTGACTTCACAAGCTCCTGTTCTTTTTTTTTGCGCATGGTTATTCCAATACCCAAACACCAAATATAATCAAGCTCGCCGTTATCTTTAAACATCTGTCGGCCATGCCACTCTAAAAGCAATTTTCTACCATCTTTTGCTACTACACGACTTGAGCTTAGAGTCGGGCCTTTCGATTTTATAAGCTGCTTAAGTATTTTGGATACAATCTCTTGATCAGCGGCGGGCACAAAACTTGACAGATAATCTTTTCCTCTAACTTCATCCATATTATAATCAAGAAAATTGAGCATGGTTGCATTCATCAAAATGGTCTTGCCATCAGGGTTGAGTACAACAATAAAATCCGGAGAGTTTTTTATAATACTACCAAGAAATCCTTTAAGATTGTATAATTCAGGCAGATTTTGTTTAGCCGCTCCCTTCTCAGGCTCCTTTACCCTTTTTTCTAATTCTTCATACATGGGTTTATAAAGCATTTCACCGTGTTCATATTTTTTTATATTAACCGGCAGAATTAGCGACATTGTTAAAAACCTTTATATAGTCTCCCTTTTGCGTTTTGAAAAACAAAGCCCGCTTCCAAAAAGAAGAAGCGGGCTTCAATTTATTTAGCGTAGTAACCCCGTTATCTTATCCGCTTAAAACGGACTTAGATCGGAAGCTTTGCGTCCCAACCTTTCGGAAGGTTTGCCCTTCAGCAAAATGCAAAATGAGTAAATTTGTATTAATTAATATATCGGCAGTTTTAAAGAAATCCTTGAGGTTTATTTATTTTTCGTGGTTCTATTTCCCAGGCATGCCGGGCATCATCGGCATAGACATCATTTGTGCCGGTATCAAAACCCAGACGAGCCCTTTGTCTTTTCGAAAAATTGTGATATGTTTCTGTCCTCCCATCATCATTTCCTGTCTGAAGTTGCCCCCTTTAAAAAACATTTTTCCATTGATCTCTCCCATGGGCAATTTATTAACCATATCGGCAGAAAAATCCACTGCATTACTTGACCCTGAAAAAGCCGGTACAGTTAAAAAAAGTATCACCATAAACAGACCGAGCCGTAACACAATTTTCTTCGCCATATTTTCCCTCCTTGCATTTAAGTTAAGAGTTTAGTCACAAAAAAAGGCCCTGTCTTTTCAGGCAGGGCCTTTTGATTTTGAGATTGAAAGAACAGGTTATTCTTTCACTTCGGGATCTTCGACGTCATCTTCAGCCTTTTTAGCTTCAGATTCTTTGGATTCAGTAGTCGATTCGGTTTTTACCTCTACTTCTTTTTCTTCAGCCATATCCTCTTCTTTATCGAGTATGACTTTTTTCTCTTCAGCCGCTTCTTCTTCCGATGTAGTTTCTTTCTTCTCTTCCGTTTTCTTTTCTTCAGCTTCTTTCTTTTCGACAACCTGTTTTTTCTCTACAGAAACTTTGGCTTTCTTTTCTTTCTTTTTTTTCTTTTTCCCTTCTTCGGAATAAATCAGCTCTATCAAGGAAATCGGTGCTGCATCCCCAGGCCGTCTCCCCAGTTTAACAATCCTGGTATAACCTCCGGACACGGAGCCGTATCTTTCAACAGCTTCCGCAAACAGCTTATAAACCACTTTCTTTTCCCTTATGATTGAAAGCGCCTGACGCCTTGCATGAACATCACCGCGTTTTGCCAGCGTAATCAAGTTATCGGCCCATCGCCTTAATTCCTTTGCTTTGACATCAGTTGTACGGATACGCTCATGTTTAAAAAGAGAGGTAACCATATTCCTGAACATGGCAGTCCTGTGACTACTCGTTCTATTTAATTTTAAACCGGCTTTTCGATGTCTCATGGAACAAACTACTCTCCTTCCTCTATATCTTCCTCAGGTGGTTCAAATCCTTCCAACTTCATTCCAAGAGAAAGATCCATTTCACTTAAAACTTCTTTAATCTCATTTAGAGATTTTCTTCCAAAGTTTTTGGTTTTTAGCATCTCTGACTCGGTTTTGCTTACCAATTGATATATTTTGACTATACTGGCATTCTTAAGACAGTTTGCACTGCGCACGGAAAGTTCAAGTTCTTCAACGCTTTTATAAAGATTCTCATTAAATTTAATCTTTTCCTTTTCTTCGACTTTTTTCTCAGGTTCCGGCTCAATATCTTCGTCAAAATTAATAAAATTGGTCATCTGCTCCTTTAGAATCTTGGCAGCATATGCAACCGCGTCCTCGGGCAAGATACTCCCGTCCGTCCAAACCTCTAAGGTAAGTTTGTCATAGTCGGTTTTCTGGCCGACACGAGCATTTCCCACCACATAGGTCACACGTTTAATAGGCGAGAAAACCGCATCTATCGGTATTGTTCCTAAAGGTGCGTCTTCGTCTTTGTTTGCTTCGGATAAAGAATACCCTTTGTCTGTTTTGACGGTCATGGTCATCTTCAATTTTGCTTTATCCGATAGTGTTGCAATATGATGATCAGAATTTATCACCTCACATCTTCCGTCATCGCTGATTATATCAGCTGCAGTAACTTCACCTTCTCCTTCTGCTTCGATACGTACTGTTTTCGGTTCAGGATCGGAAAGCTTAAAGCGCACCTCTTTTAAATTGAGGATGATTTCAGACATATCTTCGTATATGCCTTGAATAACACTGAATTCATGCATAACATCATCAATCTTTATGGATACAATAGCAGCTCCATATAGAGAAGAAAGTATGATCCTCCTTAAAGAATTCCCAATTGTTATGCCAAATCCCCTTTCAAGAGGTTCACAAACGAACTTGCCGTAAGAGGGCTTACTGGTTACCTGAACCTTTTCCGGCTTTATCATCTTTTGCCAGTTCATACACATGAGCTCATTCGATGACATCATTATATCTCCAATTTTGTTCTCAAAGGATGATCAGAAAAATATGTTAAAAGCGATATTGGGTGTGTGATTATCTCACATTCAACACCTCATATCCCGGATCTAACTTTACTTGGAATAAAGCTCAACTATAAGTTGCTCCTGAATGGGAGTTGTTATATCTTCGCGAGTGGGGAAACCTTTTACAATCCCTTTTAAGTTCTCTTTTTCCAAATCAAGCCACTGTGGGATACCTCTCCGCACCACAACATCGAGGGAATCTGTTATTGCTTGAATCTTACGGCTTTTTTCTCGAACTTCGACCACATCGCCTATTTTGATAAGGTATGATGAGATATTTACTTTTCTGCCGTTAACAAGAAAGTGATTGTGTCCAACAAAATGGCGACCTTGAGTACGAGAATTAACAAAGCCCATACGATAAACTACATTATCAATCCTGCGCTCCAGCATTACCAGTAAATTTGTTCCGGTTATACCTCTCTGTTTATCTGCTCTCTTGAAAAACAGATGAAACTGCTTTTCTGAAAGCCCATACATTCGTTTTACCTTCTGTTTTTCTCTTAGCTGAATCCCGTAGTCCGAAATTTTTCTTCCACGGCGCTGACCGTGCTGACCCGGCGGATAACTACGTCTATCAAAAGCACACTTGTCGGAATAACAACGATCTCCTTTAAGAAACATTTTCAAGTTTTCGCGCCGGCATAGCCGGCATACCGAACCTATATATCGTGCCAAGTATTCCCCCCTAGTTTCTTATTTATAAAATTTGTGATTTTTGTGGCAAAATTTTCTAAAAATTATGATTCCCTTATCGAAAACAATTGAATAGTTATGGACTTCCTATGATTTTATTTTTGCAAACCAAAATAATGGAGCAAAGCAACCATATTAAATAGTCAATCTTCAATAATCAATATTCAATTATTCAAACCCTACGTCGTTTTGGCGGCCGACAGCCATTATGCGGTATGGGTGTTACATCTTTAATCATCACAATATTGAATCCTGCGGCCTGTAACGATCGAAGGGCTGATTCTCTACCAGATCCAGGGCCCTTGACATACACCTCAACATTTTTCATCCCATGCTCCATTGCCTTTTTTGCAGCATCTTCCGCCGCAAGCTGGGCAGCAAATGGAGTACTCTTTCGTGACCCCTTAAAGCCCTGAACACCAGGACTAGACCAGGCAATAACATTACCGGCAGGATCTGTAATTGTAACGATTGTATTGTTAAAAGTCGACTGGATATGTACAACACCGGTCGATATATTCTTCTTTTCTCTTTTTTTAGTCCGGATTTTCTTTTTCGCCATGTATTACGCCTCTACCTTCTCCTTGTTTACTTCTTTTTAATTCCGCCTCTCTTCTTTATAGCAGACCTTTTAGGTCCTTTTCGCGTGCGTGCATTTGTACTTGTGCGCTGTCCCCTCACTGGAAGTGATTTCCGGTGGCGAAGCCCGCGATAAGAGCCCAAATCCATCAATCTCTTGATATTTATAGAAACTTCTGTACGAAGTTCTCCTTCAACTTTGCATTCTCCGTCAATCGCCTTGCGGATTCTATTAACATCAGATTCTGATAAATCATCTGTCTTGATATTCGGATCAATATTAAGCTTATGGAGTATTCGTTTTGATATGTTAGGACCTATACCGTAAATATATGTCAGTCCTACCTCAACCCGCTTACTCCTCGGTAAATCAACACCCGCAATTCTGGCCAAAGCTTATCCTCCTTTATCCTTGCCTCTGTTTGTGTCGCTTATTTTCGCAGATAACCCTGACAACCCCTTTTCTGCGAACTATTTTACACTTGGCGCATATCTTCTTAACTGATGACCTGACTTTCATACAATGTACTCCTTTTATTCAATACCTGATTCCGGATTCTTGATACTTGATAACTACTTAATTTATCTAACATCCGGTATCCAGCATGGAACATCCAGCTATTTTGATCTGTATGTTATTCTGCCGCGGGACAGATCATAGGGTGAAAGTTCAACCGTAACTTTATCCCCGGGAAGAATTTTAATAAAATGCATACGCATTTTTCCAGAAATATGTGCAAGCACCTGGTGCTTATTTTCCAGTTCTACCTTGAACATTGCATTGGGCAGTGTCTTAAGCACCGTGCCCTCAACCTTAATCGCCTCTTCCTTTGCCATATTATTGTATCCCCCGTCGGCACTTCATTTTATACCCGTTTCTTTTTTAGAAATCCTTCATAGTGGCGGGTCAGCATGTGAGATTCTATTTGCTGAATCGTATCGATCGCCACCCCTACAACAATCAGGAGTGCTGTGCCACCGAAATAAAAAGGAACGTTAAACTTTGTTACCAAAACCGATGGAAGTACACATACTGCGGAAACATATATGGCGCCTCCAAGTGTAATACGGGTTAAAACCCTGTCAATGTGATCCGCCGTCCTCTTACCCGGACGAATCCCCGGAATATACCCGCCCTGCTTTTTCATATTGTCGGCAACATCAGCAGGATTAAAAGTGACTGCAGTATAAAAGTAACAGAAAAAGAATATAAACCCAACATATAACGATTCATACACAATATTGCCCGGTCTCATCGCCGAAGCCAAACTCTGCATCCACGGAATGGCTATAAAACTGGCTATAGTCGCTGGAAACATTATAATTGACGAAGCAAAAATCGGCGGTATGACACCGGAAGTATTAACCTTCAAGGGCAAATGGGTACTCTGGCCACCATACATCTTGCGGCCAACAACCCTTTTAGCATATTGAACAGGTATACGCCTCTGACCCTGCTCCATATAGATAATGAAAGCCACCACAATTATCATCATTACAAGCAAAATGATCACGGGGAATATGCCCATTTCACCTGTTGAAAGGAGACGAAACGTGTTTCCGATTGCATTCGGCATCCGGACAACAATACCGGCATAGATAATCAACGAAATACCATTACCTATGCCACGTTCGGTAATCTGTTCACCCAACCACATAATAAACGCTGTTCCAGCCGTCAGGGTCATAACCGTCATGATCCTGAATGCCCATCCAGGATGGATCACCACCGGAGCACCGCCGGGGGAACTCATACTCTCGAGGCCGATACTGATGCCAAATCCCTGAATGATACTCAACAATATAGTGCCGTAACGGGTGTACTGGGTAATTTTTTTACGCCCCTGCTCACCTTCTTTTGACAACCGTTCAAGATGCGGTATCGTCACTGTCAGAAGCTGGAATATAATCGATGCACTGATATAGGGCATAATCCCGAGAGCAAAAACAGAAAGCCGTTCTAATGCACCGCCCGAAAACATATCAAAAAGACCGAGTAAAGTCCCTTTTTTTCCTGCGAAAAAGGTGGCCAGTGCCACACCATCTATGCCCGGGGTAGGAACATGCACGCCCACACGATAGACAATAAGGAGCACTAATGTGAAATATATCCTTTTCTTTAGTTCAGGAATCTTGAAAATATTGCCGAACCCGCTGCCAACCATGCTATAAAACCTCTACATTCCCACCAGCTTCGATGATCTTTTCCCTGGCATTTTTACTAAGCATGTTTACCTTTATTGTTAGAGGTGTTTTGATCTCGCCATGGCCAAGCAGTTTAATACCGTCTCTTTTCCCTTTAACAAGACCGGCCCTGATAAGTGCCGCCTCATCCACAATACTGCCCTTTTCAAATTTTGACAGATCACGGATATTAATCACTGCTACCTTCTTTTTGAATATATTTGTAAAACCACGTTTGGGAAGACGACGATGGAGAGGCATTTGCCCACCCTCAAAACCGGGCCTTACTCCACCGCCAGAGCGGCTGTTATGTCCCTTTGTACCTCTACCGGCTGTTTTGCCTTTACCAGATCCGACACCTCGCCCCAAACGTTTCCGGGGTCTACGGGATCCTTTTGGAGGTGACAACTCATTCAGCTTCATCAATCTTCTCCTTAACTTCAACCAGGTGTGATACAACGTTGACCATCCCACGAATGGAAGCAGTATCCTTAAGCTCAACCGTTCTGTTAATTTTTGTCAGGCCCATGCCCCGTAGTCCCCTGCGGTGCTTTTCCGGTCTTCCAATCATACTTTTAACAAGAGTTACTTTTAATGTTCCGGACATTTATGATTCCTTCTAACTGGCAATTGCCGACATCGGATTGATTGTCGCAAATCTTTTTTGGCGTATTAATTCAACTCGTTGGAAGAAATTATCTTTGTTTCATAAAGATAAAATGATGCTGAATCTATAATCTTCAATTGTCATTTCTCAATCTTCAATTTTAGAGGTCTTCCACTCTTTTACCACGTCTACTGGCAACCTGTTCACGACTCTGCAACTGGCAAAGCCCTTCAATGGTAGCTTTAACAACATTATGAGCATTATGTGATCCCATACATTTTGTAAGAATATCCTGAACACCAACAGCTTCAAGCACAGCTCGAACAGCACCACCTGCAATAAGACCTGTACCCTTGGAAGCTGGTTTTAACAGAACTCGTCCCGCTCCATATTTTCCGATAACCACATAGGGTATTGTTCCATCAACCAAAGATACCTGGACCATGTTTTTTTTCGCTTTTTCGATTCCTTTACGAATCGCCTCAGGCACCTCACCGGCTTTCCCAAGCCCATAACCGACACTCCCTTCACCATCACCGACAACAACAATAGCACTGAAGCTAAACCTGCGGCCGCCTTTAACAACTTTCGCAACCCGGTTAATGTAAACAACCTTGTCGATTAACTGATTTTCGCCTTTATCCTGCTTGAACAAAGATTTGCCTCCTTCGCCCATTAAGTTAAATAGATCCGTTAGTCAAAACGTCTAAAAATCCAGACCTGCCTTACGCGCACCTTCAGATACAGCTTTAATACGCCCGTGAAATAGAAAACCACCCCGATCAAAGACAACTTTTTTTAGACCTTTTTTAATGGCCCGTTCGCCTAAAAGTTTCCCTACGAAATCTGCAACTGCAACCTTGTTTTCAAATTTAGGTTGTTCTTTTACAACTTTTTCCAGACTTGATGCAGCCGCCAGAGTACGTCCATGCCCATCATCAATGACCTGAGCATAAATATGTTTTGAACTTCGAAAAACATTCAACCTGGGACGCCGCTGCGTACCAATCAGATGTTTTCTTATCCTTTTTTTTCTCTTTAAACGTGCTTTTTTCTTTAAATTCAACTTCCCCATCTTCAATATCCCTATGCTTCTTTAACCCCTGTCTTTCCGGCCTTACGCTGAATGCGTTCCTCAGCATACTTTATCCCTTTGCCCTTGTAACGTTCCGGAGGTCTCAATCTCCTGATTGATGCAGCGGTATGCCCCAGCAATTCCTTATCAATACCAGCAAGCCTGATAACATTCTTCTTGTCAACTGTAGCTGAAACACCCTCGGGAAGATCAAAATTGACAGGATGTGAGTACCCAAGATTAAATTCAATTCGATTTCCGTTTAGTATGGCACGATAGCCGATACCATGTATCTCCAGAACCCTTTCAAACCCTTTGGCCACGCCGGTAACCATATTGGCCACAAGGCTTCGCATAAGTCCACACAAAGCATGGTTGGTCCTGCTATTTTTAACGACATTCATCCTTATCATCCCGTCTTCTATCTTAAGATCCACGGCAGGATGAATTGCTCTTTTAAGGACCCCTTTTTCAGATTCTACTGTAATTACCCTGTCTTTATATTTTATTTTAATATTATCAGGTATCGGTATCGGTGCTTTTCCTACTCTGGACATTTATTACTTCCTTTTGTCATCGGTCATCGACCATCCGTCACCGGTTATCAGAATTGATAATAATTTACCAATAACGAACGACAAACCTACCAAATATTGCAGAGAATCTCGCCCCCTAAGTTTTCAGACCTGGCCTTTTTATCAGTCATTATCCCCTTGGATGTTGACAAAATCGCAATTCCCATACCGTTCAAAACCGGTTTTATATTCTTGCTCTTTACATAAAGCCGCCTGCTCGGTTTACTAGCTCGTTCAAGGCCGAAAATTGTGTTGGACTGTTCTTCATCATACTTAAGGTAAACACGCAATATCCCCTGCTTGTTATCTTTAATAAATTTATAATTTCTTATAAACCCTTCATCCTTTAATACTCTGGCCAATTCAGTTTTTAGCTTTGATCCGGGAATATCAATACTGTTGAACTTTGCCTTTCCGGCATTTCTGATCCGGGTCAACATGTCCGCAATTGGATCACTCATCGCCATGGTTTTCTCCGTTATTAAAATCGTTTTATGTTTTAAGAATATGAATGAAGCTCCAAGTTTCAAGTCCGCTTAAAACCAAGAACTTAACACTTAAAACCTGTTTTGCACTATTACCAGCTTGATTTCACTACACCAGGGAGCTTGCCTTCTGAAGCAAGATTTCGGAAACAGATACGACAAATTCCGAACTTTCTCAAAAAACCTCTCGGCCTGCCGCAAATTGGACAGCGGTTGTATCGCCTCACTTGAAATTTGGGTTCTCTCTTTGCCTTCATTCTAAGAGCTTTTTTTGCCAAATCTTCCTCCCTCTTTATCCTTCATTCTTCATTTCCAAATCTTCAATCTTCAATTCCTAAACGGCATCCCCATCAGCTTTAGTAGTTCTTTCCCCTCTTCATCAGTCTTTGCCGTCGTAACTATGGAGATATTAAGACCTTTAATCTTATCAATTTTATCGTAATCGATTTCCGGAAAAATAATATGTTCTTTGATACCCAGTGAATAATTACCATGACCATCAAGTGCTTTTCCCGAAAGGCCTCTGAAGTCACGAACACGAGGCAACGCTACATTGACCAGCTTGTAATAATAATCGTACATACGATTGTGGCGAAGGGTAACCATGCAACCTATCGGCATTCCTTCCCTTAATTTAAACGCCGCTATCGATTTTTTCGCACGAGTTACAACCGGTTGCTGGCCGGCTATAATCTTAAGCTCCTCCGAAGCTGAATCAAGCAGTTTGATATTATGAATTGCTTCACCCAAGCCCATATTTAAAACTATTTTCTTAAGTTTCGGGACCTCCATTATGTTTTTATACTTAAAGGTCTCTCTCAACTTGGGGACAACTTCTTTATGATAGTAAAGTTTTAACTGTGGCATTCACTGCCTCCGTCACTCGACCTTAAGGGCTACGAATCTATGATTTCGTTGCATTTCCTGCAGACACGTACTTTTTTTCCATCATCAAGCCGCTTCATTTTTATACGTACAGGTGTTACGCATTTGCTGCACATCAACATAACGTTGGACCAGTGGATAGGAGCTTCACTCTCAACAATCCCGCCCTGGCTTTGACTGGCACTTGGTCTTGTATGCCGTTTGACAATATTAATATTTTCAATAACAAGCCGATTACTCTTTCTTTTGATACTCAGCACCTTGCCGATCTTTCCTTTGTCTTTGCCGGCAATAACTTTTACCTTGTCGTCTTTCTTTATATGCCAATTGTTTTGAGCCATTAATCGCTTCTCCATAGGTCCGTAATATTCTACAACTTATAAAATTTTAGCTCGTTGAAGTCACTGCTCGTTTGCAACTAGTTATTCATCACTGTTAACTAATAATGTTCACCCTGTGCCCGCAGAAATTATGACGACTATAATACCTCAGGGGCCAGCGAAATGATTTTCATAAACCTTTTGGCTCGCAGTTCCCTTGCCACCGGACCAAATATGCGGGTGCCTATGGGTTCCTTGTTTTGTGAAATTAAAACAGCAGAATTATCATCAAACCTTATATATGATCCATCCAGTCTCCTGATTTCCTTTTTAGTACGAACAACAACAGCTTTTACCACATCTCCTTTTTTAACCTTTGTATTAGGAATGGCTTCTTTAACAGATACAACAATTATGTCGCCAATACTTGCATATCGTCTACGGGAACCTCCAAGAACTTTGATGCAATACAATATCTTGGCCCCTGAATTGTCTGCCACGGTCAATCTCGTCTCTGCCTGAATCATCTTCTTAACTTTCCTTATATATTGACGGTCTCGTAAAAAGCCCAACTTCTGCGTTGTGCTGCATTTAGCAATCATCCAACATACGATAAGTACGCCTCACAATTACAAAATTTGCACGCCTTGAATTTGAACTTTTTGCGAATTCATCATGTCATATAACAATCAAACAGCTTTTTCGACTATTTTGCTCACACGCCATCTTTTAGTCTTGCTAAGGGGTCTGGACTGGGTTATCAAAACTTTATCTCCAACCCGTGAGACATTGTTTTCATCGTGAGCGGCAAATTTTGACCGTCTCCTGATATATTTTTGATAAAGTCGATGCTTAACCAGTCTCTCAACCAGAACAGTTACTGTCTTGTCCATCCTGTCGCTTACAACTGTCCCCACCATCTGTCTTTTTAATAATCGTTTTTTCATGGTAACAACTATTCTTAGCCTGTCTTTTGATGTAATTAGTAAAGAACTGGCCAAAAGGACCAGTTTTTCAAGGTAAAATAAATATATCCTTTGGGCCTTGGTAACTTTGTGGCAAATATTTATTTCTTCTGGCTTATCTGTGTTAAGATTCTTTTATTATGGTTTTCACCCTGGCGATTTCGCGCTTGACCTGCTTCATCTTCTGGGGATTTTCGAGCTGACCAATTTCGTGCTGAAAGCGTAGATTAAACAGTTCCTCTTTAAGATCATTTGCTTTCCGCAATTTTTCTTCCGGGCTCAAATCTCTGATCTCGCTCGCTTTCATCACAATTTACCCCTCTCTATGAATCTAGTTTTTACAGAAAGCTTATGTGAAGCAAGTCTGAGAGCTTCCTTTGCCATTTCCCTGGAAATACCCTCCATTTCATAAAGAACTTTCCCGGGACGAATGACTGCAATCCACCCCTCGGGAGCCCCTTTTCCTTTCCCCATCCTGACTTCAGCAGGTTTTTTGGTAAACGGCTTGTCAGGAAATATTTTTATCCATATTTTCCCGCCTCTTTTAACATGACGGGTCATTGCAATACGAGCAGCTTCAATCTGCTTTGAGCTGATTCTGCCGCATTCCACGGCCTGCAGTCCATATTCACCGAAATCAAGATTACAACCCCTGTACGAAGCCCCCTTTGTTCTGCCTTTTTGATGCTTTCTAAATTTTACCTTCTTGGGACTAAGCATGTTCTATATCTCCATACTGCATGAAACCTTTGAAAAATGTTCGATTTTCAAAGGTCTCCTCATTATTAATATCAATTTAGATAAACTTTAAAAAATCTTTTACTAGTGGCAACTTAAATATCGATCTTTTCCGAATCCTTTTTTAAAATCTCACCTTTAAAAATAAATACCTTGATACCGATTATTCCATATGTTGTACGAGCATCAATGAAACCGTAGTCTATATCAGCTCTTAAGGTATGCAAAGGTATGCGGCCCTCTCTATACTGTTCGGTTCTCGCCATTTCGGCACCCCCCAGACGACCTGAACAGATAACCTTTACTCCTTCGGCCCCAAAACGCATGGCTGAAGAAATGCCACGCTTCATGGCACGCCTGAATGCAACTCTTCGTACAATCTGAAGGGCAATATTCTCTGCTACAAGCTGGGCATCAAGCTCGGGTTTTCTTACCTCCTGAATGTCGATAACAACTTCATGGGATACGATCTTTTCGAGCTCTTTCTTGAGCAACGCAATTTCAGATCCCTTTTTACCGATGACAATCCCAGGCCTGGATGTAAAAATGCGTAGTTTGACACGCTTGGAAGATCTTTCGATTTCAATCTTGGAAATACCTGCATGATAGAGTCTTTTTTTTATAAACTTCCTGATATTATAATCTTCCAGGATATAATCAGCATATTTCTTTCCAGCATACCACCGTGATTCCCAGGTTTTAACAATACCTAATCTCAATCCTATAGGATTTACTTTCTGGCCCAAGCTTTTACCCCCTTCTATATCGAATCTTCAGCTAAAATGACTGTAATATGAGCAGTTCTTTTTAATATGCGTGTTCCCCTGCCCCGTGCCCTTGCCTTGAAACGTTTCAACGTAGGGCCCTGATCCGCGATGATGTTTCGAATAACCAGCGAATCTATGTCGATGCCCATATTTTGATCAGCATTCGCTACAGCACTGCGAATAATTTTTTCGACAATATATGCTGCCTTTTGCGGCATAAATTTGAGCATATTCAAACCATCCTCTACCCGCTTCCCCTTCACGGCATCAACCATCATGCGAACTTTCTGAGGAGAAATGCGTACATGTCTTAATACGGCTCTAACTTCCATTACAGACACTTCCTTTTCTGACGACCTTACCTCACCCTTGATTTCTTATCTGCAGCATGACCATAATACGTCCGGGTCGGTGAAAATTCACCCAGCTTATGCCCCACCATGTCTTCCGATATAAATACAGGAATGAACTTTCTTCCATTATGAACTGCCAGTGTAATACCAACCATTTCGGGCACAATTGTCGACCTTCTAGACCAGGTTTTGACAACTCTGTTGCTCCGAGTCTCCTGGGCTATAAGCACTTTCTTTAATAGCTTCGAATCAACAAAAGGACCTTTTTTCAACGACCGTGGCATAACTTCTCCTGCTATTTCTTTGTACGCTTTTTGACTATTAACCGGGAACTTTTCCTTTTTCTGCGGGTCTTAAAACCTTTTGAAGGAACACCCCACGGACTGCATGGGTGTCGTCCGCCAGAAGATCTCCCCTCACCGCCGCCCATTGGATGGTCAACCGGATTCATGGCAACACCTCTAACCTTAGGCCGCCTACCAAGCCAACGCTTACGCCCTGCTTTCCCCAAAGATATATTCTCATGAAGCACATTCCCGAGTTGGCCAATAGTGGCCATGCAATTTAAAAGTACCATTCGAACTTCACCGGATGGAAGCTTTATCAGGGCATAACGATCTTCCTTTGCCATCAACTGGGCAAATGTTCCGGCGCTCCTGACAATCTGCCCACCTTTCCCAATACGTAGTTCGATATTATGAATATGCGTACCCAGTGGGATATTTCTCAACATCAGCGTATTGCCAGGCTTAATATCTGCTTCAGGTCCTGAAATCACGGTATCACCGATCTTAAGATTAACCGGAGCCAGGATATACCGCTTTTCGCCATCCGCATAATGCAAAAGAGCAATTCTTGCAGACCGATTCGGATCATACTCTATTGTGGCAACCATTGCAGGGATTCCTATTTTATCTCTTTTAAAATCGACAATCCTGTAATGCCGCTTACTTCCACCCCCACGATGCCTGCATGTAATACGACCGTGGACATTACGGCCGCCTGTTTTCTTAATAACCCTTAGCAGGCTCTTTTCAGGGGTAGTACTTGTAATCTCATCAAACGTTAAATATGATTGGGAACGCCTCCCTGGAGATGTAGCTTTTACTTTTTTTACACCCATGATATTCCCCTTTAAGCTCCTTCAAAAAAATCTATACGTTCACCAGGCATCAATTTAACGACCGCTTTCTTCCAGTTCCGGCGCTTTCCCACAATCCGGCCTCTTTGTTTGGTCTTACCTTTAACCTGCATTGTCCTTACAGTAGCAACATTTACATTAAAAATATTTTCGATAGCCCTTTTAATTTCAACCCTATTCGCATTACGGTCTACCTCGAATGTCATCTGGTTGTAATCCTCTTTCTGAATACTGGTCTTTTCAGTAATCAAGGGACGCTTAACAATATCATACGGATTCATTCGAGCAGTCTCCCTTCAATACTCTTTATCGAAGACTCAAGCAAAACTACATTCTTGTATTTAAGAATGTCATATACATTCAACCCTTCGACTCTCAACACTTTTGTTTGGGGAACGTTCCTGGCTGAAAGCTCCAGATTTTTATTCTCTTTATCGGTTATGATTAATACGTTTTTCATGTCTAATGCACCCATAACCTTAACGAATTCCCTGGTCTTAATTTCATCAATTTCAAACTCGTCAAGCACAACAAGTTTTTCTGTCTGCAATTTACTGCTCAAAGCCATTTTAAGGGCCAGCTTTCTAACTTTTTTTGGAACCTTGTATGCATATGATCGGGGATCAGGACCAAAAGTAGAGCCTCCTCCTCTTAAAAGTGGTGATTTAATATCACCCCTACGAGCACGTCCTGTTCCTTTCTGTCTGAAAAGTTTTCTACCGCTACCTTTGACATCACTTCGATGTTTTACAGCCGCAGAACCGGAACGTCTTTTTGCAAGTTGCATCGTCACAACTTCATGCAATATACTCCCTTTAACGGGTATATTGAATATGGTGTCCACAAGATCGGTCTGTGAAACTTTTTCTGCCTTACTGTTTATTACGTCTACAACAGCCATAATAACGTCTCAGAAATTCTATTTTTTAAATTTGAGTTTTTTGATTTCAACCAAACCATATCCGGATCCTGGAACAGCACCTTTTATCAGCACAAGGTTTTGTTCCGGCCTGATATCGACTATTTCCAGATTTCGAACCGTTTTACGGTTATTCCCATACTGGCCGGGCATTTTCTTGCCTTTGATAACTTTTGCGGGCCAGGCACTGCAACCTATGGACCCGGGTATTCTATGGCTGTGACTACCATGGGTTTTCTTGCCGCCATGAAATCCGTGCCGCTTAATTACACCCGTAAAACCCCGTCCTTTGGTAGTACCGCTAACATCAACACGTTCTCCGATAGTGAACAGATCCAGATTTACTGTTTGGCCAAGTTTATATTCGCTGGAATCATCCACGGGGACTTCACGCAGGAATTCAAAACACCCTGCCCCGCTTTTTTTAAAATGCCCCTGCATCGGTTTGTTAATACGAGACTTTTTCTTCTCACCAAAGCCCAGCTGGATTGCACTATATCCATCAGAAGACATATTCTTTATCTGGGTAACCACACACGGGCCGGCTTGAACAACCGTTACCGGTATATATTTACCATCAGAGGTAAACATTGCCGTCATTCCCAATTTTTTACCTATCAGTCCTTTACACATTATACTTTTATTCTATCCTTTTTGGTAAATTCATAGAATGTAGAATTCATCAACTTTTATCAATCTTATTTGGCTATAACCAGATGACTTAATGTTTTGGAAATTATATCCCGCTATATAACGGGATGAGCAAAGCAAACTAAGTTCGTACTACAATTTTATCTCTACATCTACACCAGGAGAAAGATCTAGTTTCATCAAAGCATCAACTGTTTGCTGAGTCGGCTCCAGAATATCTAAAAGCCGTTTATGTGTCCTTATTTCAAACTGTTCTCGAGATTTTTTATCAACATGGGGAGACCGCAGAACACAATACTTATTGATTCTTGTTGGAAGAGGTATCGGCCCAACAACTTTTGCTCCTGTTTTATTGGCCGTATCTACAATATCTCCTGCGGATTGATCCAGAAGCTTATGATCATATGCCTTGAGCCTGATCCTGATTTTAGTATTCATTATCATTTGTTAATCTTTCTCTTTATTCGATAATTTCACTTACAACACCTGCGCCTACCGTCCGTCCGCCTTCCCTGATTGCAAATCTTAATTCTTTTTCCATGGCTATCGGCGTTATAAGCTCCGCACTAATTGTCACATTGTCACCGGGCATTATCATCTCTACACCTTCCGGTAACATCAAATTGCCGGTAACATCC
>JAFDBA010000161.1 GCA_019313505.1 Deltaproteobacteria bacterium
GGATACAAATACAAAACGAACTTCGTGACTCTGGTATCTCTACTGATTCATTCTTTTTCAAAGAACAAAAACGTTTCCGGTTACATGCAAAAACCTAACCGGACATTACTGACAAAAAACACAAAAATAAATGCTAAGTGCCTAAGGGTACCCCGAGTCTATCATGCATTCAACACAACATCTCATAAAAATAGCCCTGGAAGAAGACATCGGTTCGGGAGACATTACAACTGATAATCTTGTGGATCCCGATCTTGCAGGCAAAGGGGTAATCATCGCCAAAGAACCTTTTATCCTTGCAGGCCTTGATATGGCCTGGCAGGTTTTTAAGCACCTTGACTCCAAAGTTGTGTTCAGACCCGCGTATATTGATGGTGATACCATAGATGATGGTAAAACCATAGCAAACGTTGAGGGTAAACTCCACGCTCTGCTTTCGGGTGAGCGAACTGCCTTGAATTTTCTTCAGCGTCTTTCCGGCATTGCTACTTATGTGCGTTCATATGTGGATGAACTTGCAAATAAAAGGGTGCGTCTTGTCGATACCCGCAAGACCACACCAGGCTGGCGTGTTTTAGAAAAATATGCCGTTAGAATGGGCGGAGCCTATAACCACAGGATGGGGCTGTATGACGGTGTTTTGATCAAGGATAATCACAATGCTGCCTGTGGTGGTATCAAAAAGGCGGTTGACCGTATCCGGAATAAAGTATCACATCTTGTCAAAATAGAGGTGGAGGTCTCCACCCTGGGCCAGGTCAAGGACGCTCTGAACGCCGGTGCAGATGTTATCATGCTCGATAATATGAGCATAGAACAGATAAAAGAGGCCACGGCCTTTATTGATGGAAGGGTAGTTGTTGAAGTATCAGGGAATGTAACAAAAAGCGTTCTTAAATCCCTGGCAGATACCGGAGTAGATATCATATCCGTAGGAGCCCTGACCCATTCTGCAAGATGTGTGGATATTAGTATGAGGATCGAGGCAGCTGATTAGTGTCCATCCATAATGGTCTTTTTGCCCCATATCTGCGTTATGTTCAAAAAATAATCCTCGGAATATTAAACATATGCCTGTGGTTATTTTTTTCACATGCCTTGATCTTGAACAAAAATCCTCATACGTGGTTATCTATCTGGTACAGGTAACGCTGGTCCCGGATATAAATCGTTTTGTCTATATTTATGGTCTTGTCCCCGCTCGCTACTCGATCCCCCAGATTACATCTTATTTTACAACGGGCCAGCAGTTTTTCTCTTTGCTTTCTTTCATGTTTCTCCACGGCGGGTTCTGGCACCTTCTTGGAAATATGTGGTTCCTCTACATATTCGGTGATAATGTCGAAGATCGCCTCGGGCCTTTGCGTTACATCGTTTTTTACCTGCTTTGTGGAATAACATCCGGTTTATCCCATCTTATCTTCAATCTTAATTCCAATATGCCTACCATAGGAGCCAGCGGAGCCATCGCGGGGGTCATGGGAGCTTATTTGATCCTTCATCCAAATGCTAAGATATTAACACTCATTCCTATCATCTTTATCCCCTGGTTTGTTGAAATTCCTGCTTTTTTCTTCCTTGGTCTCTGGTTTGTACTCCAGTTTATTAGTGCTACCGGAAGCCACGGGAGTATCGGCGGTATTGCTTGGTGGGCCCACATAGGCGGCTTTATCTTCGGTATTATTTATTTGAAAATCTTCCTTGCTTTGCCTGAGACCGGAGTCACCCATAAATTACGCCGGGTCACTGCAAAGAAAAAGACCCATCGCCTTCAGGTTATCAGGCCCGTGGGCCCAGGAAAAGATCCCCACCTCTATGGTACGATAACCATCACATCATTTGAGGCGCTTACCGGAACGATTAAACTGGTAAACATCCCCTGGGGATTTCAAAAACGACTGGTAAGAGTAACCGTCCCTGCCGGCGTGCAAGCAGGGAGCAAGCTGAAACTGAAAAGTTTGGGCAAAACAACACCCGATGGTCAACGGGGGGATTTGTATCTTAAAGTGACAATTGCGTAGTAGATTCCATAGCTTCACTGGATTAACTAGTGTCCATCCATAAATCTATTTTGGGCAAAATAGCCATTTCTGGATGGAAATTAATTTAAGTACCAGGCTATAAATTGCGCTCCGAAAAAAACATAAGCAATTGCTCCAATAGACAGAAAAGGGCCAAAGGGAATAGCGAACTTCATATTCTTGCCTTTGATCAGCATCATTGTTATACCTACACACGAACCCATAACCGATGACGCAAAAATAGTAAAAATTACCCCTTTCCAGCCGATAATGGTTCCAATCATTGCCAGAAGTTTGATATCACCGCCCCCCATTCCATCTCTGTGGGCAATCAGGTTATATGCCCATGCGACAAACCAAAGGCTACCCCCCCCGATAAGCAAGCCGAGTGCCGAAGCTTTTAAAGTTATTGTCGGCAAAGCAAAAGAAGCAACCAGGCCGATGGGGATTCCGGGTAAAGAGATGACATCCGGTATGATTTTGTGATCAAGATCAATAAAGGTTATTACGAGCAGAGATGAAATAAAGACAAAGTATACCAAACTTTCCAGGGACAGACCAAACTTAAAAAGCAGAGCCACCGCAACAGTTCCGCTCATCACTTCAACCATGGGATAGCGAAAAGATATCGGTGTATCACAATTACGACATCTGCCTTTAAGCCAGATATAACTTAAAACAGGAATGTTGTCATAAAAGCGAATGTGACTGTTGCAGTTTGGACAGATTGAACGTGGAGGATTTGCAATAGATTTTGAGGCTGGCAGCCTGTATATGCAGACATTCAAAAAACTTCCGATGCACATGCCGAATATGAAAATGATACTCACGGTCAAAAAATTAAACATGTTTTGTATGGCATCCTCTTGAATTTATGATTGGATAACGGTAAGTGAAATTATCAAGTCACATATTTGACAAAATATATCCTGCTGTCTATATATGGTGATGCTATTCGTGTCAAAACAAGTTTTGACGGTCTCGTAAAAATTCGATATGCTGAAAAAAAACAATTTGGTTTGTTTCAAATTCGATGTTGACTATGAACCATAAAATCGGATAAAGCATGTGACTGACTGATGAGCACCATGGTTTCATGGAGCAGTTCTTTCAACGGTTTAAAAAAGTGTGAAGAAAAGAGGTAAATGCTATGAGTGTTAATGTGGTCGCAAAAATTGATGATCTTGTAACGGTAAAACACGTGCTTGCAAGCGTTTTTGACAAAACCGGTCTGGAAAAGTTTATACCTGAACTGCTGAAGATAAATCCTGAAATAAAGATTTTTTCAACAGGAGGTACTTACAAGAAAATAAAAGAGATCCTCGGAGAAAAGGCTGATTCCTGTCTCACCCAGGTTTCGGATTACACAGGTCAGCCGGAAACACAGGGCGGTCTTGTAAAGACACTCGATTTTAAGATATATCTCGGGCTGCTCACCGAAACGTACAATGACGCCCATAATGATGATATAAAACGAACAGATTCCGTTCATATCGACATGGTTATCGGTAATCTCTATCCTTTTAAGGATACGATCTCACAACCCGACGTAACCGTTGAACAGGCTCGGGGAAATATCGATATTGGAGGGCCGTGTATGATAAGGGCTTCAGCAAAAAATTATTTGAGGGTAGCATCTGTTGTTGACCCGTCTGACTATGAGGCGATCATATCTGAGATGAAAGCAAATAACGGCTCTATATCGCTGGAACTTCGCTATCGGTTGGCGCAAAAGGCGTTTGAATACACAGCCGACTACGACCGCACCATCGCCGACTTTTTGGGTTCCAGAGCCATTGAGGATGTAACGGTATGTTATGAATATTAGGAGACGAACTTAAGGGCTTCGCTCCATTTGGAATGATGGAGTAATGGCCCCGGTGAAATAGAGAAAAGTTTCACCCCAGTACGATCTGCCGGACCTACGGGGCAGGCTGGGTAAAAATGATGGGTTTGAAGGAATTTTTTACAATTAAAAGGAGCAAACAATGACACAAGATCTGAAAAAAATGTATCGAACGATAATGGATGATCACTTTCCTCCCAATATGGAAATCAGTTTTGTGGATCAGGATAAAAGGCAAACCATGTTTTATGAAAAAGTTGCCTGGACCATTGATAATATACAAAAAGGGTTAAGATACGGTGAAAATCCCGGTCAGGAAGCAGCACTTTACAAATTGGCAAACGGAAACCTGGTTCTGGGGGAGACCGAAACCATTCAGCCAGGCCAATATCTGGCTTCAGACATTGAGCTTTTGCAGTCCGGAAAGCATCCCGGCAAAACCAACCTGACCGATGCGGACAATTCCTTGAACATCCTTAGATATTTTGTGGATAAACCCACCGTCGTAATTGTTAAACACAACAATCCGTGCGGTGTTGCCAGATCTGATACATTGGTAGACGCATATCAAAAAGCAAACATTGCTGACAGGGTGGCGGCATTTGGGGGATGCATTGCAGTCAACAGAGCTGTTGACAAAGCAACAGCTCAAGCCATTACCGAACAATACGCCGAAGTTGTGGTGGCTCCTGATTTTGAAGAAGGGAGCATGGATGTTTTTGCCAAGAAAAAAAATCTCCGGGTTATCCGTATTGGAAATATTGACCGGTTGCAGACATTTGTGGGTAAAAGATGTGTGGAATTCAAAAGCCTGATTGACGGCGGTATTATCGCCCAGTGGTCTTTTGTTCCTGCAGCCCGCAATAAGGAAGACCTAAAACTTGCCGAATGCGAATATAAGGGCAAACAATACAAGATCAACCGGGAACCCACCGAACAGGAATACGAAAACATGCTCTTTGGCTGGCTTGTGGAATCAGGGGTAACATCAAATTCAGTAATTTATGTTAAAGATCAGGTAACCGTGGGCATCGGAACCGGTGAGCAGGACCGAGTGGGGGTTGCAGAAATTGCAAGAGACAAGGCCTACCGAAAGCTGGCAGACCGTTACTGCTTCGAAATGCATGGTATTCCCTATAACGATCTAAAAGATGAAGATAAAAAAGCGGAAATTGATGATAAGGTTTCAAATGAAAAAGGCGGGCTGATTGGCGCTGCCATGGTCAGTGATGCTTTTTTTCCTTTTAGAGACGGAGTGGACGTTGGACTCCAGGAAGGGGTTACCTCCGTGATTCAGCCGGGTGGGTCAGAAAATGACTACCAGTCCATCGAGGCCTGCAATGAGGTCGGCGCCACAATGGTCTATACCGGACAGAGGAGTTTCAAACATTAAGAGATTGTTAAGGGCCTGAGAAAAAATTATTTGGAAATCGGAAGTCCGACATTGGATATTACCTGCCCCGCCAAAGCCTCTTGGCGGGGTTTTTTTTCGGAAAGCGCCGGGGGGGTCTATGCCGGCCTTGTATGGCGTAGGATTTCTGCAAAGTAATCCTAATCGGTTTGAAAAGCACTTGATGGAAGATGACAGCCTGACCATTATATTTTTTCTCAATCCGGTTGAAGATCATAAAAATAGAGCATGGTATCCGAACGTGTCAAAATTCCGATAATATGATCATCCTCCACGACAGGGAGCCGACCAATGTCCTGTTTGATCATAAGGCGGGCGGCTTGAGTCGGGCTCTTGCCAGGCGCAATTGTCGTTACCTTGGTGATCATAAAAGCTTTTACCGGAGCCTTTAGCTGGGATTCTTTTTTGACTTTCTTAAAATCCCTTCTTGAAATCATGCCGACAATTTTGTCATTCTCTACGACCGGGAGACCTGTACACCCTTTTTTTCTTAAAATCGAAGCCACCGTTTTCATGGGCGTGTCCGGCGGCACGGTAAAAACAGGGAAAGACATAAGATCACTGACCTGTGCGGATGCCTGCTGATTTCCCTGGATCAGTGTCCTAATGGTATCTTCTACAGCATCCGGATTCACTGATTTAAGTATAGCGGATCCGGCAGCAGGATGTCCACCTCCGCCCATGTTCCGCATGATTCCGCCTATATCCAGGCCGTCGGCATTACTCCTACCGATGACCATGCACTTGTTTCGTTCCTTGTCCACAAATATACCAATGGCAGCATCTACATTCAAAATTTCTCTGTACATATGAACCACAACAGCAAGATTGTCCACATAGTCTTTTAAATCCAGTT
>JAFDBA010000162.1 GCA_019313505.1 Deltaproteobacteria bacterium
GCAACGATAAACGGTTTTCGTCCTTTTTTATCTGAATATCTGCCGAAATAAGGGAGCAAGAAGGTTCTGGACAGGGAAAAAGACCCGAATATCAAACCGATGTATATGCCGCTCGCACCAAGATTATGGGCATAAACAGGAAGCAAGGGGACCACGATTCCTACACCGGTTACCGTACCGAATATGGAAAAAAACAGGGTGCCAAATATTTTTTTATCGATTTTATTCATTCAAATTGTTTTTAAACACAAAGCCATCCACATTAAAGAGGATGGCTTTATTTTGCCCTGAAAAACATGGTCCTTCAGGTCAGGTCAGAGTTTTCAGGCTCCACCTGAAGAATCACTGCAAGAGTTTAAAGTGAACTCAAGCTAAAAAAGGTTGTGCCCGTTGGCCCGTTAAGCCCGTTAGCCCGTAATTTAATACCGGACAACGGGCTAACCGGCTAACCGGCTAACCAGATATAGTCACTTTTAACTTGTACGGCTTTAAGTAAAACAGCCCCTGTCAGGGGCGAACCAAATCTGAGCGCCAATTCTGCGAAGTTATTTTTGCGCAAACCCTTACGCTTTTTGAATATCAGCCAGAACAGACTCGATTAAATTTCTTATCTCTGAAAGCCTGTCTTCAGACATGGCCTCAAAACGCAGCACCAGGGCCGGCTGGGTGTTGGATGCGCGTACAAGGCCCCACCCGTCTTCAAACAGAACCCGAACACCGTCGATATCGATAACATTGTACCTCGTGCGGAAAAATTCGGTCGCCTTTTTAACAACGCCGAACTTTTCATCATCCGGGCATTCAACACGTATTTCGGGTGTGGAAAATGTTTTAGGGACATCAGACAAAAGTTCGGATATTTTCTTTCCTGTTTGGGTTAATATCTCAAGGAGTCTGCAAGAAGCATAGGTGGCATCATCAAAACCGAAATATCGATCGGCAAAAAACATATGGCCGCTCATCTCACCGGCCAGTTCAGCCTTTTCTTGTTTCATTTTCTTTTTAATCAAAGAGTGTCCGGTTTTCCACATAATGGCCCGGCCGCCGTGTTTTTCGATGTCGTCATACATTGTTTTTGAACATTTTACTTCGGATATGAATGTTGCCCCGGGTTTTCTCGAAAGGATCTCCCTGGCAAATATGATCATGAGCTGGTCACCGAATACAAGGTTCCCTTTCTCATCCACTACGCCGATTCGATCGCCGTCACCGTCATAACCGATCCCCACATCCAATCCCTTTTCCTTTACCATGGCGATAAGGTCCTGCATGTTCTTTGCCACCGTGGGATCGGCTTCGTGGTTTGGGAAAGTGCCGTCCATGTCGCAGTAAATATCGTAAACTTGACAATTAAGGTTCTTCAATATCGGTACGGAAACCACCCCTGCGGTACCGTTACCCGCATCCACACCAACTTTGATTGGTTGGGATATGGTTATATTATTGATTAAAAATTCATGATAGGGCGTGACAGCGTCGGCTGCAGAAAGAGAGCCTTTCCCCTGCACAAATGATTTTTCAGTAATTATCCCTAAAATTTTCTGGATATCTTGGCCATGAATTGAATCCAAATCAATACAGAGTTTGAAACCGTTATACTCGCCGGGATTATGGCTGGCCGTAACCATCACTCCCCCTTTCCGGTCAAAATGCTGGATTGAGAAATAGAAAACCGGGGTGGGACAAACTCCTATGTCGAGCACATCACATCCGGTTGACCGTAATCCCTCGATGATTTTTTCAGAATAGAGGTCGGAAGTCAAACGGCAATCACGGCCCACGGCAAGCTGTGAGCGACCATGATTCCTGAGAAAAGTCCCGACACCTTTTCCAATCAGCATCACATCATTTTCTGTCATATCCTTTCCTGCAATTCCTCTGATATCGTATTCTCTGAACATTTCCGGATTCATGATAGTCTCCTTTTTTATAATCCCATAATTAAAGCTATGATTCCTGCAATAAAACAGTAGGGCGCGAAAATATGCAAACGACCTTTTTTAACTATGTAAACCAGTAATCTAAGTGCACCGTATCCAACCAAACATGCTGTAAAAGTGCCGATCAACGTGGGGATAAGCTGGGGGGGAGGATTGGCCGAAATGTCTTTTAATCCCAGAATACTTGCTCCTATAATTGCCGGTATTGACAGAAGAAAAGAATACCGGGCCGCTGTCTCCCGTTCCAGGCCAAGGAAGAGCCCTACAGCAATGGTCGAACCGGATCTTGAAATTCCGGGTATTATGGCAATGCCCTGCATTAGTCCTATAATCAAGGCATCTTTAATTGAAAAACGTTCGATACTTTTGCCATAATTATTTATTCGAGCTGTAAGAATTAAAAGCAAGCCGGTTAAAATTAGCATAAGGCCGACTAAAACCACTGATGAAAAAAGCTGATCCGCAATCCTATGGAACAAAAGGCCGAGTATTGCCGTGGGAAGCGTTCCGATAACAATAAGTACAGCCAGTTTTATATCGACATCTTTATAAACATGGTCAAAAGGAACCTCTTTTTTAAAATACAGGATTGTAAAACGGGATATGGAGATTATAATAGCATGTATTTCTTTCCAAAAAAAAAATATAACCGCTATAAGAGTTCCCAGGTGAACGCTGATATCAAAAATAAGCTTCGGCTCTTTAAGTCCGAAAATATGTTGAAAAATCACCAGGTGTCCCGAACTGCTTACAGGTAAGAATTCGGTTAAGCCTTGAATTGCGCCCAGTATTACAGCCTGAAAAGTTTGCATAACTATCTATCCTTTTACCACACCGATAGGTCTGAGTTTTGCCACCTTTTTTGAAATTCCGGCTTCATGGACCACCTCAACCACTTGGGAAATATCCTTGTAAGCCTCGGGTATCTCTTCAGCCAGGGTGGATCTGCCGGTCCATCTGACCAGAATTCCCTTGTCTTCGAGTTCCCTTTGTATGGCCCGTCCTTTACTGGCCTTTTTTGCAGCTTTTCGGCTTAAAACACGCCCGGCGCCGTGACATGTGGAACCGAATGTTTCTTGCATGGCCTTTTCCGTACCCGCAAGTACATATGAAGCCGTACCCATATCACCGGGAATAATTACCGGCTGTCCCACAGGGCGATATTGATCGCACAGGGCCTCATGTCCGGCCGGAAAAGATCGGGTTGCGCCTTTTCGGTGAACACAGACCGTCTGTTTTTTCCCATGGATAACATGGACTTCTTTTTTTGCGATGTTGTGGCATACGTCATAAAGCAGTTTCATGTTAAGATCTCTGGGGCTGATACCGAGTACTCTGAGAAGTATTTCACGAGAATTGTGCATTAAAATCTGCCGGTTGGTCCAGGCATAATTTGCGGCACAGGCCATGGCGTTATAATAGCGCATTCCTTCTTTGGATTGAATTCTGGCGCAGGCAAGCTGTCGATCCGGAAGATCAAACCCCAGCTTTTTTACATGCTTTGTCATAAAAGCCAGAAAATCGTCACAAATTTGATACCCCAAACCTCGGGAACCGGTATGGAGCATCAGGGTCACCTGGTCTTCAAACAGCCCGAATGCTTGGGCTGCCGGTATATCATAAACCGCTTCTACCACGCCGATTTCAAGGAAATGATTTCCTGAACCCAGGGTTCCGAGCTGTTGGCGCCCCCTTTCCAGAGCCCTTTGACTGATCACGTCGGGGTCGGCATTCGGCATACACCCGCCATCTTCCGTATGTTCCAAATCCAGCGCTTCTCCAAGACCCCGGTTGACCGCCCACTTGCTGCCCATTTGGAGGACCTTTTTTTCTTCGGGTATGGAAAGCTTGATAGAACCTTTTGAACCCAAGCCGGAAGGAATGCCCCGAAAAAGCGCATTCACAAGATTTTCAAGTTTTGGACGTACTTCTTTTTCCACAAGGGAGGTTGTTGCCAGGCGTACCCCGCAGTTAATGTCATATCCCACTCCCCCCGGAGATATGATGCCCGATTCCCAGTCAAAGGCCGCAACCCCGCCGATGGGAAACCCATACCCCCAGTGCATGTCCGGCATGGCAAGAGATGCTTTTAAAATGCCCGGAAGGGTTGCAACGTTTGCCACCTGTTTTAACGGTTCTTTCTGTTTTTCGGCGTTGAGCATCGATTCTGTTGCGTAAATAATTCCCGGTACGCGCATGTTTCCGGTTTTGGGCAACTCCCACCGGTATTTGTCTATTTTTTTAATTTCCATGGTTTCCTTTTTTGGGACACAGACCCGCCTGCCCGCTCGTGCCTTGCAATGGCAGGCGGGTCTGCGAAAATCTGCGTCCTATTTAACTTGAAATTTTCATATAAAATCATTTTATCGTGAAGGGAAAAGTGTGTCAAGAATTCCCATAGGTATAAAATAACCCTTCTAAATATCAAATATGATCATCGCCTCCCATCCGGAAGGGCTGCTGTTTACCTGGATCTGGTGATAAGTTACTGCTTTGATTTCGGTTTTGATGATATGACGATCAGGGTTAAAGGGATCAAATTTGGCGGTTGCTGCCAGTTCAGTTTCAGACAGGGACAGAATTCGGACCTTTTTTACGAGCAATTCTTTGCCGTTCCACAGGTACAAAATCTCTCTGAGCCAGTTTACCATCAGATCGGACCAGTCATCCCCTGACACCTCAATGTTACAGGAATCAAGGCCTTTTAAGTGATCGATATCAGTAATAAGGTCGAACAGGGCCAATGCGGCGTTGGCAAAAAGCTCTTTTGAATCCGAACCAAAAACACGGAGGCCGAAATCCGCCGTATGATCAATTAAGTTGTATTTGTTTTTTATCCTGTCCAAAAGATCCTTTTTCTTGAAGCCATTTTCTTATTCTTTTCTTTTTACTCAATACTATACTGTTCATGAACAACCCGCGATTATATAATTACTTTTCCTGTTTTTTTAGTCGAGTAGCCCCCTAAAGATTCCACTCTCTTTTTGAACTCGGGAGAATTAATGGTTTCAAGGAGGATCCGGATGTTTTCGGATTCATAATATATTTCTGGGATAATCAGGTCATACTGTTCCGTGACAACCGGGATAAAATCGAGATTCAGGGCCTTTGCGGCGGCGTAAATTCCAAGGGCCACATCCACGGTGCTGCTGAGCACAGCCACAGCTACCGACATATGGGTAAATTCCTCGTTCTCATATCCGTTGACACAAGAGGGCTCGATGCCCAGCTTTGTTAAGCGAAAATCGAGAAGAATTCTTGTGCCACACAAGAGGGCTCGATGCCCAGCTTTGTTAAGCGAAAATCGAGAAGAATTCTTGTGCCGGAGCCTGCCTGTCGATTGATAAAAGTAATATCATTACGGCCAAGATCTTCAATGCCGTTGATTGCCTTGGGATTTCCAGGAAGTACAATCAGCCCCTGATCCCGAAGAACAAGATTCACCAGTTTTACTTTGACATCTGGGAGATATTTTTTAACATAGGATATATTGTAAGAACCGTCCTGGGTATCCAGAAGATGTGATCCTGCCAAATGGCAAACCCTTTTTTTAACGGCCATCAGACCGCCTATGCTGCCCACATGGCTT
>JAFDBA010000163.1 GCA_019313505.1 Deltaproteobacteria bacterium
ATAACGATGAAAAAGGCTTCATAATTCCTGACTCCTCGGGTCTATAAACATATACCCGGCGGATCGAACGGTTTTAATGAATCTGGGATTTCGGGAATCATCTCCCAGCTTCCGTCGCAGCGAGGAGATATGGACATCCACTGAGCGGTCGAAGACATCGTAGCTTCGACCGGCAACGGCGTCCAAAAGCTGATCCCGTGTTAATACCCGCCCTGCAGCCTTGGCCAGGTACATCAGAAGATCGAATTCGATGGGTGTCAGGTTCAATATATTATCGTCCAACCGGGCCGTTCGGGAGGTTTGGCTGATTTGGAGATTTCCCAGAATCAATGTTTTATCCATGGTATCGGGGGCGGGTTGACGTTCGGATTTGAAAGATCGGCGGGTCACGGCGCGAAGGCGCGCTAAAAGTTCCCGTGTGGAAAAGGTCTTGGGTAAATAATCATCGGCCCCCATCTCGAGCCCCACAATTCTGTCGGTCTCATCGCCACGCGCGGTAAGCATCAATACCGGTATGTCCGATTCCTTGCGCAACCTTTTCAACACTTCGAACCCGTCCATTTCCGGCATCATGACATCGAGAATAACCACGTGAAAATTGCCGGCCAAGACCTTTTCCAGTCCATGGGTTCCCGTGTGGGCAGCATCCACATCATAACCCATAGGCTCAAGGTAGTCCCTGACCAGCCTGCAAAGCTTTTTGTCATCATCGACAATCAAGACTTTAATTCTGGAAGGCGAATTTTCCTGATTCTCCATAACTATACCCAATCGTAATATCCGTCTTACCTGCTCCTGTTATTTATATGATTCATATCATCAGTGCAATATACTTTACAAAACATTTACAATTTTGCCCTGGAATCAACATAAATTCTTTACATTCGTTCCTTATAATAAATTCAAAATCGAGGGAAAAATTCCTTGAAAACCAACAATCTCAAAAAAGGAGGTACACCATGAATTCGAATCTTAGACAAAAATTCTTTACCGGTGCAATGGTTCTTTTGGTTACGGTATTTCTCATTCCGGCTTTTGCTGGAGCATTTACGCCAGGCGACTGCAAGCCTGACAAGAGATTTGGCATGAAAAAGCATCACATGTCGCCTTTGGGAATTTGGCGGAACCCAAAAATGGTTCAGGAACTCGGGCTCACCGACGAACAGGTCAAGGGAATCCGGGAAGCGGATTTTGCCCATCGTGAAAAGCGTCTGCAATTGAAATCTAAACTCGACGGTCTTCACCTTGAAATGGAAAAACTGTTTTCCGCCGACCCCGTAAACGAGTCGGAGATTCTCCAACTCGCCCAAAAGATTTCAGATCTAAAAGGCAAATTGTTTGTCCGGAAAATTGAGGCTCGCCTGGCAGTTGGAAAGCTGTTAACTGCGGATCAACTAAAAAAACTGAAGATGTTTGACTTGCATCACCATGCAAAGGAAGGTAAAATGCATAGAAATAAAAAACATCGCAGGACTCCGCTTAAAATTGAAGGTGCAAACTGCAACAAAGGATAGGGCATCTCATTATAACCCCCGACTGTTCGGCCTCCCACATATATCAGGAGGTCGAACAGTGATTATTTTTGATCAGAAAAGGAGTCCGTTGGATGAAAACTTCTTCCGGAGAATAGGGCGTTCACCCGTTGTTAATATCATTTCTAAGATCGTCGTAATCACCGGAATTTTAGTGTTATTTCACATGGGCTCACCATGCGCCTGGATTTTTTCACAAGCGCGAAAGGAGACATTATGAGAGCTGCAAGACTCATTATGGGAGGGTTGGCATGGATGATTATCGCCATGCTCTTCATACCTTCCGGAATACCTGCGCAGGATCTCGAGCAACCAGAGCAAACAGACAGATTCAGGAAGGAAGAGCTGGATCAGATGCTTGCGCCGATCGCTCTGTATCCCGATTCGCTGATCGCCCAGATACTGATGGCATCCACCTATCCGCTGGAGGTCGTCCAGGCCGAGCGTTGGGTGCAACAGAACAAAACGCTAACCGGCGATGCGCTGGACGACGCCCTGAAGGAAAAATCTTGGGACCCCAGCATAAAATCGCTCTGTCATTTCCCTGACGTGCTTTTTGCAATGAGTGACAAACTTGACCAAACCAGTAAACTGGGAGACGCCTTTCTGAGTCAAAATGATGACGTGATGGCGACCATACAGCAATTGCGGCGAAAAGCCGAGACGCAGGGAAATCTCAAGACAACCAAAGAACAGAAAGTCATCCACGAAGAGGATGCCATCAGGATTGAGCCTGCCGTCCGTCAGGTTGTCTATGTGCCGGTCTACGATCCGCTCTATGTCTATGGACCGTGGTGGTATCCTGCATATCCGCCCTATTACTGGTACTATCCCCCCGGTGTAATTATAACCGGCGGTTTTATCAGCTTCGGCCCTCGCTTTTTTATCGGAATCGATTTATTTGCATGGAGCTGGTTCGACTGGCATAGTCACCACATTTATATAGACGTGCATAAAGCGAGACGATTCCACAGATTCCCCAACAGGTATTATTCCGACTACCGGTTTTCCTGGCGGCATGATCCTGTTCATAGAAGAGGCGTTGCTTACAGGGACAGAAGAACCAGTGATAGATTCGGAAAGAGACCGTATCGAAGAACGGCACCTGGCCCGGAAATGCGGGGGTACCCGGTAAGAGACAATAAAACAAGGGCGATTAAACCGTCGAGGACCCCCATCAAACGTCAGGTAGCAGCGGATGTGTCCCGGATAAGAACTGAACGTGAAAGGGTCCGGCGCACCGATGAACGTCGGAAAAAAGCGGATGTGCCTCAGGTTAAAACTGAACGTGAAAGGATCCAGCGCACCCAAGAACCACGGGAAAGGGCCGGCGCGTCCAGAGCAAAGCCCGAGGGAAAAAAACTTCAGGTACCTGAAGGCCGGAATACTCCCTTCCATGGCGTTGGCAACGGAAGTTTTGAACGCAAGGCAAGCGAACGCGGGATCCAAAGCCGCGGGAGCGAAAAAATAAGTCGCCAGGGTGGTCACATGAAAAGTCAGGGTGGCAACCTACAGCGCCAGGGCAGCGGGCGACAAGGTGGCGGATATCACAGATAGCAGACCAAAAGAACGGTAGTGAAAATTTAGGAGGATTGATATAAACAAGGGAGGGAAAATGAATAGCATTGCATTATATAAGAACAATGAGGAGGGTTGGTTGACTGTGCTGGCTTGCCTTATCTCCGGCATCCTGTTCTTGCTCTGGGCCGTTTCATCTTTGCATGCCGGAGGCACAGCGCATCGTAGCTTTTCCTCGCCTGAAGAGGCGGTGACGTCTCTGGTTACTGCAGTCAGGGCGAATGACATGGAAGAAATACTCGCCATTCTGGGTCCAGAGAGCAGGGAACTGATCTTTTCCGGTGATGACGTGGCAGACAGGATCGGACGGGAAAAATTCCTCAAGGCCTATGACCGGATGAATATACTTCAAAAAGTGTCAGCAGATAAAGTGACGTTCTGTATCGGCAAGGACAACTGGCCCTTGCCGATTCCCATCGTCAAGGCAGGTGCAAAATGGGTATTCGACACAGAACAAGGGAAACAGGAGATTCTGAACCGGAGAATCGGCAGAAATGAGCTGCATGTTATGGACGTGCTTCATGCCTATACCGACGCACAGCATGAATACGCGAGCAAGGATTGCGGAGGCGGAGGCGTGGTGGAATTCGCCCAGAAGCTCATCAGCACCCGGGGCAAACGCGACGGGCTCTACTGGGAGGTGAAGAAAGGCAAAAAAGAGAGTCCTCTCGGGCCTCTTATTGCGCAGGCGGCAAAAGAAGGATACGCTGATGAGGACCTTTCGCCGTTCCACGGGTATTATTTCAAAATACTCAAGGGCCAGGGGCAACATGTCCAAGGAGGTGCGTACGATTATGTGGTTAAAGGGAAAATGCTTTTAGGCTTTGCCCTGGTCGCATATCCCGCGGAATACGGGAATTCCGCTGTCATGACCTTTATTGTGAACCAGGAAGGTATCATTTATCAAAAAGATCTTGGCAAGGATACCACGCGTATCGCTGAGGAGATGAAGATTTTCGATCCCGACAAGACCTGGAAAAGGGTAAAGGAGACATTACCCAGTGTCCATCCATAAACGGTATCTTTCGGCCCCCGGCGGCGTTCTCGCTCGTTTTCAATCCTCGAAATAGCGCGCTATGCCTGCGGTTGAAAACTCGCTCGGGCCTTGCCGGAAACCAAAATCTATCATTTCTGGATGGACACTACCTAAGCGAGACAAATAACCGGGAACTTACGGCTCTGCCTGAAAAATCTCTACAAGAGTTTGAAGTGAACTAAAGTTAAAAAAGGTTGTGCCCGTTGGCCCGTAATTTAATACCGGACAACGGGCTAACCGGTTAACCGGCTAACCAGATATAGGCACTTTTAACTTGTACGGCTTTAAGTAAAACAGCACCTTTCAGGGACAAACCAAGGCCTGGTCCTTTGGGTCAGGATTCTTTACTTGCCATTTGGGAAAGCCGATGATAATCTATTATAATTAAGGGCTTCCAGCGGTTCACAACAGCTTTGCTCCTGGTACCCTGTAAGAACGCTCCAAACCCGTGCAATTTCCGGGCTGATACGTCAATGCTTTGCTCAGGAGGGAAAAAATGGGAAAGCCAAGAGACAGCAAAAAGGATGTGAAAAAGAAGCCGGCAAAAACCATTAAAGAAAAACGCAAGGAGAAGCAGGAAAAGAAAAAGAATCAATAAAAAAATGTGTATTTTTTCATTGTCGACCGGTTAAATTTTTTAATATTTTTTTGAGCAACCTTTTTTGATGGAATAAAAAGATATCCCGTACTCCCGCCGTCAATGCTCCCCTGCCGTCGTGTTATTCCGTTGTAAAATGTGAACAACTTGTGATAAATGGCCTTTAATATGATTGAACTTAATTCCGTCATCAAAAAGTTCGGTACATTTACGGCAGTCGACAACATAACGTATCGCATCGAGAAGGGCGAACATTTCGCTTTGCTCGGTCCGAACGGCGCCGGCAAAACAACGGTTGTCCGCATGCTCCTCGACTTTATCAAACCGACTTCGGGCAGTATCACGATCAACGGAATTCCCGTTTCCAACCCCGAAGCG
>JAFDBA010000164.1 GCA_019313505.1 Deltaproteobacteria bacterium
CTCTTGACAGGTTAAAAAAATACAAAGACAAGGCAATTATCATTTTCAATAAAACAACCAGGCCTGATAAAAAGAAAAAAGCGTCTAATGCTGAGAGTAAAAAAGAACAACAACCAAAAACTCCTGTTCCGGCTTCCCGTGAGAACCTTTCTTCTCCGGGAAAACAGGAGACTGTAGGGAAGCAGGAAAAACAGATTTTGGAAGTAAAGGTGAAAAAAGAGTCTTTAGTAGCGAAACCGGTTATTGAAACGTCGGTAGTTAGTGCTGAAACAGATACATCATTACCCCAAAAGCTTAAGACAGAAGAAGAAATTCCTTCTCAACAAGACCGGAAAGAACGGTTGGAATCCTTTTTGAATATTTATTGCCAGACATATGCCAGTAAAGATCTTGATAAATTTGTCACCTTCTTCACTTCCGATGCCACTGAAAACAACAAGCCTTTCCAGGATATGCTGACCAAATATCGAAAAAACATGGAAAAGATCAAATCGTTTAACTACCGGATTGAACTGGTTAATTATTCCCTGTTGCCCGACACTGGAAACATTTCGGTCCAGGGGAAATATTTCAACCGCTTTCTTTTACATGAAGGGACGTGGCAGGAAAATAGCGGCAGTATTTCCATGGAGCTTACAGAAAATGGTAATTCATATCTTGTAAAGCGGCTTAACTACGAAAAATAGCACTGGTATTTCAAAAGCCGAAATGCTCACTTATTTTTTCATAAATCCTAACCTAGACTTTTTACGAAACCGTCAAATATAGCATAGAGCGGGAAATGATCTGATGGATAAAGACCGTCAATTGTATCACGGATGACCATGCAATCTTGTTTGAAGATTTTTCCGTGATAGAGAATCCAGTCAATATAATCTCCGTTTATATTCCCTGTGAATCCATGATGGGTCCCCGGAAAGGGTTTTTTAAACGCATTTTTAAAATAACACTCCTTTTCCTCCGGTTTCCGACCATGGCCGGTGAAAATGTTATAGCAGGGACTAAAGGGAATTGCGTTAAAGTCTCCGACCATAATTACAGGGATGTCACTCGGGAAACGAAGTAACCGCTCCATAATAAGTTTGGCGCTCTTGATCTGGACCGAGGTATCAAAGTCAAAATGAGTATTGACACATATGATCATGTGGCTGTCGTTTTTAAACATACCGATAGTGCATTGTCTCGGCCAGAGGCTTTCCCGAAAACGGCTCGGTATTGTGGGTGTTGGACTCAGAAAGAAATGTTCTCGATAGATGCAGGTCCAGGTTTTTTTATAAAAGATAATGTTGTTTTGCCAGAAGGAGGGTGAAGGACTACGTTTGCCGATAAAATCGTATTCCGTCAGCAGTTCATTCAGAAAATCTGTCTGGAAATCATTCGCTTCCTGAAGACCGATGAAATCTGCACGATATTTTTCAAAAAGATAGGGAAAACCCTTTTTGCGGTATTGCCAGCTATTGGGTCCGTCGTCTGCCAATCCAAAACGCAGGTTTAATGTCAAAACAGAGAGCATGGTTATATTTTTACATTGAGAACCTGGTTCTTTAGGCCAGGTCAGAGTTTCCGGCCCCGCCTGAAGAATCACTGCAAGAGTTTGAAGTGAACTAAAGTTTAAAGTGAGCTAAAGTTAAGGAATTCTGTCAATTATATAAAAACAGTGGAGCGAAGCGACACCATAACTTTAGGCACTTTAGATCACTTTAGACACTTTTAACTTGTACAGCTTTAAGTAAAGCAGCACAATGCGGAAGTTGGACTTTTTACGAGACCGTCAATGACTATTGGCTTCAATAAGATCGAGATATTTCGCAAGGTCGAACCTGATATTTATAAAGTTGCTGAATGTGACATCATAAAACGGCAGGTTTGATTTCTGCTTGATCACATCAAATATTGCAAGGTAATTAAGAAGAATTCTTTTTTTCCACTTAAAGCCGATTTGGGATGCCAATTCCTTAATATCTTCCTTTTGACCCTCGATCTCGAGAAAGTTGCCATAGGGCATTGTATCCAGGCAGATGTTGGCACTGTTTAATATAAAAGTTTCACGCCATTTTTCGTATACCTGTTCTTCCCGGAACCCCAAAGATTCCAGAATATTTTTCATGGTGGTAAAATCGCTGACTTCAACTTCCAGCTCTCTTAATATTTTAAATTGATCGTCTTTAACAGGAGGTTCAGATTTAAAAGTAAGGATTGTTTTCGTATCCTGGCGTAGTCGCAGGAGAGATTTTTTTTGAATCAGACTGTTATCGGAATCGTCAAAGCGTATATTTGTTTCAAAAACCCGTCCCCTGGACACCGCACCGATCTCGATAATCCGATCACGTATGCGGTCCATATCCGATAAATAAAATTTCACTTCGATTTCCAAGTTTTCCATCGAAACATCTCCATTACATATGCCTGATACTTGGTTTATATTAGAAATAATTGTTTGTGTCAATTTGCCAAGACAATTTTTCCCTTGACACAGACACAATTATTATTTAAACGTTCAAGGTTCTATATTCAGAGGAGAAAATCATAGTGAAAAAATATACATATAGTGCAAAAAATACCGACAACAAGGGCAAATGGTATGTTGTTGATGCCCGGGATAAGGTTCTGGGAAGAATTGCCAGTACCATTGCCGCCCGCCTAAGGGGGAAACACAACCCCCTCTTTACACCCCATGTCGACACTGGTGACTGGGTGGTGGTTGTTAATGCGGAGAAGGTTGCCCTGACGGGTAGAAAATGGCAGAAGAAACAATATTATCGTCACAGTGGTTATATCGGGAGTCTTAAGACGATTACCGCTGAAAAACTTTTGGAAAAAAGGCCTGAAGATCTTATCCGTTTTGCCGTCAAGGGTATGCTGCCAAAGAACAGACTGGGAAGAAAGCTTTTCAAAAAATTGAAGGTTTATTCGGGTAATCAGCACCCTCATGAGGCCCAGCAACCGGAAATTCTTGACCTTTAGAAGAGCAAGTTAAATTTCTTTAAGTATCGGGGAATTATATGGATAAAGAAAACGTTTATTATGCCACGGGAAAACGAAAGAGTGCCATCGCAAGAACCTGGATAATGCCGGGGAACGGGGAAATTACCATTAATGATAGCCCCATGGATGATTATTTCAAGATTGAGGTGGTAAAAACAATTGTAAAACAGCCCCTTGTTTTGACAAATACTCTTGGATCATTTGATGTAAAAGCCCATGTTACCGGCGGAGGTTTTTCAGGGCAAGCCGGTGCCATTCGGCATGGCATCACCAAAGCTTTGATGTTGGCTAACCCTGAGCTCAGGAAGGCATTAAAAAAAGCCGGCTATGTTCGGCGTGACGCCAGGGTCAAGGAAAGAAAAAAATACGGCCAGAAAGGTGCGCGGGCACGGTTCCAGTTTTCAAAGCGCTAACATTTATTATATTCTTCATTTTCAGAAGGGAACAGGGAGTAACCTGTTCCCTTTGTTTATTTTGATCCATAGTGATTTTTAAAAATATTTTGGCCCGCATCTGAAATTACGAGCCCACCGTGGAACTATATGAAGCGTTTCAACGATTCTTCCACTCAGGTTTCCTTTTTTCCAAAAAAGCCGACATACCTTCCTGTGCATCTTCAGTCAGGCAGTTCATCACAATTGCATGAGTGGCATAATTGTAAGCTGACGGGGTATCCAGGTCCGCCTGGTTATAAAAAGTTCGCTTTCCAAAAGCAAGGGTATACCGGCTGTATTGAGCGATTTCCATGGCCCAGTTTCTGGTCTGTTCCACAAGTTTGTCCGGAGCAACTATTCTGTTTATGAGTCCGAATTTTTCCGCTTCCTCGGCCGAAATAAAACGACCCGTCAAGAGCATTTCCAAAGCCCTTCGTCGGCCCACAACCCGGACCAGGGGAACCGAGGGGGTGGAACAGAAAAGACCTATTTTTACCCCCGGGGTGGCAAACTGTGTCCCGGTTTCCGCAATGGCAAGGTCACAGGCGGCAACCAACTGGCATCCAGCTGCCGTTGCGATGCCATGAACCTGGGCAATGACCGGCTGGGAGAGTTTGAAAAGCGCTTGCATCATCTCTGCGCATACTGAAAAAATCTTGTCAAAATGCCGAATGTCCAGGTCTGCTCCCACCATTTCTTGAAGATCATGCCCTGCACAAAATGCCGGGCCGTTTCCCTTGATGACAACCACACGGATATCTGGATCTTGTTCTATAATTTTGAGCTTATTCAGCATATTTACCATCAATTCCAGAGAGAGTGCATTACGTTTCTCAGGTCGATTTAATGTAAGCCACGCCACGGGGCCGTCTTTATCCAGCAATACAGGTTCCATGTTAAAGCCTCCTTGCAATATTTTAGAATTCCTGACCTGTGTGCATAATTTTAACGTTATATGAAGGTTTAGTCGTAATTTCAGATGCAATAATTTGAACATCGAACATCGAACATTCAACGTCGAACGTCGAATGCGGAAGGCGCTCCTGCCCGCCATCGCGAGCCGTACTCAATGCTCTTCGTCCTTTTGTTGGCTCGCTCAGGCTAGGCGGGCGGGTCGCTTTGTTTTTATTATAAATGGTAGAATACATTATTCGATGTTCAACGTTCGATGTTCGACGTTCATCTTTTATATGCCTTCAAGGTTTGGATTCTTCATTAAAATATGTTGAATCTGAATTTACACTAGGTCAGTAGCCCTGCATTTAGATTTTATTTCTCCGCAACTTTCCAGCATCTTACCAGGTGTTTTTCTCCGACTTTTTCAAAACCGATTTTCTCTTCCAGACAACGGGGTTCCTCAATGGGGCACCTTCCCTGAAAACGGCATCCTTTGGAGGTTATCAGAGAATCAGAGAGATCCGGTTCCACGAGTTCTGTTTTCCGTCTTATACCCGGCACGGGATCAGGAATCGCCGAAAGGAGCGAGAGGGTATAGGGATGACGGGGGGTTTCAAAAAGCTCCTCCGCGGGTGCGGACTCCATGATTTGGCCTTTGTACATGACGGAAATCGTGCTGCACAGATAACTTACTACATTGAGGTCATGAGAGATGAAAAGATAACTTAATCCCAGGCGATCCTGAAGATCTTTTAAAAGAGGGGTCCACGCTCAGGGCGCGTGCGATGCAGATGCGCTGTCGCTGTCCGCCACTGAATTCATGGGGGTATCGATCTGCGCTATCCGGAGACATGCCCACCATTTCGAGGAGTTTTTCAAGGCGCTCTTTACGCTTTTTGCCCCTTTTGAGACCCAGAATTCGCAGCCCTTCCTCGATGGACAAGCCGGCGGTCATCCGGGGATTTAATGAACCGAAGGGGGAAAAACGATTTGAATCTCTTTTCGAATCGGCTTCATATCTTTTTCGCTAAATTCACCGATATCACTTCCCCAAAAGATGATTTTTCCGTTATCCGGCTTCAAAAGTTTCAGAATGAGTCTGGCAACGGTTGTTTTTCCGCAACCGCTCTCGCCTACCAGTCCCAGGGTTTTCCCCTGTTCGATTTCAAAGCTCACATCATCAACGGCTTCAACCCATCCGGAGATTTTCTGAAAAAAGCCCCTGCGTATTGGAAAGTATTTTTTCAGATTTTGTACTCGCAGGATGATCTGTTTGTCTTTATTCACCAAATCCATATAGTTCGTTTCTTAATGATAAATTTTGTGTATTTAATGTAAAAAAATTCGCAAGTTTTCAATTATCAATGCTTTTTGGTTCGGGTTTGTCCTGGTTAGGACTATTTTTATTTTTAAACAGGACCGGGCAGCGGGCCAGATGTCCCTGGCCGTAATAACACATCTTTGGATATTCTTTGCCACAGGTTGGGATTGCATGAGGACACCTGGGATGAAAAGGACAGCCCGCGGGCTTGTAAGCCGGGTTTGGAACCGTGCCTGGGATGCTGTACAGTCTTTTCCCCCGTTTTGATCGGCCGGGAAGCGATGCAAGGAGTCCCTGGGTATACGGGTGTCGGGGATCATGAAAGATCTGGGCCGTATTCCCATGTTCCGTGATGATGCCGGAATACATCACATAAACCCGATCGGCAATATTCGCCACTACGCCGAGATCATGGGTAATATATAGCACGGACATGGATCGTGTTTTCTGAATGGATTTAAACAATCGCAAAATTTGAGCCTGTACGGTCACATCAAGGGCGGTGGTGGGTTCGTCGGCTATGATCAGATCCGGATCACATGCCAGAGCCATGGCAATCATGACTCGCTGTCTCTGTCCGCCGCTGAGCTGGTGGGGATAGTCTTTAAGTCTCTGCACAGGTGAGGGGATACCCACATCTTTTAAAAGCTTAATACAGCGGTCACGCAATTCTTTGGCCCCTATGTTTTT
>JAFDBA010000027.1 GCA_019313505.1 Deltaproteobacteria bacterium
CTCTCCTTTGATGAAGGATACCAGGTTGAACATAAGCATAATAATCTGTATGTTTATGCCCCGAAAATACGGAAAATCTTTTTTACAAGAATTGGCAATCCTGGTAAAACTATTAAAATTGAGCCGGGATATAAAAAAATCGATTGATACCGCCATGTATAAAGAACAAATTCATGCCCTTCGGTATTGAGTTACATGCAGGAAAAGAGATTGTCGATGCAGCACGTATTGCCATATATGATAACTATATGGCAACCCTTGCATATTGGAACGTATTTTTTTTAATTCTCGCTCAATTCTTTCTCTTGACCAAGACCAAATTTTATGAGAAATTTTCCGCTATGGATGAATGTGATGAATCTGAATGTTTTTATTAATGCCAGAAAAATACATGGACCTATTTTTCTGTATATCCATCACGTCTTTTTGAAATCCACTTTCTTTGGTGTTATTGTTTTTGTTCTTTAGTATAAGACATAATTTATAAATGGAATTTATTTGAGCTTGTAGGTTATTGAATATATTACTATTGGAGAGATGTCCGAGCTGGCCGAAGGAGCACGACTGGAAATCGTGTGTGCTGTCAAAAGCGGCACCGAGGGTTCGAATCCCTCTCTCTCCGCCAAAAAAAAATCAGGTGTCCGGATTAGGAAACTTTCTTTATGTCCTATCTTGTACTTGCACGTAAATATCGCCCCCAAACCTTTGGCCAGGTTATAAAACAGGACCATGTGACACGGACGTTAACCAATGCTATTTCGGCCGGTCGCGTGGCCCACGGAATCCTGTTTTCAGGGCCAAGGGGAACCGGAAAAACCACGGTTGCCCGCATATTGGCAAAGGCTATGAACTGTAAGGACGGCCCTGTACCGGTTCCATGCAATGCGTGCAGATCATGCAGAGAGATCACTGCAGGAAGTGCCGTTGACGTGTTTGAAATTGACGGTGCCTCAAACAACAGTGTCGATCAGATAAGGGAATTGCGTGAAAACGTCAAGTACATGCCTGCTCACAGCCTTTACAAGATATATATTATTGATGAAGTTCACATGCTCAGCATAGCCGCTTTTAACGCCCTTTTAAAGACCCTGGAAGAACCCCCGCCCCATGTAATGTTTGTTTTTGCCACCACGGAACCTCGCAAGATTCCGATAACTATTCTTTCCAGATGCCAGAGACATGATTTTAAACGAATAGATGTTGAGTCGATTTCCAAGCATATGGAAGAACTGTGTGCCAAAGAAGGTGTTAAAATAGCCGTTGACAGCTTAGAGTTAATTGCTCGCGAAGCCGGCGGAAGCATGAGGGACGGCTTGAGCCTTCTTGATCAGGTGATGTCTTGCACCAAAGGTGCCATTACACATAAACATGTTCTGGACATACTGGGTGTTATCGACAGAGAAATTATTTTTAATCTTTCAGGGGCTATTTTAAGTGGAGAAATCCCGGAAGTTCTTGATATTTTGGATGAAATATACAGCTCCGGCCATGACATGAAAAAGCTGTATGCCAATCTGATCGAGCATTTCAGGAATTTGTTAGTCGTCAAGATGGTGGAAAAAAGCGACAGACTGGTGGATATCCCATCACACGAAATGGACATGATGCTTGACCAGGTGAAGGAAGTTGCCAGAACCTTTTTGAATCAAATTTTAGATCTGCTCTTTAAAGAAGAAGTTTCCATATTACATTCAACCCAGCCAAGACTGGCCATTGAAATGGTTTTTATCAAGATGTTTCAGATGAAACCCGCCTTGCCTATCGATGTTCTCATTGAAAAGCTTGATAATCTGAGAAAAGACATTTTTAAAGCCCGGACAGATTTTCGTGATACTGAAAACAGGCCCCTGTTCAAGGATAACGAAGAAGGTTCGATAAAAACATCGGGTGAAGCATCGGGTACTGCAGAATCCATAGAACCTTTTACTTCAGCGCCTCTTGATTTGAATGAAAATATTGACAGTATCTGGAAAAAACTTTTATCAACTTTCTCGGAAAAGCACCCTTCCCTGGCGGCAAATCTGAAATATTCTACTATAAAAAGCATGGCTGGCCACCGTATGGAAATCGAAGTGAACGGGAACGATTTTAATATAAACATGGTCCGGCGAAATAAAAACATCGCAATCATAAAAAAAGTATGCGGCGACTTTTTCGGCAAAGACATGGAAATAATTATAACCGCAAAAAAAATACAAAACCTTGAGAATCAAGGCAAAAAAAGCCACGCAAAACGTTTAAAACAGGAGGCTTTAAGTCACCCTCTTGTTACAGATACTATTGATATTTTCAACGGCAATATTGTTGACGTTAAGATTTTATAGGAGGTGTTCAAATGAAAGGCATGGGAAAAATGATGAAACAGGCCCAGCAGCTTCAATCCAAAATGTTAAAGCTACAGGAAGAAATGGCGGACAAAACCGTTGAGACAAGTTCCGGTGGGGGTATGATAAAAGTTGTTGCCAACGGTCGGCAACAGGTATTATCCATTCAGATAGAAAAGGAAGTTGTTGATCCTGATGATGTGGAAATGCTTCAGGATCTTATACTTGCAGCGGTAAATGACGCGTTAATAAAATCACAGGAAATGGCCACTCAAGAAATGAGCAAGCTCACCGGCGGTTTGAATATCCCGGGATTGATGTAGCTACTATGAATCACTATCCATCATCTATTCTCAAATTGATTAAAAGCTTTTCCCGGCTTCCGGGTATAGGAGAAAAGACTGCCGAAAGGCTTACTATGCATATACTCCGCGCTCCGCGCAGGGAAGCGGAACAGCTTTCAAACAGTATTGTCGAGGTAAAGGATAAAATAAGATTATGTTCTATCTGTTTTGGGCTGAGCGACACCGATATTTGCAATATTTGTAGTGATCTGACAAGAAATTCCTCAATTTTATGTGTGGTGGAACAACCTGCCGATATGGTGGCAATTGAAAAATCGGGTTCGTTTACAGGACTGTACCATATTCTTGAAGGCGTCCTGTCTCCCATGGACGGTATCGGGCCCGATAACATCAGGATCAAGGAACTTATCTCAAGGATATCCCAAGGGGAAATCAAAGAGGTTGTTCTTGCCACAGGTACAAATGTAGAAGGAGAAGCCACTGCAGCCTATATTGCAGAACGTATAGAAAATTACCGGATCAAAGTAACACGAATCGCTTCCGGCGTCCCCGTTGGAGGTGATTTAAAATATGTGGACCAGGTTACCCTGAAAAAGGCCATGGAAACCAGGCATGCCGTATAAGGATATAAAACCGTTAGATATTTTCAAATGCCGGCAATGCGGTGAGTGTTGCAAGGGGTATGGAGGTACACTTGTAAACGAGAAAGAAATTGAAGCCATAACCGGTTATCTTAATATCGATCATAAGAGTTTTGTTGATAATTACTGCCAGATGTCTGGAGGAAAACCGGTTCTGGCACAGGGCAAGGATGCATATTGTATATTCTGGGACGAACTATGCACGATTCATCCGGTCAAACCCAGCATGTGCAAAAATTGGCCTTTTATAAAAAGCGTACTCATTGACATAAACAACTGGCAAATCATGGCTGCACTATGTCCCGGCATTCGAACAGATTTACCTGACAGCGTCGTCAAGGAATGCATACGTAAAAAACTTACAAAGAATCTATAATCTATAGCTTCCAGTTTTTTACATCTTCCAGTTTTTTACATCTGCCAATTTTTTACGTCTGATAGTTTGTAAACATTATTCCCCGCCCTGTCCGAAATTATCCTGCGGAGAATATCCCTTGTTTCAAGGTCTTCCAGACATTCAAGTAATGACGCTCTGGTACTGTTCCACATTTCGGAAAGTTTTTTGGTTGAGATCGTCGTTTCAGTGTCTGCAAGGCTGCAGCACATCAAATATACTGAAACCGTCTCCACTGAAAGTCCCAGTTTAAAAATCTTCTGGTTCATGGCCGGAGTTTGATTTTGTGAACTCATTTATGCTCCTTGATGATGGTCATTAGTCGTTTGCTATGAAATATAAGCAAATATAAGTGTATCAAAAAAAATCAAATTATCACCCTTAAAATGAGCGGCTTGTTTTGATACTCATGGAAGGATAATAATGATTGGAATATTCGATTCGGGAATAGGGGGACTTACCGTTGTCAGGTCACTTATGAAGCAACTCCCCGACTATGACATTATCTATTTTGGCGACACCGCTCGAACGCCATACGGAAGCAAGAGCCCCGAAACCGTGGTCGGGTATGCTATCGAAAATACTGAATTCCTTTTAAAGCAGGGAGCAAAAATTATTGTAATGGCCTGCAATACAGCTTCAAGTGTAGCTTCTGATAGTGTAGCTGAAAACTTTGATATTCCCATATTCGAAGTGGTATCTCCGGCATCAGCAAAAGCAGTTGAAAGTTCCAGAAATCTAATAGTCGGGATTATCGGAACGCGAGCAACGATAAAAAGCGACATTTACAAAAAAAAAATCAGGGCAATGAAACCGGAGGCTAAGGTCTATTCAGTTGCCTGCCCGCTTCTGGTTCCTTTGGTGGAAGAGGGATGGATGAAAAAACCCGAAACCGCGATGATAATTAAAAAATATCTGCATCCTTTAAAAGTAAAGCAGATAGACACACTTATTCTGGGTTGCACCCATTATCCTCTTTTAATAGATAAAATTCAAAGAAAAATCGGTAAAAAGGTAACCGTCATAGACTCTTCCATTGCTCTTGCAGAAAATGTAAAATATTTTCTGGATACACATCCGGAAGTTGACAATCTGCTGGGCAAAAAAGGAAAGTTCAGACTTTTTGTGTCAGATGTCACCGAACAGTTTGGAAAGACAGCCGAAGCCACGCTTAAAAGAAAGGTTTTGCTTGAGCATATTAAAAGATGAACATCCAACATCGAACATTGAACGTCGAACGTAGAATAATGATGTCGCTCCGCTCCTCAACTTTAGGCACTTCAAACTTCAAACTTTTAGAATTCAACTTATATGGGATAGTTGTCTTGATAAAAATACGTAATCGAATTTGCGAATTAGAGAACTAAGCACTAAGTCGATATTTTTGAAAAATCTGCTATGGTCTCAAACAAATCTGCTATTTGCTTTAGCAAGCTAAGTCTGTTACCGCGTATTTTTTTCTCCTTTGCCATGACCAAAACACCATCAAAAAAAGCATCCACCGTATCCCGTAGGGAAGCGATCTCATGCAGAGCCTTTTCCAGATCTCCTTTGCTGAGACTGTCTGAAACCTTTTTTTTGACTTTTTTATACTCCGAATAAAGAACAGACTCAGAATCATGTTGAAAAAGACTTTCCTTTACCGATGTTGCTTTAAAAGTCTTTGCCTTTTTTATGATATTGACAACTCGTTTGAAAGCAACGGCCAGGGGCTCAAAATCCGGTGCGGTCTTAAGATCCTGAAGTGCTTGCACCCTGATCCATAGATCAGGTACGTTATCGGCTGATACACTTGCAACAGCAGCAATTACATCTTTTGAAAATCCTTCTTCAGCCAGTTGATGTGTCATGCGATTATACAAAAAGTCATTTACTTTGTCAGCAATTTCTCGAATCTTCTTAGCACCCTTTATGCCGAAGAGTTTTATGCTCTTTTCAATCATATCCCTTAAAGAAAATGAGAAATCTTTGTCGAGCATGATATGAACAATACCGATGCCCTGCCGCCTGAGTGCATACGGATCGGAAGCGCCGGTGGGAATAAGTCCAACAGAAAAAAATCCGCATATATTATCGATCTTGTCTGCAATGGCAAGTATTGCACCTGACCTAGTTTCAGGAAGATCGCCCCCTGAATAAATCGGCCGGTAATGTTCTTCTATTGCCCTAGCCACTGCAACAGGTTCTTTTGTAACAGAAGCGTAAACTCTGCCCATGATTCCCTGCAGTTTGGGGAATTCAACCACAACATGACTGACAAGATCGGCCTTGCATAACCAGGCAGCCCTGGTAACATGCTTTTTCAAATCCGAACCCTTTTCAACTTTATCTGCCAGAAATCCTCCAATTTTTTGAAGACGAACCACCTTTTCATGCATGGACCCGAGTTTGGCCTGGAAAAGAACGCCTTTCAGTTTTTCGACCCTGTCTTTAGAGGAATACTCCAGATCACTTTTGTAAAAAAATTGAGCATCCGCAAGGCGGGCTCTTAGTACCCATTCATGTCCGGTTGCCACCAGGTCCATATCCTTGGTACGGGTATTGTTTACTGCTACAAAACAGGGCATGAGATTCCCTTTTTTGTTTACCACTGCAAAATACTTCTGGTGTTCTCGCATGGCGGTGATCAGTATTTCACCGGGAACTTCCAGAAACTCCTTATCAAATTTACCGACCGTAGCCACAGGATATTCAACCAGGTTCTTTACAATTTCCACCAGTTCATCATCAGGCAAGATCTTTCCGCCAACTTTTTTTGCAGCCCTGTCGATCTCTTTTTCGACACTTTTTTTGCGTCCTTGAAGATCGACCAGTACTTTTACAGAACGTAGGGTCTTAATATAGTCCTTGGGGCTGGAAATCTTTACCTTGGTATTATTCATAAAATAATGTCCATAAGTATATCTTCCGCTTTTTGTGTCTCCCAGGGTAAAAGGAATTACTTTCTCTCCCAAAAGGGCTACGACAGAATGTATCGGCCTGGCAAATTGGATATCAAGTTCAGCCCATTTCATGGTCTTGGGAAACGGTGTGGCAAGAATCACTTCCGGCAGGATGTTTTTCAGTAATGTTCTGGTTGGAAGCCCGCGTTCTGTTACTTTTGCACACAAATAACGCCCCTTATGCGTATCCTTTGCTGTTAAATCATTTATCGAAACCCCGACCTTTTCAGCAAATTTTTTCGCCGCCACAGTGGGTTTACCATTTTTATCAAACCCGACCTTTTCAGGAGGCCCCACTACTTCCGAGGTCAAGGATTTTTGTTTGGCTGCAACTTTTTTTACTTCCACCGCAAGCCGTCTCGGAGTTGCAAAGATCCTGGCACTGCCGTGGTCAATACGGGCATCAGTCATTTTTTTAAGCAGCATTGATGTTATTACATTCAGCGCAGGTTCAATGTAACCTGCCGGTATCTCTTCCGTCCCTATCTCAAGCAATAAAGTTTCCATATCCACCTCTGTCTTTTTAATGCATCAACCTTTCTTGTTTTCCAGTCATTTCCTGAAATATTGTAACGGCCCCCGGCTAAATAAAAGCAAAAATGTTGATTTAACCTGACAGGGCGATACTGCCAATCTTTAATATTCAATCATCAATCGCCAATCTTCAACAGGGGATACCCCATCTTCTCTCTTTGCTCCAGATATCCTTCCGCACATGCTCTGGCAAGGTTTCTTATACGTCCGATGTAACTGGTCCTTTCCATAACGCTAATTGCGCCACGAGCGTCCAGAAGGTTAAATGTATGTGAACATTTCAGACAGTATTCATAAGCAGGGAGAATTAATTTTTCCTTAATTATGCGATCGGCTTCGGCCTCGTACTTATCAAAAAACTCGAGCAGCATTTCTACATCTGCCTTCTCAAAATTATAGGTCGACTGTTCTACCTCCTGCTGATGATGGACATGCCCATAAGTAACATCATCGTTCCATTTTAGATCATAAACATTGTCAACGCCTTGGAGATACATGGCAATACGCTCCAATCCGTAAGTGAGCTCCACAGATATGGGAGACAATTCAACACTACCGCACACCTGAAAATAGGTAAACTGGGTGATTTCCATACCGTCCAGCCAGACTTCCCATCCAAGGCCGGACGCACCGAGTGTTGGAGATTCCCAGTCGTCTTCCACAAACCTTATGTCATGTTCAAGTGGATCTATCCCAAGCACCTTAAGGCTACGCAAATATTGCTGCTGCACATCATAAGGAGAAGGCTTCAGTATTACCTGATACTGGTAGTAATGCTGCAAACGATTCGGGTTCTCACCGTAGCGACCGTCTGTGGGCCGACGGGAAGGCTGGACATAAGCGACATTCCATGGCTCAGGGCCCAGCGCCCTCAGAAGAGTTGCTGGATGAAATGTTCCGGCACCAACCTCTATGTCTAAGGGTTGGGCAATCACGCATCCCTTTTTAGCCCAAAACTTCTCTAACGACATAATAACATCCTGAAAATTCATTTCTTTTCCCTCATTAACTTGTTGTTATTTATGAATATTGCACAATACCTAACCCTTCTGAATCTATCGTTACATCCAACAGACGGGCGTCCTTTCTACTTGAAAGAACCTTTTCCCATATACGTTTTAAATTGTCAATATCTTCGATTTCACCGAGTGCCCAAATACAGCCACCACCCCCGGCACCCGTGAATCGCGCACCACAGTTGTTTTTCACGGCAGAATCTACAAGTTCTTCTCCAACATTATCAAGCACCTCGGGTGTCATCTTTTTCCTGATGGCCACTTCCCTGTTCATTAAGACCGAAGCATCTTTAAAATTTAGTGCACTTAAAGCTTCAGTAAACTTTTGTGTGCATGCAACAATTTCAGCCCAAAGTTTACGATTTTTTCCTGCAAGAAACTGCCGAACCCACTTTTTGTTAATATCCTTTGACTCGTGTGGCACACCGCAGTATGCCAACAGCAGGTGACGTTTAAGGTTATTAAAGGATTTTTTCTTTACAATGGTTTTTTTTTTAAAACATGGCTTTTTAGTACCTTCTTGCCAGTACCATGCATTAACACCGCCATATACAGCTGCAAGCTGGTCCTGGAGTCCGCACGGCACACCGGCCACGCTTGCTTCTAAGGCTTGGGCAAGCAGTGCAATCTGAAGACTGGAAAGCGACTTTACACCCATTTGCTCAAAAATATATGAAAAGGCCCCGACAAGCGCCACTGCCGCTGCGGATGATCCCCCCAGAGCGCTGCGTGGCGGTGACGAAGAATTAATATCAATATGCACACCTTCAGCCCTGAAATAGGCCGCGATCGCAAACATCAGCCCCAGTGGATGATCAAAAGGGGATTCATCGAGATTATATTCTGCACTGGCAAAACCTTTTGAAGAAATTTTCACCATTCCTTTTTCGTAGGGAAGAAGTCGTACCCGGGTTCTCAAATCGATTGCCATGTTGACTGTACACGGGGAAAGATACCTGAGGGGATAATAAAACGTGCTGATATCCAACGTCCCGCCCATATCGATCCTGCAAGGAGCCGATGTCTCAATTTGATGGGATTCAATGATGCTTTTAAAGGTGTGTGTTACACGTTGGGTGTCGCGTGATAATTCCTGCATTTTTTTCTGTCTTTTAATTTTTACCCTCTGTCCTCTGACTTCTGTACTCTGGCCTCTGTCTTCTGTCCTTTGGTCTCTGTCCTCTACCTTCTGATCATTCCCTTATCTGTCGTAAAAATTTCAAGCTACGGGGTTCTTTCCCTAAATGATAAGGCACAAATACCTCTAAAAACTCCAGACCTTCCATTAAAGCCCGGGAAGCAAATTTGATCCGAACGGCCCTTGTCAAATCCCCCCTTTGGATCCACAAAAGATGTTTAATGGTTCCCTTTGAAAGAAATATCTTCTGTAAATTCCCGGAAGCACACCCACCACATATAATCCCTCCCTTTGAAAGATCAAAATTTATCCTGGTTTCTTTCATCTTCTCCATTTCAGCCCGGCAGATGCTGCACTGTTTTAAGTTTGGACCAAGGCCGGCTATTGTCAGAAATCTTATCTGGAACAGGATGGAAAGCGCTTCTTCGGATGTATTGCCCAGATCGAGTTCACTCAGAACATGCCGAAACAGGTGGAAAAGCTGGACCTGTTTTTGACCTTTTTCCATCCATTGATTGATCAATTCAGCCCAGTAGCTGGCATAAGCTGTTTTTATTATCTTGGATCTGATGTTGGAAAAAGGATGTTTTAATATCGCTTCCTGAAGAACAGGTAGTCCTTTGCCTCGACTAATACTACATACCACGTCCAATACTGAAAAGAGCTCAAGTATGCCTGCAAATCGTTTTGTGCTTTTTTTGGCGGACTTTGCAATTACTGAAATTTTACCTTTGTTTAGAGTAAAAAACGTAACAATTAGATCATAATCTCCAAAATCGATCCGTCGAAGCATGATGGCAGGCGTTGAAAAGCTTGACATCTTTTCATATACCAAGGAGAGTTGTGGCGATTATAAAATAGAAAGATACACTTATAATGTCGATGGCTGTTGTTACGAAAGGGCCTGAGGCTATGGCAGGATCCACATTAATTTTCTCCAGGGTCATCGGTACCAGAGATCCGGCAAGGGCCGCCATGGACATGGAACAGAGTATACCCAACCCAACGGACAGAGCAAACAACCCGCTGCTGTATTTAAATTGAACCACTAAACCGACAACAAAGCCGTAAAAAAGACCCAGAATCAGTCCTACCATAAGCTGCTTAAAAACCACCGACCAGATATCACGGATACTGAGATGTCCGGTGGCAAGTCCCCGAACCGTGATGGTAGCGGATTGAACACCGATGTTGCCGCCCATTCCCATGATCACCGGGATAAACGCCGCCAGATAGGCCAACTTGCTTAAACTCACCTGAAAATGACCGATAATAAAGGATGCAATGATTCCGCCGATACAGCTTGCGAACAGCCACGGCATGCGCATTTTGATATTTTTAAATATGGATTTGGTTTCAACGAATTCCTCGCCTACCCCCACCATTTTCAAAATATCTTCAGTAGCCTCTTCTCTGATGATATCAATAATATCATCCACCGTGACAATACCCACTAACTGGTTTGTGTCATCTACTACCGGTACCGCAAGAATATCATAACGGGCAACTATTTTTGCCACCTCTTCCTGGTCCGTATCGGTCTTGACTGTAAAAACGTCCGTTGTCATGAAATCTTTTAGCGGCGTCTCGGAAGAAACCACCACCAATTGCCTCAGAGAACTAACGCCAACCAGTTTGCCATTTTCATCTACCACATAAAGATAAAAGGGCATCTCAACATCCAGATGTTCTTTCTGAAGCGACTCGATGGCTTCCCCGGCAGTTGTATTTTCTCGCAAAGCGATAAAATCAGGAACCATGATGCCGCCGGCAGTATCATCGCCATAGTGAAGCAGGCCTTCAACCTCTTCGGAACTCTCCTTTTTCATCCTCTCTATAATGGCGTCAGACCTATCCTCAGGGAGTTGTCCTAACAGGTCGGCAACATCATCAGTGGGCATGTGTTCAAAAATCTCGACCACATCATCAAGTTCAATGCCTTCATTCAACGCGAGAAATGTGTCTTCATCCAGTCCGCTGAAGAGGGCACCCTTTTGTTCGGTCTCCTCTATCATTTCAAAGAGTTTATGCTGGTTGGGAAGCGACAACGAACGGAACACCACAGACAAATCTGCCGCATGTGTCTTGTCAATAATCTTTCTTAGATGGGTTAAAGCATTCCGTCTCAGCAATCTCTTGATGCTGTCGATAAGTATTTTACTGCGGTCATTTTGCATATGATAATATGTGACTATTTGATAATTTTTATAACAGACTGTTTACGTAGATCCTCAAGCCATGACTGATATTTTTTTTCAACAATTTCATTAAAAAGTATTTCTTCAATCTCAGGTGACACATCTTCCAGAGGCTTTCCCGAATTTTGAACAATTTCCTTAACAAGAAAAATCTGAAATCCATGATCTGTGTCGAGTACTGAGGTAAACTCACCTGCCTTCATCTCTTTTATGATATTTCGCAACTGTGGAGAAAGCTCATCAAGCCCGAACAAACCCAAATCACCGCCCTCAGCGCCCAGAAATGATTTAGAATAGTTATTGACCATGGTTTCAAAAGATTTTCCCTCGTTTAATTCTTTCAGAATTGAATCCATTCTGGCCTTAATCTTAAGTTTTTCCTTTTCATCGGCAAATAAAGGATCTTTTATAATTATGTTGTAAAGATGATATTTTTTCTTCCCACTATATTTGTCCTGGTGGTTTTCATAATAAGATTTTATGTCCTCTTTTGTAATTACAATCTTGGATTTTACTTTAATGTTAACGAGTCTTGCCCTGAGTATCTGTTCCTTTATCCGTTCACGATACTCCTCCAATGACAATCCATCCTTGGCCAATGCTGCTCTTAGATCTTCATCCGTATAAAAATTCGCTTCTTTAATCCGCTCAATGGCTTGATCTATATCTTTTTCACTTATCTTAATGTTAAAACGTTTTATCTCCTGATCTTTAATTTTCTGATCGATGAGCTGGTTGAGCATATCCTCCCGCACCTTGAAGAGCATCTTACGCTCTTTGTCAGTTGAATAACCCAGTGCTCGGATTCTCTCTGCATATGGCTTAAACGATCGGTTCAGTTCTAAAAGTGTAATAATGTCGTCATTAACTACCGCTACAATTCGGTCAACAACTTCTACATTTTCCGCTTTAGCAACCAAGGGGAAACCGAACGTACAAAAACAAAAAGAGTACATTATGCAATATACTACATATTTTACCGGGCATTTAAACATCCACCCTTCCTTCTAACCTGAGTTTTATTGTACAGTTTGCGAAATGGTGATTTTCTCCCACTGTGCTTTATTTATTTCAATGATATATTTTTTCTGAAGTTTTTTTATCCAGGGTTTATAAGCTTTTTCAATCTTTTTCCTGCGTAAATTTTTTATTATGATTTCATTTATATCTTTTGACACCTCTTTTATATCCGATGTCATTTTATCGTTTTTGTAATGCTCTTCATAATACTTCGATATATCATCGGGTGTTACTGCGATCTGATCACCCAACTCTTTCATAACAACCTTCTCCATGAGCAAACGGGTCTCTAATCCCTTTTCCCAGGAATGATAAGGAACAGCATACTCGAGTAATATCTGATCGAACACATTAGCGGGATAATCCCTTTTTATATCTTCAATAGCCTTTTTAACTTCTGCATCAGTAATCTTGATACCAAGATCTCTGGCCCTTTCCAGCAGAATCATCTCCTCTGTCATCTGTTTAACAAGCCTCAATTGAGCTTCTCCGGCAGCTGAGGGTTGCTGCATTGCACTATGTAAATAAGAGACTTTTGCAATCTCAAAAGCTCTGTTGAAATCAAGAACTGTTATAACACTGTCTCCTACCCTGATAAAATATTCATCCCGTTGTTTAGATTCAGAATCAGTACACCCGGCTAAAGAGCAAATGATCGATAAAAAACCGATTATAACCAGAAATTTGTTGAAATATTTTATCATCGAACAACTATATACTATAGCGCTAAAGTCACCTAAACTTTTGATTGTTAACATGTTGGATGATTTCTTTCAAGATATTTTTAATCTCAGTCAACAGACCGGCTATATTTCTTTTTGAAAGTTCGGTTTTTAGCACATGGTCCCTGGTAAACTCAAATCCCTTGCCTCCGGAAATAATAACATCGATAATTCCTGCGGGATTTTTTTGGTGAACTTCCGAAAAATAAAGGGAAAACTGAGATCCTCTCAGATCAAGCCGTTTCACACCCGCCTTTATGGCCAACACCCTGAGCATGGTTTTTAAAAGTAGATTTGAAGCCTCAACCGGCAAAGCACCGAAACGATCCACCAGCTCTACTTTCAAATCAGCAATGTCATCTACTTCTGTCATCTTCGTCAGACGACGGTATGTCGATAGACGCTGGTCGATATCTTGTATATACGATTCAGGTATTGAAGCAGACAGAGCAATGTTAATTTCCGGTTCCAGACTCTCTTGAACCTCCTCTCCTTTCAATTCTGCCATTGAGTTCTCCATCAGTTTCAGGAACATATCATAACCTACTGCGGCAATATGACCGGACTGGGAAGCTCCCAGAATTGTCCCTCCTCCCCTTATTTGCAAATCACTCATGGCAATTTGAAAGCCGGAACCAAGATCGCTGTGTTCCATCAATACCTTCAGACGTTTCCTGGCATCTTTAGTCAATGTACTTTCGTCCGGTATAAAAAGATATGCATAGGCCTGTTCATCAACCCGCCCCACACGACCACGTAATTGGTAAATTTGAGCCAGTCCGAATCGATCCGCCCGATTGATTAATATTGTGTTTGCTGAAGAGATATCAAGACCTGACTCTATTATGGAGGTACAGACCAACAAATCTATCTCTTTGTTCATGAAACGAAGCATTACATGCTCCAGCACATCATCATCCAGACGACCGTGGGCCACATCAATCCTGACCCCGGGCACCAGTTCCTGCAAATGTTTTGCCATGGCCCATATACTGTGAATGTTGTTATGAACAAAAAATGTCTGTCCGTTTCTGTTCAACTCATTTAATATGGCCTCTGAAATAACGGCATCATCTATTTCAGAAATATATGTGATAATAGATTTGCGCTGCTCGGGAGGAGTTGAAATTACACTGATGTCACGTATCCCCATCAAAGACATGTGGAGCGTTCTTGGGATCGGAGTGGCTGTTAAGGCAAGAACATCTATTGCGCTTCTTATTTTTTTCAGCTTCTCCTTATGTTTGACGCCGAAACGCTGCTCTTCATCAAGTATGAGAAGTCCCAGGTCTTGAAATGCCACATCTTTCTGAAGCAGTCTGTGAGTTCCAATGACAATATCTATCTTTCCTGCTTTAAGATCATCTACAATCTTACGCTGCTCCCCCATAGAACGAAATCTATTCAAACACGCAACATTAACCGCGTAACGCTCAAAACGGCCGGAAAACGTTGCAAAATGTTGTTCTGCCAGCACCGTGGTCGGCACAAGTACGGCAACCTGTTTGCCGTCACTGACGGCCATAAACGATGCGCGCAGGGCAACCTCAGTCTTACCATATCCCACATCACCACATACCAGTCTGTCCATTGGAATGGATGCTTTCATATCATTGAGAACGTCTTGGATGGCGTCAAGCTGATCTGATGTCTCCTCATAAGGGAAACCGGCTTCAAAATCAAAAAAATCAGTATCTACTTCCCTGAAAGCATGGCCATGCTCAATCTTGCGTTCGGCGTAAAGTTTCAAGAGTTCTCCGGCAATCTTCTCCGCCGATTTTTTTACTCTGGCTTTGATCCGATCCCATGATTTGCCGCCCATTTTATCAAGAACAGGCTCGACACCATCCACCCCTATGTATTTCTGAACCATGCTCATGCGATCTACAGGCAGGTAGAGCTTGTCATCATCTTTATAGACAATTGAAAGAAAATCATTGCTCGATCCGTTCAGTCTCAGTTTTACCAGACCGTTATACTGCCCTATTCCGTGTTCAAAGTGAACCACAAGGTCCCTCTTTTTCAAATCTTCGAATGCAAGGAGCTCAGTTTGAACCTTTTGCATCTGTTTTCTTCTAGGGCGATGTTTTGATCCAAATATTTCATGATCTGTAATGATAGCCAAAGACTCAGCAGACCATACAAAACCTGAAGAAACCTGGCCGATACACACATATGCCTGGTTTTCGCCTCGTTTTAAATCAGGGAAACAGTCAATAAACCTGAGATGGATACCGTATGAAACCAAAATTGATTTCAGTCTGTCGGCCTGAATTCTGGCTTTACAAACGAGAAGTGTGGCACATCCGGACTGTTTTTGATCATTGATCCAGTTTGCAAGGGGCAAAAAAAGAGTCTTTTCCCTGCGGCGTTTAAGTTTCAGGCTGATATCCATGTTGTCTTTAACGGAAAAATTAAATTTCCGGGAGTCCTGCCCGCTACCAAGAAAACTTTTTGACACGGGAAGCCTTTTAACCGTCATCAGCTTTTTATGCTTAAAGACTTCTTTTGCCTCTGACCATTTTAGATAAAGTCTATCGGGTTCAACACATAGCCTGGTATTATTGCATGCGGAAACAAAACAATTTGATGCCTGCTCTTGTGATTGATCAGCAGTCTTTTCCAGTTCAGCCGGTTCTGTCAGAATAAAAAGTGCATCACCCGGCATATAATCAAAGAAAGTGTCAAGATCAGGATAAATTAGTGGGATCATACTTTCAATCCCAGGAAACACACGCTCATTCCTGATGCTATCAATCAGGTTTCTGACCTTTGTTACAGGAAGATCTATCCTGGATGCCTGCTCCCTTACCCGTCCTATGATCTGATCAATACATTCCATCTTTAAAATAGACTCTCGGGCCGGTAGTATAACTGCTTCCTGAATATTTTTGATTGTCCTTTGGTTTGCGGCTGAGAAAAACCTCAAAGATTCAACAGTATCTCCGAACAATTCGATTCTAAGCGGATTTGGATAAAGTGATGAAAAAACGTCTATAATGCCGCCCCTTACACAAAAATCTCCTGGTTCCTCAGCAATTGTTGATCGAACATAACCACCTGAAATCAGTTTCTCCACCAATATATCCCGATCGATCTCTTCTCCCACCATAATAAGTTCGGCATAATTACATATCTCCTGTTTTGGGATAATCTTTTGCAACAAAGCGACTGCTGTTGTAACTATAATTTGCGGGACATCACCCACTATCAGACGGTAAAGCGATCTGATCCGCCTGGCCGCTGTTTCGTTGTGGTAGGAAAGATGCTGAAAAGGTAAAATATTATAAGGAGGAAAATAAACCGGGGAAGGATCATTTTCCCCTAAAAAAAATCTCAGGTCTTCCAAGTACCTCTCTGCATCTTTTGTTGAAGGAACTATCACGACAACAGACGCTCTATGTGCCATGTATAACCTGGACACAAAATATGCCTGCTCAGATCCGGACAGTCCCATACAATCAACGCAATAATCCCTGTCGGAAATTATATCAATCAGGTGCCTATGTGATATTTTTTCTTGATTTTGATTCATAAACGAAGTAGGTTTCTTGTTACTGTGCCGACGTAGCTCAGTTGGTAGAGCAGCTGATTCGTAATCAGCAGGTAGGCGGTTCGAATCCGCCCGTCGGCTCCAAATTTGTTATGGGAATTTTTTACCTGAAAAAATTCAGGTCATAACTTATTCTGAAGACGTTTTTTTCTAAACCGCTATAGCTTGATGAATTCGTAAAAAGTCCGATTTAGACGGTTTTGTAAAAAGTTCAAATTCAAGGCGTGCAAATTTTGTAATCATGAGGCGTACTTGCCCTGCGTTGAATGATTACGAAATGCAGCACAACGCAGAAGTTGGACTTTTTACGAGACCGTCATAGCTTAATTCAGATCATTGTGCAACCGGCGTCTATACCCTGGAAAACTCGTGCCTAACGCTATTGAAAAGTGACCTGATATCAATATAATGAATTCGCAAAGAGTTCATTCATTATAATAATAACAACCACTTAAGCACTCAACTAATTAACTGCTTAACAAGATCTGCGAATAAAAGGGGTGATTGTGAGTTATAAAATAGGATTTGCCGGAACCGATGGAAGGACACTTCTAAGTGCTTTGGTTACTTCAACAGCAACAAGCGAGAACTATCAGGATGATTTTCAGGGAGTGGTGATTAGAGGAATGCCTGCCATGCCTCCGTTTGCAAAGTCAATGCAATGGCCGGTAAATTTTATTCCCACAACAGATAATTCCAAAAAAGCATATGCCTCTGCTATTATTGACGCCTTTAAAACCGGCTCGATTGATTGTGTTGTTCCAATGCCTGAAGATTTATTACTTGATGGTTTGGTTGATGAATTAGAAGAGGTCGGCCTTATTGATCGTATTATTGGATTCACTCGCAAAGGTTCATTTATTGAAGGGGATAAGATAGCCTGTAAACGTTTTTGTCATGAATATAATATTCCTGTGGCAGATAAATGGTATGAAGTAGATGCCGGAAATTATGAAGAAGTTTTGAGGACCTGCCTGGTTTTATTAGACTTATATGGCGGAGCTGTTCTGAAGTATCCCTATAGTGCAGGTGGAAAGGGATCACGTATAATCTTGAATTCATGGGAAATAAAAGAGGTGTATGACACATTGATAAAAGATTATGCTAAGAGCTATAAACGACTGTTCGGGAAAAAATCAGACTGGCCTCTCCTGATAGAATCTAGAATGTCCGGAGTTGAAATTTCTTTTATTATTCTTGTTGATAAAAACGGCAATTTTCAAATTCTTCCCACCTCCATGGATTATCCGGAACGTTTTCCCGGACCTGCCAGTAAAGACAATCCGATTACCGGCGGAATGGGGAGCATATCACCCCATCCCATGGAAACGCCTGAGCTGCTTAAAATGGCAGCCGGAGATATTGTTAAACCTCTGATAAAAGCCTTGAAAGAAAAAAATATGTTACGTCCCTGCCTGATATACCCGGGCTGCTTTTTATCTTTTGACAATAATATGGCACCCACAAGAATTAGAGTCTGTGAAATCAATATTCGGCCTCCCGAACCCGAATGGCAGCCGATTATTCGCAGAACAAGGAACCTGGGAGCGTTAGTTAAAGCTACAATTGAAGGAAATCTGGACGAGGTAACCCCGGAAGTACGATCCGATCAAATTTCCATCTGCGTCGCTCTGGTTACCGGTTCCGGTGGCCCTCAAGGCCAAAAAGGGTATCCTTGGTCCTGCACCAAAGGAGAATTGGTCGATATTGACTTTGGTTACTTGAAGAAAAAAAAGATACAGGTTATACCATCAGCCATGACCTATTCAACTGAGGAAGGGATTTTTAAATCAGACGGCAGCCGGGTGGCATATTGTAATGTTAATGCAACCGTTAAACCTGGACAAAGTAGAGCAAAAGCAGCAGAACGCCTTCGCCAGAAAATATTAACAGCCTTTGAAAATGGTAAAATCAAAGTAATTCCCCGTGAAAATCCAGAAGGTAACCGGTTGGATTTGCGAAGGGATATTGGCAATCATTTTGATATAGCCGAAGGATTACTTCCGAAAGTTTTATAAATAATTTTCTGGGCTATCTACTTAGTTCAACCTGACGATGCTTAACTGTTTGATATATTACGGATATTTTGCATTTTTTAAATATTCTTGAAAAGAGATATATATTGTCTGATTTCAGCATGTTAAACCGTTTTAGGTTGAGTTAAGTAGATATCCCAATTTTATAATAATGAGGCATACTTATCCTGTGTTGAATGATTACGAAATACAGCACAACGCAAAAGTTGGACTTTTTACGAGACCGTCAACTATAGATGGCTAAGTAAAAAGGTTCATATACAAGGCGTAGTATTTTTTCAGGAACGAGGCCATACATGTAGTATGCCGAGTGTCTGAAAAAATACTACAACGCAGTAGATCAAATTTAATACAGATGAAAAACAACAAACATTATACAAGGAGGCGCCATGGCATTAACTAAGAATGATATTGTCACGAAAGTACACGCACTAGGCTTTACAAAGAATAAATCTGTCAAGATAATCGAAGCTTTATTGGAAATTATTAAAAGCACGCTGGAAAAGGGTGAAGATGTCCTTCTTTCAGGATTCGGAAAATTTTGTGTAAAGCAAAAGAATAAACGAAGGGGGAGAAACCCTGCCACTGGTGATGACTTGATATTGAAGGAACGAAAAGTTGTCACATTTAAATGTTCTGGGAAGTTAAGGGATAAAATTAACGGCAAAGGATGATGGCTTCGTAAAAAGTTCAGGGCTAAAAAATCACTTTTCCGGCCCGTCCGCCTTACTCCCCTTGACAGGAGGCAGGGCTTGTTCAGTTTAATATATATCGGAAAAAATTTGTATGCATGAATTCATTAAGCAGGAAGAAAAAAATATTCTCAAAGGTATAGCAAAACCGCCCAGGGGAACACTAGGAAAAATACTGGCGGAATTTGATCCTGAAATAATTATCGGCCACCCTACTTTTCATTGCGAGGATAATATTGGCAGCCTGATATACCTGGATTTGGAAGGTGCTAGAAAGGTTTTTAACAACAACCGAGTAGCTGTTATAATAGCGGACGGCACCTATAACGATAAAAGCAACGACACTTCTAATATTGAAGCTGCAATAGCAGGTGCAAAAAAAGCTCTGGATGGTTTTACTGAGGTCGAAAGAGAAAATGTGCTGGTTTATGCCGGTCCCCACGAAGGATATGACAGCGCTCATTTTTCGCCGGGCAAAGGCAATGCTTTTAAAATGATCTTTGAAGAAATGGAACCCACCAAAGCAAAGGCCATCCTTCTGCTTGACGGTGATTTGCGCAATAATATGACTCCGTGGCAACGCGTTTACAAAAAAGTGATTGCGCATCATGAAAAACATTACTCCGGGGATGATTTTTTTGTAACAGCCCGCTACGCACGCCACATTGTGGATGCCTCCCTTACACGCAATGTGGTTGGGCCCCTTACAACGCTTATGGGAAGTTACGTGCCCGGAGGTATTTCCGGCGACATTATGTTAAGCGCTGGTGCTGTGGCTAAAGAGCGGATCGCAAACTGGAATGACGCCCGTCGAAATTACGGCACGGATATTGCCACCACGTTTGATAATATCGCCGATCCCAATACCCGAATATATGAAGTTTATTTGGGCGCCAAACTACATGACGTTACTGATGATGCCAAACTCAGCATCATGCCCGGTCAGGTAATCGGAGCCGCCCTGGAAAGAATACTTTATTATGAGGATTTAGATACAAGAATCACCCACCGGATTGAAAATGATGTTCCATTAGAGAAAATCATTGTCTGGGATTCCAATCAGACAAATATCGATTTTATTAACCCGGGAACCACAAATGTGTTTAATATTGATGCAAAGAGAAAGGCCCTGGCTGATAAGCTTGACAATTTTAAGGGTTATATAAAGAAGGTTCTCCGGCCTTCTTCCTATGAGGAAATTATCAGCAACCACAAAATCCTGACAGACTCCATAAACTCAAAAACGGATGAAATTGTTCTGATGTCTATCTCACAAGAGCGCTGGATAGAGCTTTTATACGAAGTGATTGGTTACGTGATGGTAACCAAGGATATCGAAAGTAGTAAAAAAGCGCTGAATTATCTATATACAGCAGCTTTTGTGGAATTTTGCTCGGAAAAGCTTAAAGATCTGGGATATACTACCCTTTCTGCGGTACGCAACATACAGGAGAATCTCGGCATCGGCGACAGCAAAGCCAAAGCTTTTTATTCAGAAAAGGTGGATAAGGTTGTGAAAGCCCTTGCCTTGGAGTTCTACCAGGGCCGATCCCGGATCGCAGATAGAATGAAAGAATTAAAGTAAAATATTGTATGCTTTGATTTTGCTTAATAAGGAAGGATGACTGATTTCAAGCATCTTGGCAGCTTTGGTGCGGTTGCCGGCTGTTGCTTTAAGCGACCTGGTAATGAGTTTTTTTTCCAGAATCTTCCGGGCAGCCTTCAGGGAATACCCCTCGAATAAATCGTCCATCTTATCTGTATCGGATTCCACCCCAAGCTCAGGGGGAAAGTTTTCCGGCAAAAGGATCGTATCTTCCGCAAGCACTATAGCTCTCTCGATCATATTTTCCAGTTCCCTGACATTTCCCGGCCAACTGTGCTTAAGCAAAAGAGACATGGCAGCTGGTGTTATCCCCTTTATTCCCTTTTCCAGACTTATATTGAACCGGTCAATAAAATGATGACATAAAAGAGGGATGTCCTCCGGCCGGCTGCCGAGTGGCGGCAGCTTGATGGGCAACACGTTCAGCCTGAAAAACAAATCTTCGCGAAATGCGCCCTTACTGACCTCATCTTCAAGATGTTTTGCGGTTGCAGCAATTACCCGAACATCTATTTTCCTTGTTTTTGAATCACCCACCGCTCTGATTTCATTTTCCTGCAAAACCCGCAGGAGTTTAACCTGTAAAGACAGGGGCAACTCACCAATCTCATCAAGGAAGATTGTTCCGCCGTCCGCTTCTTCAAAAAGCCCTTTTCTATCTGTGTCCGCACCGGTAAAAGCACCCTTTTTATAACCAAAGAGTTCGCTTTCAAGTAAATTTTCAGGTATGCCCCCACAGTTAACCGGGACCAAAGGCTTTTTGGCTCTTTGCCCCGAAAAATGGATACCCCTTGCTATCAGCTCTTTTCCAGTTCCGCTGTCACCATAAATTAACACCGTGGTATTGTATTGGGCCACTTTCTCGGCTAACTTGAATACAGCCAGCATGGCATTGCTTTTGGCCACCATGCTGCCAAAACAATAATTTTCTTGAATTTTCCGAATTCGTTCTTTCAACCAGAGATTCTCTCTTTTTAAACTTTCCCGTTCCTCAGCCTTTTTAAGGGTAAGGAGAACTTCATCAGGCTTAAACGGTTTCGATATAAAATCATATGCTCCCTTCTTCATGGCTTCAACAGCCGTATCGACGCTGCCATACGCTGACATCATAATTACAGTCGTGGCCCATAGCTTATCCCTTGCAGTTTCAAAAAATTCCATTCCATTCATATTGGGCATCTTAAGATCACAAAGGATAAAATCGTATAGTGTCTGATCAACCATCTCAAGAGCATCCTCGCCGTCAGACGCCGTATCGACACGGTAACCGGATTGGTTGAGTAAAGATGACAACATGTGACGCATGTTCTCTTCATCATCTATAATCAACAGACGTTTTTGGGAAGACTTGTTCTTATTTGTGATTTTATTATCCATCATTCATATCCAAACTTTCCTTGCTTTTTCCCCCATTTGCTCCTTGGACAGTCAAAGGGAGGTATATGTTTATAGTCGCGCCTTTTCCTTCTTCACTGCTTGCTTGTATTTTTCCCCCTATTTTTTGGATGATCATAAAACAGACCGAAAGACCCAGACCTGTCCCCTTGCCGGGATCCTTAGTGGTATAAAAAGGATCAAAAATATTACAAAGATTTTCCTTTGAAATCCCGGAGCCATTATCAATATAGCTTATTTTCAGCATGTTCGGATGATCTGCCGATTCAGCTGAGGCATTCTGCGCCACTTCGCTGGTTATCGATATTTTTCCTTCAAAATGATCCTCAACTGATGAAATAGCATCGACAGCATTTATAAGTAAATTCAAAAAGACCTGTCTCAATTGATTCGGATCAGCCATCACCATATCGTTTTCCGCAATGAAGCTGAGATTTAATTCAACATTGGCCATCAACGGCTGAAATTTAAAAACATCAACAGTTTCCCCGATGATTGAGTGCACTGAAACCACTTTCAAAGCTTCACTCGAAGGCCTTGAAAAATCAAGGAGCTGTTTGATAATGGTATTTACTCTATTTATTTCATTTTCTGTACGAAGAATAAATTCTTTTTTTTCTGCCTCTGAAATATCGTTCTGTTTAAGCAATTCAAGATAACCCACAACAATGCCTATGGGGTTCCCGATTTCATGGGCAATTCCTGAAGATAATCTACCAACAGATGCCAATTTTTCAGCTTGGATAATCTCTTTTTGAGCCTGTTTTAAATCAATATTTGCCTTCTCAAGTGACATAATCGTGGTCTGAAGTCTTTCTTTGTCATCGGCAATCTGTTTCAACATGCTATTCAACGCCTTGGATAATTTACTAAAATCATTGTCCTCCTTTTCATAAAGGAAAAACATCTCATCATCTTCTCGATATTCTTCGGCCCTCTTTGCCAGTCTCTGTAAAGGCTTTACGATAATCCTCGACAACCGGTAAAAACCGATAAAAGTAAAAACAAATGCATTTATGAAGATATAGATTAAAAATATATATTGTGTCCGTCTCAAAGTCTTATAGATCCCCTTAAGGGGTAAAACAATACTTGCTCCTGCAACAACACTCCCATTCCTGAGCAAGGGCGCTGATATGATCAAATCCCGGCTTTGCTTCCCCAAAACCCCCCAGGTTGAACCAAAAAATTGGGAGGCTTTATCCCCTGATCGAATTGTTTGTCTTGTAAGTGCCTCAATCTCATCTTGCAAGGCACAATTTTTTCCATCCAAATATACTCGATTTTTCTTTGCATCCATAACTATTGCGCAAGAAAATCCTGCATCTTTTAACATCCTGCCAAAATCATCCTGGAAATCTGAACTCGGTGTGATATTGTCCGATTCAGGGAAAAACATTTTATTTGCTTCGATTCCTGATATAAAAACATACCCTCTTGATATTTCAGATCTAAGAAGATCCCTTCGTACTGTTATAATCATAACAAAATCTAATAAAATCATTGCCAGCACTAAAAGGACAAATAGATGAATAACAATATTTGTTTTTAAACCGCGAGTAAACACATCAAACCTTTTAACGTTTTGGAATTTCTAAAACTCATCGAAATTAAATTTGACGGTCTTGTAAAAAGTCCGATTTAGACGGTTTCGTAAGAAGTTTAAATTCAAGGCGTGCAAATTTTGCAATCATGAAGCGTACTTTTTGTACGTTGAATGATTACGAAATGCAGCACAACGCAGAAGTTGGACTTTTTACGAGACCGTCGAATTTTGAATGCCGCCAGCTTATGATATCCGTGTTGTGGAAAATAGGCAAAATCTTTTTATGATTTTACGTGAAAGTTCCGTATAAGTCAAATCGCGTTTACGCAAAAAATCACATTCAGTGGTTTACTTACCTTGCCTGAACTTTTTTTGTCAAAAGATCGAACAATATTTGTCACAATTTTATCGTAAGCTTGTAAAATATTCCGATAAAATCATTTAAGACCATCTCAACAAATAAGTTCTTCTAAAAGGATTATTTTTGTTAACATACTGTTTTTCTATCTATAATAGATAATAATCCGTCGAGTCTGACTATGTTTTAAACCAATCTCATACTACCAAAAGGCATATTATTTGCATGTATCTGGTTGAATCAGGAACAATCACGATTAAATAGTGTCTACCCCTATGAAATAGACTCTACTTTCCTAGGGCATGTAAGATGATCAGGATAGAAATTAAGGGCTTCGCCCCAATTGAGATAATGGATAGCATTACGGAGTGAAAGGGCAAACCCGTTGAAAAGCGGGGACGCAAAGCCACGGGTCTAAAGCTGAAAAACTATGACAGCCGGGCTGCCGAATACCTGTAGAAGTCACTTCATTCGAAAGAAATGGCATTCTACCTCAAACCACTTAGGCACCTTTCCCTATAGAAGTTATCCATTATAGAGAAAGGTGCCTATTTATGGTTAGAAGTTTAAGTGAATATTTGTTCAGTATAATATTTTGTACTTTTACATTTATTATATTTGTCTTGATCCTGTTTTCCCCGCCTTCAATATATGCAGCAGATGTCACTCTGGCGTGGAGTGGCAACAGTGAGTCGGATCTGACTGGCTATTATATTTATTATAAGACCGGCTCTTCCGGCGCCCCATATGATGGTACAATAGCTACTGAAGGTAATTCGCCGATCCAAGTACCTATCACAGGCTTAGACAACCTCGCATACCCTGAATACACAATCCATGGCTTGAGTGACACTGAAACCACTTATTTTGTGCTGACTGCCTACGACACAGACGGTAATGAAAGTGGCTATTCGAATGAAGTATTTTGTCAACCCTCAGTAGATGTGCCTCCATCAAACCTGCCGCCAAGTACGCCCATAATCGTGCATCCTGAGAATGGTCAGGATGAAATCGATATTTCATTAAATATAACAACTGAACCCTTTTCAGACCCAAACGATGACTTTCACAGCCAAAGCCAGTGGCAAATCAGCGAAGATAGCAATTTCTCATCCCTAGTTGTCGATGTTACCATCGACAACTATTTGACCACGTTTTCAGTACCTTATATGGTGCTGAAATCAAACCAGAAATATTATGCCCGTGTTCGATTTTATGATTTCTATTCTGTGGCGTCAGATTGGTCCGGCACTGTTGAATTCACCACCGCTTGCTTTGTCGAGGATCTTAACTCAAACGGCATTTCCGATACTGAGGAAGTGGATGACTCGGTCGATTTCAATCTCGACGGTATCTCCGATATTTATCAGCCCCAGATCATCAAATGCGTCCAGGCATATGATGGTTCAAGCTATATCGGGATCGAAAAAGTCTCAAGTTCCGTCAGCGAAATTGAAGCCCTGGAAATAATTGATCCGGATAGCATTTCCGACACTGTTAACAGACCGGCGGATCTCATCTTCGGCCTTTTTTCCTATCGGTTGAGCGTTAACCAGCCAGGCGACACAGCCCTAGTGAAAATATATTTTTCGGGAGAGATTTTCTCGTCTGACACAATTTTCAAATACGACACAATCAACGGCTGGTATGACTATTCGGAACACACCACCTTCAATGATGACGGACAATCTGTCACCCTGGAAGTCAAAGATGGTGGCTATGGCGACTCTGACGGATTGGCCAATGGGGTGATTGTCGATCCGGGCGGAATTGCAGCCTCAGGGGGAAGTTCATACACGGTTACCGGCTCAAGTGGTGGCGGCGGCAGTGGATGTTTTATCGCTACCGCGGCTTTTGGTTCAAAATTTGAAAACCATGTACAGCTTTTACGACGATTCCGTGACCTTTATCTTATGCCCTTTAAAATCGGCCGTGTTTTTGTAAATGCCTATTACAGGTACTCACCACCTGTGGCCAAGTTTATTGCCGACCACGACATCCTGAGAACAATGGTACGCTGGAGTCTTATACCTCTGATAGGTCTTAGCTGGATATTGCTGCACCTTGGCGCTGTACCCACATTGCTTTTCCTGATCCTGACAAGTTCCGGTTCGTTTTTTTATTATAGAAAAATAAGAGCCAGATCTTAGTGCTTTTACAAGGGGAAAATAAGGGCAGGCTTGCCTGAAAAATACAATATGTAACTTCTCAATAAATTATAAAGCCAACTGGTGATAAAATATAAAAAAAAACCCGGAATCACTTTAATAAATAATTGGTGATTCCGGGCTGTATAAAAATTTTTCGGCAGCGTCCTACTCTCCCACTTAGCCTCCCAAGCAGTACCATCGGCGCAAAAGAGCTTAACTTCCGTGTTCGGGATGGGAACGGGTGTTTCCTCTTTGCTATCGCCACCGAAAAAACTTTGTGGCATCAATTTAGATATAAGCACATACAAATGTTCAAAAAGATTATGTAAATTGTTTTGTGGCCAAGCCTCACGACCTATTAGTACCAGTAAGCTAAATGCGTTGCCGCACTTACACATCTGGCCTATCAACCTTGTAGTCTTCAAGGGGTCTTC
>JAFDBA010000165.1 GCA_019313505.1 Deltaproteobacteria bacterium
AAGGAGAATCTTTATGATCAGTTAAAGGAGCGTTCAGCCCATGATGTCCTTGTCAACCTGGGGATTAGTGTAAATGAGTCAGAAGATAAAAATGGTCAAAAACTTGTTGCGTTTGCCATTACATATAAAGTTGCCGCTGAAGTGGGGAGCCTTGGAGATAATGTTCATTTTCTACGCAAACAAATACAAAACGATAAGATCCTCCATAGACTGGTCTCATTTTACCCCAAATACCATACAATTTCCGCCCACACACGCTGGGCATCGGTGGGTGCCATCAATGAACCTAACTGTCATCCTGTGGACAACAATACCGCAGGGAGCATTGTTCCAAAAAGTGGTATCATACACGCCTGTCTGAACGGAGATATCGACAATTATATGGAACTGAAAAAAGAATATGAAAGGCATGGATGTTTTATACATCAGGATATAACTACAGATACAAAGATCATTCCACTTCAGATCGAAAAATATCTTAACCAGGGTTTTGATATTCAAGAAGCATTCCGCCTGGCTGTAAATGATTTCAAAGGGTCACATGCCATATCAATGCATACCGATCTGGCTCCGGGCAAGCTCTTTCTGGCCCAGAAAGGAAGCGGTCAGGCAATTTTTATCGGTATCGCAAAAGATTACTATATGCCGACTTCCGAGGTGTATGGATTGATTGAAGAGACACCCTTTTTTATCAAGATGGACGGTGGAAAAGAAGTAGAAGGCAAAGACGGTATGACCCGGGGACAGATTTTTATCTTGAATCAGGACTCCGCCGGAGGCATGGACGGTATTAAAGCGACCTATTATGATAACACCCCGATTATGCTTGGCAAAAATGATATAAAGCATACCGAAATTACTTCAAGAGACATAGACCGCAAGGATTTTCCCCATTATTTTTTAAAAGAAATTTCGGAATCTCCGTATTCTGTGGAAAAGACCATCCAGAACCGCTGGAAAATCAAGGGAGATGAAATCCAGCGGCATGTAATAGTACTGGATGAAAAGACATTCCCTGAAACTTTGCAAAAGGCCCTGCTGGGTAAAAAAATACGACGAATCTTTTTTGTTGGGCAAGGAACCGCCGGTGTTGCTGCACATGCATGTGCAAACATTCTGAATTACTATATAGACGATTTCTCGTTTTATATCAGTGCAATCAAAGCTTCGGAGCTAAGCGGGTTTCAACTTAATGATGATGACGATAAAAAAATGATGGCGGACTCCCTTGTGATTGCCATAAGCCAGTCCGGCACAACCACAGATACAAATCGTACTGTCGATATGGTGAAAGAACGAGGCGCCCACACCATGGCCATAGTTAACCGAAGAGATTCAGATATTACTTTCAAGGTTGACGGTGTTATGTATACCAGCAGTGGCAGGGATATCGAGATGTCGGTGGCTTCTACAAAAGCTTTCTATTCTCAAATCGTCGGAGGTGCTCTTCTGGGTCTTAAGATTGCAAGACTTCTAAATCGCAGGAATGATGACTTTATTGCAGTACAAATTAAAGAGCTTCTTGCAATGCCCGGTAATATGAGAAAAGTCCTTTCAATGCATAACAAAATCGAAAATTCTGCTAAAAGGCTTGCCACAACCAAGACATACTGGGCCGTCGTGGGCAGCGGTCCCAACAAGGTTTCAGCAGATGAAATCAGGATCAAACTGAGTGAGCTTTGCTATAAAACGATTTCATCTGATTTTGTTGAAGATAAAAAGCACATCGATCTTTCATCGGAACCGCTGATCATTGTTTGTGCCGCCGGAGCCAGAAGTACCGTTATCGGAGATATTATAAAGGATACGGCGATATTCCAGGCACACAATGCTACTGTCGTTGTAATAGCTAACGAGGGTGAAGACAGGTTTGAACCCTATGCAGCGGATGTTTTTCACGTTCCGATTGTCAGTGAGCATTTTGCCCCTATCCTGAACACCCTGGTGGGGCATATCTGGGGATATTACGCTGCGATGGCAATTAATGAAGGGTCACGCTTCCTGTACGGGTTCAATAAAGATATCCGGAAAACAGTAGACGATTATGCGAATAAAGGTATGGATGTTTACGAATTAATCCTTGAAAAATCTTTCAGGGAAAAAATTGCTTTTTTCTATAAAGAATTCAGAAGAAAAAAAACGGCTAACAGTTTTCCGTCCGCCATGGGGCTTGAAGCAGCATCAGATCTGACGTTGCTTTTAAAATACCTGTCCGGGAGACTGCCGGTATCTGATTTTGAAATAGATTTCGGAAAAAAAGGTACGGCTCTGAACATGTTGAACACGCTTTTTGAGTGTTTGGGAGAATCGATTAATTGCATGTCTCGACCTGTGGATGCTATCCGGCATCAGGCGAAAACCGTCACTGTGGGGACAAGTCGTATAAGCGACAAGGTGGAAGGAATACTGTTTGAAACACTGACCCAATACAATATCCATGCTTCCCAGCTTATTAACAGGAATATTATTGTTCTTAAAAATCTGCAGGCAATTGTTTCAGAAATAAAAGGAGCCATTTTTTACAGAATCGGAGGTCTGAACGTTCTTGGTGAACCCACAGATCAAACCACAATCAAAATAATAAAGAAAGAGGGTACCTTAAAACCGATTCCGTCCCGTGTAGAAACCGATTCATTGCTCAAGGGGACCAAAAGAATTATTGTACGGGAAGGGAATGTATATATTGGCAAAGGACGAAAAGACGATCGAAGTATTATCGTTATTCCGATTATATCCGCCTCTGCCGCCACACCGAATTTGATTGAATACATACTATTGTTGAATATATCGTTTAAAATAAATGTTCCTTTGGATGTAAAGATGAAGGCCCTTGGGGGAAAATATGAGCGCATCAAAAACATCGTTCAGGAAAACAGTGTTATGTGGGAAGACCGGTATCTTGAGCTTGTGGGGATGAAAAAGCTTTTTGGAATATCCGCGGAAAAAATCGGGGAATTTATTGTCTCCCGTGTTTCGTGATTTGTATTATTATAAAAATTTAGCTTTTTGGAAATATTGCCGCTCCTTTGAAATCAATTTGTTTCAAAGAAACTGTCACGTATTATTGATTCTATCTTTATAACTAAAAATATATAGGAGATCAGAAATGCCGGACAAAAAAGATTTTATTATCAAAGACAAAAGAATGTTCGCGGAAGGGGATCCGGAAAAACAGGATCAAGAGACAACAGAAGAATCGGCCAAACCTTCAAAAGAGGAGGTTAAGGCAAGTGAATCCGCAGAAGCGACTGCTCCTGAGGAGGATAAAACAGATTTTCAACTGCCGAAAATCAATTTTGCAACCTTTGTTTTTTCTTTGAATTCATCTGTACTGTTACAACTCGGGCTAATAGATGATCCTGCCACCGGCAAAAAGACTAAAAACCTGCCACTTGCAAAACAGACCATAGATATTTTAAGCATGCTGGAAGAAAAAACCCAAGGGAATTTGACAAAAGATGAAGAGACCATGCTGAAAAATATTCTATATGACCTGAGGATGTTATATGTAAAAGAAAAGGGATAATCCGGACATCTTATGAGGATTCTCTCTCCTGCTAAAATAAACCTGTTTCTAAAAATTACGGGAAAACGACCCGACGGCTACCATGATCTGGTTAGTTTGATGTGCTGTGTCGGACTTTACGATACGGTATCACTTACTTTCGGTGTTAAGGAGACTTCCGTCTCCTGTTGCCATCCGGACGTTCCGGAAGATAAAACAAATCTTGCCTTTGTTGCTGCATCTCTTTTTTCAAACACTCTGAATATAAATCAAGGGGTAAAAATTTTCATAGAAAAACAGATACCGGTTGCAGCCGGTCTTGGAGGAGGAAGCAGCAATGCCGCTGCTGTTTTATTGGGGTTGAATCGTTATTACGGTTATCCATTTTCCCCGGACAAACTCATATCCATGGGGCTTTCAATCGGGGCCGATGTGCCCTTTTTTATTTTCCGGAAACCAGCGATAGTATCCGGTGTCGGTGACAAGCTCAAAGCTTACCAAGGTCTTGAAAGTTTTAAAATATTATTGGTTTTTCCCGGTTTTGGCATTTCAACGGCCAAGGTTTATAAAAATCTTAATTTGGGATTGACAAACTGCAAAAAAAAACTTAAAAGTTTCCTTTTGAGCAAGCAGAGCTTTGATCCGAGATGCCATTTATGCAATGATCTTGAACCTACTGCGGCATCAATGTATCCGGGCATATTTACGGCTAAAGAGGCTCTTTTAAGACATGGCGCACTGGGAGCGCTCATGTCGGGAAGCGGATCCACGGTATTCGGCCTTTTTCTCGATTCCGACAAAGCTTTGAAGGCATATCGCGCATTTGCAGAGAACGACAAGTGGCAGTTGTATCTTGTCGATATGATGACAAAGGAGACAGGAGGCAAACCGGAACAGGGATAGTTTGTCTTGAACAGATGAGTTTGCATCTTTGATTATGGGGCGTAGTCAAGTGGTAAGACACAGGATTTTGGTTCCTGCATTCGGAGGTTCGAATCCTCCCGCCCCAGCCAGGTTGCGTCAATAATGAATGGTAATATAAATGAGTGATTTTATAATATTTTCAGGAAATTCAAACCCGGTCCTTTCCCAAAAAATATGTGAATATATCAATGTTCCTTTGGGAGGGGAAAAGGTAAAAAGATTCAGTGACGGTGAGATCCAGATTGAAATAGATGAAAACGTAAGATCAAAAGATGTTTTTGTAATTCAGTCAATCTGCTCTCCGGTGAATGATAATCTGGTTGAACTACTTCTGATGTTAGATGCCTTAAAGCGTGCGTCGGCAAACCGGATAACAGCGGTAATTCCCTACTACGGGTATGCACGGCAGGACAAGAAGGTAGCGCCGCGGGTTCCGATCAGCGCCAAACTGGTTGCGGATATACTGACCGTAGCCGGCGCAAACCGGATCATTACAATGGATTTGCATGCCGGTCAGATTCAGGGGTTTTTCAACATTCCGGTGGACAATCTTTTTGCTGCCCCGGTTATTATCGATTATATTATAAAAAAATTTAATAATGACCTTGTGATCGTTT
>JAFDBA010000166.1 GCA_019313505.1 Deltaproteobacteria bacterium
CCATCACGGTCTCTTTCTCCTGGTTTTTGTTGGCAAACTCTAACCATAGAGAGAGATCGTGATTTAATCAATTTTTAGATTATGTAAACACTTTTGAACGTTACCAATGAATTACAATGGTCACAATTTTAACAGCATAGTAACATCAAGTTGTGTTACTGTACACATGTATCAATTAAGGAGGGAATATGTATTTACCGAAAACATATGAAGATTTTTCTGACAAATTTCCGGAAATTTTAAAAGATTATCAGCAATTAGGAAAATCCTGCCGTGAGGGTGGTCCCCTGAAAGAAAAATGCCAGGATCTAATTAAGCTTGGAATTGCGATTGGAGTCAATTCAAGAGGCGCGGTCATGTCTTCTGTTAGAAAGGCCTTGGCATCAGGCTCCACACCGGAGGAGATTACTCATGCAGTTCTTTTATCTCTAACCACCACAGGTTTCCCAAACATGATTGCCGCCCTGGACTGGGTTAATGAAGTTCTTGCGAAGTATCTCGATAAAAAATAAGGCGTAAATAATAAGATGAAGTGGGTACCAGAGGCCGAAGCGGCAATTAAAAAAATTCCTTTTTTTGTTAGAAAAAAGGTTAGAGCTTGTGTTGAAAATGAAGCAGCAGCAGCTGGGAAAGAAACTGTATCACTTGCTGATGTTAAGGCGACACAAACTCGCTTTATGGCGAAAATGAGCTCTGAAGTCAAGGGGTACCAAGTGGATACATGTTTTGGCTCTAGTGGATGCCCCAACCCGGCCAACAACGGTAACAGTTTACTTAAAAAAATAGAAAAGTTTCTTGAGAAGGAAGATCTGCTGGGGTTTTTGAAACAACGGGTCAAAGGTGATGTAAAGTTTCATCATGAATTTAAAGTCACACTGGCAGAATGCCCCAATGCCTGTTCCCAGCCTCAAATCAAAGATATCGGGATCATCGGTGCTTGTAAGCCATCACTTACGGATGAAACTTGCACGATTTGTGAAGCCTGTATTGATGAATGTAAGGAAAATGCCATTTCTCTAAAAAGCGAAAGTAATATACTTAAGATCGATTATAACCTGTGCCTGGCCTGTGGCAAATGCATTGAGGTTTGTCCCACAGGCACCATTGCTTCAGATATAAAGGGCTTTAGAGTGCAGTTAGGCGGGAAATTGGGCAGGCATCCGAAACTGGCTAAAGAACTGCCTGGAATTTACAATGAAGGCGAAGTGCTCAGCATAGTAAAAGACTGTATTGCCTTCTACAGGCAAAACAGCAAACATGGAGAAAGGTTTGCCGAAATCTATTACCAGTCCCAGGCAGGCACGAAAGAAGACCTTTGGAAATATGCTGGTTAAGATTGCTGTAACTTCCCGTGCTGTGCAAGTTCCTCCAAACCTCTTCGATTCAAAAGCTTTATATTCCGACCATTTACTTCTATCAAATTTTGTTTGCTCATTTTTGCTAAAATTCGGGACAGGGTTTCAGGGATTGTTCCCAGAAGACTGGCCAGTTGTCCTTTTGAAATTGTCAGAGAAACAAGAGCATCTGTTTGCTGCTCATCGGCAAGATAGGTCAGATAGGATGCAAGGCGGGCGGGGACCTCTTTTAAGGAAAGATTTTCTACCTGAACGGTGAATTGACGCAGGCGCATGGACAGGATAGCAAGCATATTCAACGCAAGTGAGGGATGTTCGGATATAAGCTCAACAAAAGCCGGTCTCGGAAAAAACAGAAGGTGACTTTTGAGAATGGTTTCGGCATTTGCCGGAAATTTCTGCCCGGAAAAAACCGGAACTTCACCGAACGGATTACCCGGCCCATAAATATGCAGAATATGTTCTTTGCCCTCGAATGAAACTTTATAGATTTTTACCTTGCCGGATGCAACAATATAGAATCCGTCACAGTCATTTCCTTCCATAAAGACAGTACTACCTTTATTATAAAACTTGTCTATGGCGATTTGCCTGATTTGGCCCAATTGCTCTTGTGAAAGACTGTTGAAAAGCGGCGCCTGTGATATGATATCCAGAATTTTTTTCATAATTTTTCTCTTTTTTTAAAATTATCACTTGTTTTTGACATAAGTCAAGGCAGTGCATTTGTTTATGGTGTAAAATATATTAAAAATCAGGAGAAACTTTATAATTCCGAAAAACTGATTTATTATATAGACAGGATTTCAGGATGATCAGGATATATTAAAATCCCGTTAATCCTGTTAATCCTGGTGAAAAAAAATAAATTTAAGGAGATAAATCATGAAATGCCCGGGACAGGACAGCCGATACTGGAAACCAGGAGCCATTTTTAAAGCAAAATGTCCTAAATGCGGCCATGACGTTGAGTTTTTCAAAGACGATACAACCCGCAAATGCGGTAAATGCGGCCACAAGTTCGCAAATCCAGAAATGGATTTCGGCTGTGCGGCATATTGCCAGTTTGCCGAAGAATGCATCGGGACTCTGCCGCCGGAACTTTTGGCCCAAAAGGAAGATCTTTTGAAAGATCGTATTGCCATAGAAATGAAGCGGTATTTTAAAAGTGACTTTAAGCGCATCGGCCATGCAACCCGGGTAGCACGTTATGCAGAGCGAATCGGCAAGAGCGAAAGGGGAAATATGGCGGTGATACTGGCCTCTGCGTATCTACATGACATCGGTATCCATGAAGCGGAAAGAAAGTATAACAGTACTGCTGCAAAATACCAGGAACAGGAAGGTCCGCCCATTGCAAAATCGATTATGGAAAACCTTAGCGCTAATGACAAGCTGATAGAAGAGGTGTGCGATATTATCGGACATCACCATCATCCCCGACCTGAAGAAACTCTCAATTTCAAGGTGCTGTATGATGCGGATCTAATTACTAACCTTGAGGAGAAGCATAAAGAAAGCCCCATAGATAATGACAGGCTGACCCGGATCATCAAGAAGTCTTTTTTAACCGAAAGCGGCCGCGAAGAAGCAAAGAAGACGTTGTTAAAACCAGTAAAAGAAAAGGATTAATTATGAAAGTATTACGAAAAATAATAGAAATAGATGATGAACTTTGTGACGGATGCGGTCAGTGTGTACCCTCCTGCGCTGAAGGTGCTATTGAAATTGTTGACGGAAAGGCACGGATTGTAGCGGATAAACTTTGTGACGGGCTAGGAGCCTGCATGGGAGAATGCCCTACGGGCGCACTAAAAATTGTTGAACGGGAAACTGACGAGTTTGATGAAGAAGCGGTTGAAAAATACCTGGCAGAAAAAGAAAAACAAGAGCCCAAAGAAGAAGCAGTTATGCCTTGTGGATGTCCGTCAACCACTATTCAAACTTTTGTCCCTGCTGAATCCTGTCAGACGGCCAACATACCCTTCGCTATTGGGCCCGAGGGCGAATCAGCCCTTTCCCACTGGCCGGTTCAGATACGGCTTATACCTGCCAAAGCCCCGTTTCTTAAAGAAGCGGATATTCTGGTGCTGGCAGATTGTGTTGCGGTGGCTTTCCCAACCCTTCACAGGGATATTATTAAAGGAAAAGTTGTGATGATGGGATGTCCTAAATTCGATGATGTTCAGGAATACGTCGATAAATTTACGGAAATCTTCCAAATTGCGGGCATCAAGAGCATTACCACGGTTGTTATGGAAGTGCCATGCTGCTCCGGCCTTCCTGGAATTGTGAAAAAAGGACTGGAAGCATCCGGCCAGAAGATACCTATGAATGAAGTCGTGATAAGCACCCGGGGCAAGGTTTTGGAACAGACTAATATAAGTTTAGCCTAAATGACCAAAGCGAATATAGTAAAACTTCCTGCAGAACTTTATGCTGTATTTGGGGATTGTTTTCAGCGTTACTGCTGTATATCGGTGGTGAGTATTTCACGAGGGATAAGCTTTTCAGGCAAAATATTATTCTTAATCCAGGTTCTTACTTCCAAAAAGGGATAATTTTCAAAAATACCGAAATACGGCAGTTTCCTTATTTTCAATTTCGAGAAGACAGGCGTATAAATACCACAAAGAAACTTCGTTAAATTTACCTCGGTAAACTGCTCGCCTACAGCTTGCATAAATTCATCGGTAATCATTTTAAAATCAAAATGGACGAGAGGCTTTAGTTCGGTTGTGTGTTGCAAAACCGTTTTCCCGCTTTTGCAAAATGAACAATGTCCGCAGCGTTCTTTTTCAAGATATTCTCCAAAATATTCGGCAAGCTGTTTGCTGATACACATATCGCTTTCAAAAAAGCTTATCATGTTGTGGATTCTTTGAATCTCTTGTCCCTCCTTCGTTTTAAACAAGGCATACATTTTTTCAGCTATGACCTCGACATCAAACGCCTGGGTCAGGATGTCGTACACTTCCATTGCCTGCCTGGATTGAAGCTCAATCCAGCCCTTTGCATCAAAGTATTCCAGCGCAGTGAGAATCCGCTGCCGATCCGTACTATAACTGTTAAGGATTGCCTGAATATCAACATATGTCCATATTTTACGGGTTTGGCAATGATTCATGATCATTGTAACAAACTGCTTTCTTTCCCCTTCAAAACTGTTAATGATGTTTGCCGGCTCTGTTTGATATTTGAATGAATATTCCCCAAAATAGGTCAACTTGGGTCGAATAATTTTTTTCATTGCAAGATAAACCAGTAACGTTTTTAGGGGAAGAATTCTGATATTCAGGTCATTTGAAAGTTTTACTGCTTTGATTTCCCAGATAAAACCCTTGTTTTCTTTTATGGTCCGGAGCAATTGAAAGATCGAATGTTTCTCCGGAGTATCGCCATAAACAAAATTCTCTAAAATATGAACGTTGTCCCTGTTGGCTAAAACTTCGCATAAAGCGGGACTTCCGTCTCTCCCGGAGCGTCCGATTTCCTGGCTGTAGTTTTCAATCGATTTGGGCAAATCATAATGAATGATTCTGCGGATGTCCTTTTTATCGATTCCCATTCCAAATGCGATCGTTGCAACGATACATGACAAGGTCCCGTCCATGAATTGGTTTTGAATCTGTTCCCGTTTTTCGTTTTTCATCCCGGCATGATAAGGATGCGCATTTATGTTATTT
>JAFDBA010000167.1 GCA_019313505.1 Deltaproteobacteria bacterium
ATTAGTAAAACGAAAAGGTAATGTGGACAATGCTTTTATGCAGATGTGTATGGATACGGCATTTTCAAAATGCTCCTGTTGTACACGCTGCGGCGTATATTGTCCTTTTGGTATAGATATGGGGGTTATGTTCGGTTACCTTCGGGGACTTTTATTTTCCCAGGGATTTACGCCCTGGGAAATGAAGATCGGTTCGGGTATGCACCGAATTTACAAAGCCCAGATGGATGTTACAACCGAAGACTGGCTTGATACCTGTGAATGGATGGTTGAAGAGTGGGAAGATGATTATCCGGGTTTGGAAATACCTGTGGACAAAAAGAATGCCGATATTATGTATACGTTAAATGCAAGGGAGGCAAAACATTATCCACAGGACATTGCGGAAGCGGCGGTTTTATTTCATCTTGCAGGTGAAAACTGGACTGTACCCAGCGAGGGGTGGGAAGAAACAAGTCTTACAATGTTTGCCGGAGACTGGGCGGCATGCAAGATGCAGGTTGAAAATGTTTATGCCGCAATGGAAAGGTTAAAACCAAAACGTATGGTGGGAACGGAATGCGGCCACGCCTACCGGGCTACGGTAATAGAAGGCCCTTATTGGGCGGGGATTAAAAACGGTCAGCCTCCTGTGGAGAGCTTGCATTATGTTGAATGGGTGGCGGAAGCGTTAAGGACCGGGAAACTAAAAATTGATCCGGCTAAAAAGATAAAAGAGCCCGTCACGTTCCAAGATTCATGTAATTATGTTCGCAACGCGGGACTGGCCGATATCCCCAGGGAAATTATGAGCTACATTGCGGAAGATTTCAGAGAAATGACACCGAACAGGGAACACAATTTCTGTTGTGGCGGTGGCGGCGGTCTGAATGGAATCGGAAGATACCGGGAGGCGAGAAATATAGGGTTTAAGATTAAACGGGACCAGATTCTTGCCACCGGTGCAAAACTTGTAGTCGCTCCCTGTCATAACTGCTGGGATGCTATTAGAGATATGGAAGAAATCTATCATGTGGGAATAAGGTGGAGCTTTTTAAAACCACTTTTAATCGACATGGTACAAGTGCCCGATCATTTAAAACCAAAGGATTAATGTAACCGTTCAAAAGTTCAAAGGTTCAGGGGGTTCCCTGAACCTGTCTTTTTAACATACAATTTAATAGGTGGCTTATGTTTAAACAAATCCTGTTTGCAACAACCGCTTCGCCTTCATGTGACCATGCGGCCAGAGTCGCTTTTGATATGGCCAAAAGATACGGTGCAGAGCTATCTGTTTTTCATGTTCTCGGCATACCTTCCCGGGGATTCAGCCAATTTGTAAAAGACGTTAGAACCGGTGAAACCGTGACATTGGATGATGATTATCTTGCCTGGGTAAAAGAGGAAATGAAGAATACATATGCCCGACAGCTTGAAATACACACAGACTGTACCCTTGAAGCCCTGCCCGGAGTTCCCCATACGGAAATCCTCAGAGCTGCGCGCAAAAAAGATGCAGATCTCATCATTATGGGATCAACAACCAGAGAGGAAGACAAAGGAACCTATGCCTATAAAAGCACAACGGGCAGTACACTGCAGGCTGTCACAAAATCGGCACGATGCCCTGTTCTTATGATCGGCCGCCCGGTCGCATCAGCCTGGGGAGGATTTTCCAATATTGTTTTCGGAACAGATTTTTCCAAAGCGGCGGATTCGGCTTTTCTATTTGCCTTGAAAGTGGCTAAAAAGCTTGAATGCACACTGCACCTGTTCCATGCATATGATATCAGTTCAATACATTCCGGAAAAGCCATGGACCAGGACGATATTGAAGATAACATGATGGATGCCAGGGAAAAAATAAGAAAAGAATATATTCCCAAAATGGAAGGATTCGATGACTACGAAATCGAAATATGGGAAGGGATACCCTATGTTGAGATTGTAAAATTTGCCCGTGAAAATTATGCAGATCTTATCGTTATGGCGCACCATACAAGGAAACCGGACCCTGAAAAAGAAAAGATTGGGAGTACGGTAGAGCAGGTTGTTCTACGTGCCACATGTCCGGTGGCCAGTGTAAATCGCCCGGACAAAATAAAAGATATGTAGTCATATCCCTTTTAAAAATAAAAGGATTTGGGATAATTAAATGACAAATCAAAAAAGAGAGGATATTTTATGGCAAAAAAGATATTAATTATTGATGATGATCCCAATATCGTATCGTATCTTGAGGATTTTTTTGGTGATAACGGCTACGAAACATGTTCGGCAATGGATGGTTCCGAAGCCATGCCGATCGTCAAAAAGGAAAAACCGGATCTCATAACCCTGGATCTGGAAATGCCGGAAGAATGGGGACCGCGGTTTTATCGAAAACTTATGAAAGAAGAAGAATTCAGAAAAATTCCCGTTATTGTTATTACCGGTTTGACCGGCGGTAAATATGCCATACAAAAAGCGGTAGCACACATTACCAAACCTTTCGATCGGGACAAGCTGCTAAAAATTATTAAGGATACAATCGGCTGAAGAAGATATTGAACTAAAAGTACAATGTGTGTACAATCCAAAGCTGTTGTTAAATCCCCCTCGGCCCCCCTTTAACAAAGGGGGTTAGGGGGATTTTAAATTCTGCCTATTTCACACAACCAACAGTCTTGAATCATCAACCTTAAGAAAATATTGATGAACTTGTAAAAAGTCAAAATTTTTGTTAAATTTATTATAATAATTTGGTTACTGCCTGTTAAAAAATATAATCGACGGCTTCGTAAAAAGATTCGTATGCAAGGCGCGCAAGCCGGGAAAGGGCGAGGGCGTACTTTTTGTACGTTGAGCCCTTTCACGGCGAAGTGCAACGCCGCAGACGGACTTTTTACGGAACCGTATAGAATCACACCCGTGAAATGGTAAACAAATGGTAACAAATAACAACATACTGGTCGTGGGCAATGATATGGAATTGTGCGATGCTCTGGGAAAATACCTGGACAGGTACGGCTATAATGTGAAAGAGGCGGAGACCAGCCAAATGGCCCTTTCCGTTATTTCCGACAACAAGCCGTCTATTGTTATTGCCGATAGCCAATTAAAAGATAAAGATGGTGTTAAATTTCTGGAAACAGTAAGGGAAAAATTTCCGGAAATTCAGGTCATAATGATCATTGATGAAAAAGATGTCAACACAGGTGTGGAATGTTTGCGCATGGGCGCATCTGATTATCTTACTAAACCGATAAACGGAGGAGCCCTGGAAGTTGCTTTACAAAGAGCATGTCACCGAAGAGAAGTCCGGTTCCAACTCGAAGATTATCAAACCCAGCTTGAAGCGGCCAATAAAAACAGAGCATTATTTCAACAGTTGTTTGATGAGGTACCTTGCTATATCTCCATTCAGGATAGAAATTTCAGGCTTACCGGCGCTAACAAACAGTTCAAGCAGGATTTTGGGGATTTTGTGGGTTCATATTGCTATGAAATTTACAAACACAGAACAGAACCGTGCCGCGGATGCCCTGTGGAAGCAACGTTTAAAGACGGTAAGCCCCAGCAAACAGAGGAAGTCGTTACGTCACAACATGGAAATCAGTACAATGTTCTTACCTGGACGGCGCCTTTGCGGGACGATTCAGGAAACATCACCCAGGTCATGGAAATGTCAACCAACATCACCAAGGTACGAAAACTCCAGAGCCGTCTGACAACCCTTGGTCTTTTGTTAGGTTCAATGTCACACAGTATCAGAGGCGTGTTGACCGCTCTGGATGGGGGTATTTACCGCCTTGAATCGGGCTTGAAAAAAGGAAATCAGGAACAGGTTAATGATGCTATTGAAGTTGTTAAAAATATGCTCAACCGTATCAGCAGCATGGTCATTGATATCCTTTACTATACGAAAGAAAGGAGCTTAAACTGGACCGAAGTGAATGTTATGGATTTTTCCAACCAGATTGCTGCACTGATAAAGCCGAAAGCAGATAAGCACCATATTGAATTTATTTATAAATTTGAGCATCCAAAGGCCCTTTTTGAAATAGATCCGGGGACTGTAAGTTCGGCGCTGGTTAATATTCTTGAAAATTCCATAGATGCATGCCTGTACGATAGGGACAAAGATAAATCCCATCGAGTTGTTTTTCGCGTTTATGAAAATGGCAATCATACGGTTTTCGAAGCCCGGGACAATGGTATGGGCATGGACAGGGAAACACGGGAAAATCTTTTCACCCTTTTCTTTTCATCAAAAGGTCATAGTGGAACCGGACTGGGTCTTTATGTGGCCAATCAAATAGTGGAACAGCACGGTGGATTCATTGAGATTGAATCAGAACTGAAAAAGGGATCTTGTTTTAAAGTAAAACTGCCAAAAGTTCTTTCAGAAGAGATAAAGAAAAGTCAGAGTGAGTTGAATAATGTTGATGAAAATTAAAAAATATTGTGCCCGTTGGCCCGTTATGCCCGTTAGCCCGTAATTTAATACCGGACAACGGGCTAACCGGTTAACCGGCTAACCAGACATAGGCACTTTAGGCACTTCACACTCAATGAATTTAGATAATTTGTTGCCATAAAAAACACAAAATTCACAATTAAGACACTAAATCAACAGGTTCATTATGCGCTTAACAACCAAAAGTCGTTATGGGACGAGATTGATTCTTGATCTTGCCATTCATGCCCAAAATAAGCCTGTACGGTTAAGCGAAATTTCCAGAAGACAGAATTTATCCCTGAAATATCTTGAAAAACTTATTAGTAAACTAAAAAAAGCCGGATTGGTTAAAAGCGCGCGGGGACCCTATGGCGGGTATATGCTGGCAAAGCCGATGGGAAATATCACCGTTGGAGATATTGTTCGGGTTCTGGAAGGTTCCAACGCTATTACCGACTGTACGGAAAGCGACACTGTCTGTGGTACATGTACACTGGCGGGGGAATGTCTGACACAATATATCTGGGCTGAAACAGGAAAGGCAATGTTTGAAAAGCTCGATTCATTTAAAATCGATGCACTGATTGAAAAACCTGAAGAAAT
>JAFDBA010000028.1 GCA_019313505.1 Deltaproteobacteria bacterium
AATTTTTTGAGCCGCTTGATGTTTATCGGAAAAAACACATTCATGCATGCAAGGTCTGTCGTAGGGAAGATGCAATGTATCTTTTAACATTTCCTTAATATAATTTGCATTCAACACGGCAAGCTGGCTGGCCTTTTTCAAATTTTCAGGCCCCATGCTTCGAATATAACTGTAGGCTTTTATGATAACACCAAAAGCGCCATGGAAGGCCGAAATTTTGCCTATGGAATCCGGATAATCTTCGGCGAGGATATATGTACCGTTTTCTTTGACCAAGCGTGGGATAGGAAGAAATGGTTCAAGACGCTTTTTGACACAAACGGGACCTGAACCGGGCCCTCCACCTCCATGGGGTGTTGAAAAAGTTTTGTGGAGGTTCAGTTGCATCACGTCTATCCCGATGTCGCCCATCTTTACTAAACCCATGACAGCATTCATATTTGCACCGTCACAATAGACCAACCCGCCTTTGGCATGGACGATTTCGGCTATCTTTTGGATGTTTTCTTCAAAAAGACCCAGCGTGTTGGGATTGGTTACCATGATGCCGGCAGTGTCTTGGTCCATGATTTCGGCGATGGCTTCCACCGAAAGGATTCCCTGTTCATTCGATGTTACGGGCACAGGACGGTATCCACATAGCGATACGCTGGCAGGATTTGTGCCGTGGGCAGTATCCGGCACAATGATCTTTGAACGCTGAGCTCCCTGTTTCTTGTGAAAGGCGTAAATAATGAGCATTCCGGTGAGTTCTCCATGAGCTCCTGCCGCAGGTTGAAGAGTTGTCGCGTGCATACCGGTAATTTCGTTAAGATATTGTCCAAATTCAAACAACATCTTGAGTGCCCCCTGTGACAGACTGGAGGGGAGGAGGGGATGAGCACCTGTAAATCCAGGAAGACTTGCCTGTTTTTCATTGATCTTGGGACTGTACTTCATGGTGCATGAACCCAGCGGGTACATGCCGGTATCGACCCCGAAATTCCACTGGGCAAGTCTGGTATAATGACGCACAACGTCAACCTCGCTCAAGTCCGGAAAGTCAGGACCTTCACCGGTGAGTTCCTCATCCAGAGGGCAGAATTCAACATCGCGACGGGGAAGAGAAAATCCGCATCTTCCCTTTTTCCCTTTTTCCCAAAGGAGTGGCTCATTGAGTATCAGGCCTGTGGCGCCTAAAGATTCTTTCATGATTTAACCTCCCTGACCAGAGCATCCATGTCGCTCTTGGATCTGGTTTCCGTTACGCACAAAAGATAATGATTGGCAAGTTCAGGATAGTAGGGTGCCAGAGGAAGGCCTGCTATTATCTTTTTTTCTAAAAGGTGCTTGTGGATGGCTTCGAAGCCGGAAGGGAATTCAACAACAAATTCATTGAAGGTAGGGTTGTCAAAGGTGATGCTAAACCCCGCTTTTTTCAGTTCCTTTTTGAGATACTCTGCTTTGTCATGGTTGAGTCGGGAAAGTTTCCGTATGCCGGTACCCCCCACAGAGGCCATATACATGGCGGCCGCCAGCGCACAGAGGCTGTTGTTGGTGCAAATATTGGAAGTTGCTTTTTCCCGGCGAATGTGCTGCTCTCTGGTAGCAAGGGTCAGCACAAAGCCTCTTTTTCCATCCAGGTCTTTGGTTTTGCCAACCAGCCGACCCGGCAAGCTGCGCATGTGCTTTTTACCGCTTGCAAGTATTCCAAGTGCGGGTCCGCCGAAGGAACGGGGAATACCGAGGCTCTGTCCTTCCCCGCCTACGATGTCTGCGCCGTGGCTGCCGGGGTTTTTTAAGAGTCCATACGCCAGGGCTTCCGTGAAGGAAGCCACAAAGAGGCTCTTTTTATCATGAGCCTTCTGTCCAAGGACCCGGAGATTTTCAATGCATCCAAAAAAATTGGGTGACTGAATGGCAACGGCTGCCAAATCGTCCATTCCGTCAAGGCTGGTGGCATCGGTGACGCCTGTGTTGAGATAAGGAAGTTCCACAATCTCATAGCCGGTGGGCTCAAAATAGGTTTGAACCACGCGACGATACAAGGGATGAATCAGACTTGAAATGGCGACTTTCTTTTGTTTGGTTATACGGACCGCCATAAGGAGTGCTTCGGCCAGGGCCGTGGCACCGTCATAATGAGAAGCGGTTGCTACTTCCATGCCCAGAAGACGGGCGGCAAGGGTCTGATACTCATAAATCGCCTGGAGTGTTCCCTGGCTCATTTCCGGCTGGTAAGGGGTATATGATGTCACAAACTCGGAACGACCCAACAGATAAGATACCGACGCAGGAATAAAGTGTTCATAACTGCCTGCACCCACGAACACTTTGTATTCCGGGGAAACCGCCATAGTGTTGGAAAGCGTGGACATGTGATCGTTTAATTCCCACTCGTTCAACGCCTCCGGCAGATTTAGATTGCCCTTGAAACGGCAATCGTCAGGGACTGTCGAGAAAAGATCGTCAAGGTTGTCAGCCCCCAAAACCTGAAGCATTGAAAAAATATCTTCATCGGTATGAGGCAAGTAAATCATTTACGCTGCTCCTTTCAGCTTTTCAATACAGGCCACATGGGTCATGAGATTTTCCATTTCAGATAGATTGCCTGGATTGATTTCAACAAACCAGCCATCGCCGTAGGGACTGTTATTTACCAGTTCAGGTGATTCTTCAAGGGCGGTGTTTACCGCAATAATTTTTCCGCTAACCGGCAGGTAGCATTCGCAAACCGCCTTGACGGATTCCACGGTTGCAAATTCTTCTCCCTGTTTAAAGGTATCGCCCACCTGGGGCAGCTCCACAAAAACAATGTCTCCGAGCTGATCCTGAGCATAATCATCAAGGCCTATTCTGATCTTGTCTCCCTCAAGCCTGGCCCATTCATGATCTTCTGCATAGCGAACGTCATCCGGTAAATGTAATTCACTGATTTCTTTCATTAATTTTACTCCTTTTTCTGTACTGTATTTTTAACCGACTAAAGAATTTAAGTGGATATCACATAACACGAATAAATGTAAATACCAGATTGTAATTTATACAAATCGAAGTTTAAGGTTTAGAGGTTCAGGGTTGAATAAATAATGGTTAATAATCAATGGGTAACAATTAATAATTAACAATTGATTATTGATTATTAGATCGGGGTTCAAGGTTCAGAGGTTCAGCCTTTGGTTGACGAAACGGTTTAATACTGATATTAGACAATGCTTTGTGAGGATACCTCCTGTTAAGGCGGTTTTTGATCTGTTTATTTTTACACTTCAGGGTTCTTTTTTTTAATGAAAGGAGATGATTGATGAGTGAGTTTCTAAGAACCGTTTTCTATGACCGGCATGTAGATTTGGGTGCTAAGATGGTGGAATTCTTTGGCTGGGAGATGCCCATGTTTTATCCCACCGGCATTGTTAAGGAGCACCTGGCTACCCGTAAGCATGCAGGACTATTTGACGTTTCCCACATGGGCCGATTCATTATCCGAGGTTCCGGGGCATTAAAATTTCTACAATACGTCTTGACCAATAACGCCGAAGCACTCGATATCAGAGAAATAGGTGCTCAGTATACCTTTATTCCCAACAACACCGGCGGGGCTGTGGATGATGCGTATCTTTATCGTTTTGTCGATGATGAGTATCTGCTGGTGGTAAATGGTGCCAACCGAGAAAAGGACTGGAAACATTTCCAGGCGTTTCTGAAAGATTTCGATGATGTGGAACTTACCGACCGCACCAAAGAGATTGCCATGCTGTCATTGCAAGGGCCGAAGTCGCGGGAGATTCTGGAAGAAATTATCCAGTCCGGCTTGCTACCCGAGCCGACGCGAAACGCCGTAAGCATTGTGACGATCTCCGGTGCCACGGTCAAGGTGGCCCGCACCGGATATACGGGTGAACCGATTTGTTTTGAGCTCTTTGCTGATGCAAAGGACGGTTCGATGCTGTGGGACCTTATCGTGGAAAAAGGTGCTACGCCCATCGGCCTTGGCGCAAGGGATACTCTACGACTGGAGGCCATCCTGCCGCTTTATGGTCATGAGCTGGGCCAAGATCCCGAAGGCAAGGAAATTCCTATCTTTGCTTGTCCACTGGCAAAGTTTGCTGTGAGTTTTTCGCCGATCAAAGGCGATTTCATTGGCCGTGAAGCGCTGGTCAGACAGCAGGAGGCATTTAAGAAAATCATTTCCCGCGATTATTCAATTATCCAAAATCTGCCCCGGGTGAGCAAGTCGATTGCCGTGGCGGGTCGAGGCGTAGCCCGTGAAAGGGCAAAGGTGTTTAAAGGAGACAAACATGTGGGCTATGTTACCAGCGGCACCATGATTCCCATGTGGGCGGTTCAGGGAGAAGGGTTGGATTCCGCCCAGACCGACCAACACAAGTTGCGTTCCATCTGTCTGGGATACATCGACAGTAACATTGTCGAGGACGAGGGGGTTGCAATTGAGATTCGCGGCAAGTTGGTTGATGCCGTTGTGGTGCCATTTCACCTGCGTTCTGAGGCCCCGCCTTATTCATATCCGATTATCTTCGATCAACAACTGCCGGCTGAGGGACTGCCAACAGGCGATGCACCGGCCAAGGTTCTCAGACTGCTTGAAAAGAGCGTGGAGAACACTAATTGGCGACAAGGTGAGTGCATCAATCTCATCCCTTCGGAGATGACAATCTCACCCATGGCCCGAATCTTGTCAGTGATGGACCCTGCCTTCAGGTACGCCGAGCATAAGAAGGTTAAGGCATTTTACGACACCGATATATTCTATTACCAGGGTACCGGATTTATCGCCGAAGTCGAACAGATGCTGGAAGAGGAAATGCGAAAATTTATGGGGTGCGAAAACATAGAAACGCGGCCGGTAAGCGGGCAAATGGCCAATACAGCCGTTTTCAGCGCCATGGTCGACTACATCAATCGTGTGGATCGAAAGATCGAGCCGCGCCGAATTCGCAGGGTAATGAACAATCATATCGGCAAGGGCGGACATCTCAGCGCCCAGCCCATGGGCGCACTCAGGGACTATGTTGCCCGGGATCCGCGTACAGAACGCCCGGCGGTGGTTAATTTCCCTGTGCTTCCCCATAACCGTCATAAGATCGATGTGCAGACCGCGTTGAAATTGATCGATGAACATCGGCCGGAATTGATCATTTTTGGCAAGAGCATGGTAATCCACAAGGAGCCGGTGGCCGAAATCCGAAAGTTCCTGGATGATCAAAACATAGAAACGGTAGTGATGTACGATATGGCCCATGTGCTGGGACTCATCGGTCCGCACTTTCAGGAGCCTTTTGCTGAAGGGGCTGATCTGGTCACCGGATCCACACACAAGACCTACTTTGGAACACAACGTGGCGTTGTGGGCAGCCGGTTTCAGGAGGACGAAGAGCGTTATGAGCTTTGGGAGGCTCTGCTTCGACGAGTCTTCCCAGGATCGGTGTCCAGTCACCATCCCGGTACGTTGCTGGGGCTTCTCATCGCCGCTTACGAGATGAACCATTTCAAGGACGAATATCAGACCAGAGTCATTGCCAATGCCAAGGCATTTGCTCGGGGGTTGAAGGACTGTGGACTCGATGTGATCGGTGATCCGAGTATCGACTTCACCGAAACCCACCAGGTGTTGGTAGATGTGGGCTACAGCCGCGGGCCTGAAATCGCAAGTCGGCTGGAAGCCAACAACATCATTTGTAACTTCCAGGCCAATACCGATGAAGAAGGGTTTACTGCCTCCGGAGCTCTGCGAACGGGTGTATCTGAGATGACTCGATTTGGCATGCAAGAAGAGGATTTCCGTGACCTGGCTGTGTTAATTCATGACGTGGTGAAAAACAATAGTGACGTTACTGATAAGGTCAAGGCGTTCCGGGAACGATTCAGCGAACTGCAGTTTTGCTTCCGTGGCGACGAATATGATGATGTACTGCAGAAGCTGCATGAACTTCTGTAAAGGAACTGGAACCTTGATAACACTTTAGCTCTTTGAAAATATTACCGCTCCAGGTATAATTAAATTTTTACTGAAAAAACTCGTGGATAACGGCTCGTAATGAAAGAACACGCTCGGGTTATTAATAAAGGTTTTTGTTTTAATAGGGTTATTTATTTTTAAATCAAATCGCTTATGGTTCTTTCATAACGATCCATAATCAACTCAAACAGTTTCCAGTACAAAATTTAATCATACCTGAAGCTCGCTTGAAATCGATTTGCTTCAAAGAACTAAACTATTACGAAACTTGAAACTCATTTTGGTTCCGGCCTGTCCTGCTTTCGGGACTAGGCCCGTTTAGATTCCATGGAGTGGCGAAACTCTTCATCTATGGCTTGAACGTCTTTCATTCTTTTGGGATCAAGAAATGTCTTATAAATGGGGTCATTTTTGTATAAAGGTCTGTTAAGCAGTTTCTGCTCGAGGAGTGATAGCGCTTCAATGGATTTGTCACATACCGGGTAATTCCTGTCGTCGAGATGGATGATCGGATCGAAATGTACGTTGGAAATATTGTTGATATCCACGAGCTTGATATCTCCAGAGCGGGTCAGTATAAGGTTCCCCACGCCCGCAAGATCCGGGACATAATTTGTTTCCATGATCATCTGTTTGAGTTTTTGTATGAAGTTTTCAGTCTTTTCCCGTATGCTGAGGATCCATTGGTCGATCATCATAATTGTATTCTCAACTTTTTTAAACCTCATGTCACGCAAAAGTAAAAACAAATGGTCGTTGTCCAAATGACTCCATGGGTCCAATATTTCACCATTCACATACTCCTGAAGGCCGCAGAGAAGCAACTCGTGTTTCCCATGCCTTGTATAAAGCACAATAAATTCGATAGATTTGGCAATATGATCAGGAGCCAAGTAGGTTTCAATGATTTTTACTTTTTTTACCTCTTTTTCAGCGTCTCTTAGAGTGTTGAATCTGGTTCTGAATATCCTTAACATATTTAAAGGTTGGGCCCTCGGGTACATTTTTAAACCATCAATAAAGATTCCTTTTGTTTCATTTTCTACATCCTTGGGGTCCAATACCTCCATGATATGGGAACGCAACCCTTGGCGATAATGCCTCCTGTAAATATAAATTCCAGGGTCTTTGATAAAGTTCAGTCCCAATACATCTTTGTTATCTATATATGGTTTGTCTCTAATGTCATCTGTCATGTAAGAAATCGTTTGAACTTAAAAAGAAGGTAACCGTGAACGCCTACAAAAGAATTGTCTTTATTTATTTTGCCCGCCCATAAAAGTCAAATACTGTTTTTGCGCTAATTCATAGGCTGGAAAACCTTCCCCTTTTCTTTTGAACCACGACAACATTTACCTGATCTAAACTTGACAAATAATGGCCTTTTTTCTACTGTTCTACTTGGAAAAGTAAGTTCTTATCAATTTATAGGGCTTGAAGGCGACAAAATGAATGATAGCAAGTCTGTTGGACCAATAAACAACCTTGATTATCTTGAAGAATTGCTTGATGAGGGATATGTTATCAAGGGTCCAAGAAAAGATCCCTCAAGAGATTTGATTTCATTCAAGGCATTTTTAAAAAAGGGAAAGGAATTTGTGCCCGAATTGTGGCTGTCAAATATAGGATATGAATTTATAGAACCAAGCACATTTACTAAGGGGCATAGAATTGCTTATAAAATAATTGATGAATTTCCTGATGAACGATTCAATTCAAATTATACCCTGGTTAAAGGGAAGAGAAAAATCCTTTTATATTTAAAAGTAGAAGTGCCGAAAGTGGAATAAAACACGTGTTTTGACTTTTTACGAGACCATCAATCTTCAATAAAAATAAGGGGGTTTTATGATACGAGTCGGTGTAGTTGGTGCGACGGGGTATGCCGGTGCCGAGCTTGTGAGGATACTCTGTGGTCATCCCGATATAGAGCTGACGGTCATAACTTCCCGTCAGTACTCCGGCGTGAAGTTTGACACGGTCTATCCGTCCATGGCGGGTGTTACCAACCTTGTTTGCGAAGAATTCACTGTGGATACGGTTTGTGACAAGGCTGATGTTGTTTTTACGGCACTTCCACACAAACTTCCCATGAAGTTTGTGCCCGAACTTATTATGCGGGGGAAGAAGGTTATCGATCTTTCCGCTGATTTCAGATTCAAGGATGTGGAAACGTATGAGTCTTTTTACCAGCCCCATACTGCAAAAGAGTTGCTTGAAAAATCGGTTTACGGACTTTGTGAAGTCTATTTTGACACCATAAAAAATGCGGTTTTGATCGGTTCCCCCGGATGTTATCCCACCGGTGTGCTTTTGCCTCTGGTGCCATTATTTAAGAGCAAGTTAATCGATATCAACAGCATTATTGCGGATTCAAAATCAGGAGTCAGTGGCGCCGGCCGAACGCTGTCGTTGACCACACACTTTTGCGAGGTCAACGAGTCATTCAGGGCATACAAGGTTGCAGAGCACAGACATAATTCGGAGATGGAAGAAGTGCTTAGCCTGGAAGCAGGATCTGAGGTGAAGATTACTTTTGTTCCACATCTTGTTCCCATAACCCGTGGTATACTGACAACAATATATGCCAACCCTGTTAAGAAGATAAACCCTGAAGAGGTTCGAAATTGTCTCACCTCTTTTTATTCAGGCTGTCCTTTTATCCGAATATGTACTGACAACAGATTGCCGGATGTATTGCATGTCCGGGGAACCAATTATTGCGATCTGGGCTTTAAACTGGATGAGCGTAATAATCGCCTTATCCTGATTTCCGCCATCGATAACCTGGTAAAAGGCGCAGCAGGGCAGGCGGTTCAGAATATGAACATTATGCTCGGACTTGATGAAACCGCCGGTCTTACAATGGTTCCTTTTCCGCTTTAAGTCTATATTAGGAAGACATGTAACAGGAAAAAAATCGTAGATTGTATCATGAAACAGATATGTATCACTAAGTAGTTATGAAACAACTTTTAATCTCAATTCTATGATGCGATTCGGCAATCCCTTTGTAAAATCACAACTCTGTATTCATTGTATGTTTTGGGTAGATCATAATCCATCGAAATTTTATGTAACATATGTGTTTAATCCTAACAGTCTTTTTTATTATGTATTTACTATCAGGACTGTAGCAACCCATTGATTTTTATGGTTATTCAATATCACTCTCGGTTTTCATCCTGCTTGGCACAAAATTTGCTCAATAAACTATTGATAATAAACCTAAAAAATTTAGGTTAAATCAAGCAGTTGTTGAGTTTGCACGAAAAGCACGTTTCGTTTTTATTTACCCCCTTTAATTTATGATTCCATTGGCACTGCATAATTTTTAAAAAATTCATCCTGATTTTTCAGGATTCATTATCTAATTTATTTTTCAATTGTATTAACAAAGGAGGTTAGGGATGGAAGATTTAATTGCAAAGGTATGGGAATTGCTAACCATTTACGGGCTTAAAGTCATTGCAGCCGTTGTTGTTTTTATCGTGGGTCGATGGGTTGCCAAGGGTTTGAGAAAGTTTGCGGAAAATGTGATGAACAAAAGGCAGGTTGATCCCACCATCGTATCTTTTGTTGCAAACATGACTTATATTGCTTTATTGGTGTTTGTGGTTCTGGCGGCCCTCGGGCAACTTGGAATTCAGACAACCTCATTTATCGCGGTTATCGGTGCGGCAGGCCTGGCTATCGGTCTTGCGTTGCAAGGATCTTTGGCAAATTTTGCCGCCGGCTTTTTGATGATCATTTTTCGTCCGTTCAAAATCGGTGATTATATTGAAGGTGCAGGGGTTGCAGGCACTGTTGAAGTTATTCAGATCTTTACCACCCAGCTACAGACCCCCGACAATAAGACGGTGATTATACCTAACGCCGGTTTAACAGCAGGCAACATCACCAACTATTCTGCCAAAGGAACCCGGCGAGTAGATCTTGTAATGGGTATTGGATATGGAGATGATATTGATAAAGCAAGGACAATAATGGAGGATATCCTGGCAAAGGACGAACGCATCCTTAAAGAACCCGCCCCTAAAATTGCCGTTGTCGAATTGGCGGACAGCAGTGTTAATTTTGTGGTTCGTCCCTGGGTGAAATCGGAGCACTACTGGGATGTCTATTTTGACACCACCGAGAGTATCAAGAAAAGTTTCGATGCTCAAGGCATCAGCATTCCATTCCCACAGCGCGACGTGCATATGTATGAGCATAAGGAATGACAGGCACAAACAAGCTTGATGGCTTCGTAAAAAGTCCAACTTCTGCGTTGCGCTGCATTCCTCGTCACTGCGACGTACTATATGTACGTCTCGTTCCTCGGAATTTGCGCGCCTTGAATTTGGAGCTTTTTACTTTGCCATCATAATCTGACTTTTTACGAGACAAACAAGCTTGTATTTCTTTGAAGCATAAAAACATAAACAAACAAAAACAAGGAGGTAACATTATGACAAAGTATTATTTGAAAGCAGTATTTTTGGTAATGATCAGCACCCTGCTGTTCAGTTGCGCGGCTCAGCAAGTGCAAACAGCCCAACCCCTTTTCAGCCCGGACACATTGGAAGCGGATCAGTATGAACCCAAGGTGGACAATTTTATGGTGATTCTTGATAAATCTTCATCAATGTCTTATAAATATAATGGGCAAAAAAGGTTAACCATTGCCAAAGATTTTTTGAGCGCCATGAATCAGACCCTTCCGGAAATGAAGTTCAATTGTGCTCTTAGAACTTTTGGGACCAGTGGGTTCGGCAAGCCTACAGCTCTTTTTTACGGACCCACGGAATATTCAACAAAAGGATTTCAAGGGGCTTTGGACGCTGCACAGCGGGCAATTGGAACGAGCCCCCTGGGAGCAGCCATCAACGCTGCCGGTGGTGACTTGAAGAAAAGTGAAGGTCAAATAGCGGTAATTATCGTCAGTGATGGAGAGGAGATGGACGCCGCGCCGATAACGGCCGCGAAAAACATGAAAGCCAAGTTCGGTGACCGGGTTTGCATATACACGGTTTTGGTGGGAGATGATCCTGCCGGTGAAACCCTTATGAAGCAGGTTGCTGCTGCCGGTGGTTGTGGATTTTCAGTGCGTGCGGATGGATTCAAAGATAGTGGTGACACGGGAGATTTTGTGAAGAACGTATTTTTAGCCGAGATTGTCAAACCTGCTCCCAAGCCGGTTGCAAAACCGATGGACAGTGATGGTGACGGCGTGACGGACGATAAGGATCAATGCCCGAATACACCTAAGGGAGCCACTGTGGATGCAAGGGGTTGCTGGACCTACGCAGCGGTGGTGATGTATGACTTTGACAGTGCCGAAATTAAGTCCGAAGCCTACCCCATGCTTGATGAGGCGGTCTTAATACTGGGAAAGAACCCGGAGCTCAAGGTTGAGATTGATGGTCATACGGATAATGTTGGTCCTGCCGCTTACAATATGAATCTTTCTGAAAGACGTGCCAAAGCCGTCATGCAATATTTCGTGGATAAAGGAGTTGAAGCTCAGCGGCTTACGACCAAGGGTTTTGGGTCTACCAATCCGGCCGCAAGCAACGACACCAAGGAAGGCCGTGCCAAAAACCGAAGGGTTGAATTGACGCCGGTTAAATAAACAATCCGGTTATTTATGACTATACAGGTATAAAGATGGGGTAGGTAAGATGGTTATCCGGCCCCATCTTTATTTGGTTGTTAAAAACCTGGTCCTCTGGGCCAGGTCAGAGTTCTTCGCCTCTGCCTGAAGAATCGCTGCAAGAGTTTGAAGTGAAGTAAATAACTTTCTAAATACCTTAATAAAGTCCGGTGAACTGGGCAAACTCAAAGCCCGTTAGATAAAGGACGGATCGTGGTTAAACGAGTTGCCGTAACACAAATCAAAAAATCGCTCAATTCAGGTTAACATTAATTAAGGGTTCGCGCAAAGACAGTCTGCGATTAGGAACTTTTACGGTTAGGAGGAGTTTAATGAAACAAAATTCTGTTAAATGGTTTGTCTATTTGTTTTCTTTTGTTTTCCTGATTATTTCTTGCGCTGGGACTGAGACCGAACTCACCCAAAATCAGGTAAATGAGGCCTATAAAGGAAAGCCCGTATCTAATATTCTTGTAATTGGAATAACGGGCAATGAAGATTCTCGGCGATCTTTTGAGCAAAAATTCGTCGCACAGTTAAAATCAGCTGGAGTTGAAGCTATTTCAAGTGAAAATGCCATACCTATGCCTCCAGATTTAAAACTGACAAAAGAGATGATATTAAATGCTGTCAATCAATTTAAAAATGACGCTGTGATCATCACGCACTTGGTTGACAAAGGAGAAAAAGAAGCCTTCACACGAGGCGGTCGAGTATATACAGGCTATTATGGTTTTTACAATAGCCGATTCAGTTATGCGAACGATCCGGGTTATTCAAGCACAAGCAAAACAGTCCGATTGGAAACGAATTTGTACGATGTAAAAACAGAGAAACTCATTTGGTCTGGGCAATCAAAAACCTTGAGCAAAGACTCAAAATATCAAATCATTAATGATGTGATCAAGGTTGTGATTAATGATTTGCAAAAGAACAAACTGATCTCGCCAAAATGAATGTAACTGTGCATATGGCCGAGGCTCAAGCTGATCAAACCAGAAAGCTACCGCGAAGCGATATCGTTCATCTCCAACGTACTTGCTTATTATTAAGGGTCACCAAAACCTGAGATATCATCAATCCCAGTTCTTAAGGCTACAGTTGCGCTTTCTGCTATGAAAATGTATATGATATCAGAAGTCTAAAATATTTGTGATATCTTTTTTCAAATAGGGCAAATCCTATTTCGAGGGTTGAAACCAGGGAAACATATGCTTTCTGAGACTACCTTTGCCAAACTGGCTGCTCATTTGATGTTGTTGAGGAATCTTTTTGTGTGGTGTCTCTGTGTTTTCTTGATTTTGGGACTGCCGTTCCTATGCGTTGCGCAGGAGCTGGAGCCCCGGCGATGGAGCCACCTTCCGACAGGAAAGAACTTTGCCGGTGGAGGTTATTCTTACGCCGAGGCGGACATATTATTCGATCCCGTTCTTCGGATCGAGAATGTTGAAATGGAGATGCATACTTGGGCGGTTAAGTATATCCATACCTTTGAACTGTTTCAAAAATCCGCACGAATCGATTTTACTCAAGCATACCAAGAGGGGCGTTGGACCGGATTGCTCGATGGCGTTCCCACATCCATCAAACGAAGTGGTTTGTCAGACTCGGTCCTGCGATTCGCAATAAATCTGTATGGAGCACCTCCCTTAGAGGGTAAGGAATTCGCAGCTTACCGGGCTAAGGCCAATGTTGAGACTGTTTTCGGAACAGCGCTGGTGGTGCAACTTCCGACAGGTGATTACATGAATGATAAACTCATCAACCTCGGTACGAACCGATATACCTTTCGGCCTCAGCTCGGAGTGGTGCATAACCGGGGAAAGTGGTCGATGGAATTAACGGGCGCAGTTTGGCTATACACGGACAACGATGATTTTTTCAATGGAAACAAGCTTGAACAGGATCCGTACTACACCATCCAAACTCATCTCGTTTATACCTTTCGCCCGGGGCTCTGGACAGCGGCAAGTGCCGGCTATGGCTATGGCGGGAAATCCACCGTAAGCGGAGAAAAGAAGAACGACCGTAGAGAAAACCTGGCTTGGGCGTTAAGTTTTGGTTTTCCGATCACTCGGCAGTTGGGTGTCAAAGTCATTTATCTGGCAACCCGTTCCCAAAATTCAATTGGTCAGGATACTGACCGTATTGGTGTGGGCTTCGCCATCTTTTGGTGATACTGATGAAATAATGTGGGAAAGAAAGATTCTACTATTTTTTTTGAATGAGGACTATCTGCTGCAATTAAGGAGGAAAGCGTTATTCCCTTTGCTCCTATTGCGGTTATCAATGGAGAATTGATCGGTTGTCCTGTTCTGTCTGCGACAACAAAGAACAGAAATTTCTAAAATATTTTTATGGTGAAGGTGAGGAGTCTTATCGAATTGATCTCTGCGATAAATGTCATCACTATATCAAGACGATCGATGTCAGAGATCTTGAAGAATCCGATTCCTCCCTGGAAGATCTCGCGACCCTCCATCTCGATGTCGTGGCCGCCCAAAAGGGGTATGAGAGATCTGTTCCCAATCCATGGGCGGCATGAAAAATTAAAAAAATGGACTATTAACCGCCGTTTATCGACGGCACCTAACAGAAAAGGAGAAAAAGAAATGAAGAGAAAAAATTTGGCAATTTTAGTTCTGACACTTGCAGCGATGATGACGATCTTGGTCGTTTCTCCGGCTGTATCGCAGGATAAGCCGGCGGACAACATGCAGATTTTGCGTGACAAGATCAAGGCGGACAAGAAGCTGATTGTTGCGGCCAACATGGAACTGACCGAGTCTGAGGCGAAAGGTTTCTGGCCGGTCTACGAAGCGTATCAGAAGGACTTTGACGCGATCAACCAGCGCATCGTCAAGCTCATTAAGAGTTACGCTGCAGACGATATGGCAAATACCCTCACCGATGATAAGGCCCAGAAACTCACGGCTGAATTTGTAAACATTCAAAAGGCTGAGGCCGAGTTCCAGGCGTCCTATGTTCCGAAACTGAGTAAGGTGCTGCCACCGAAGAAGGTAGCTCGTTACCTTCAGATCGAGAACAAAATCCGCGCCGCAGTAAAATATGAACTCGCTAAAAAGATCCCGCTCGTTGAATAATGCAGTTCGGACGTGAAGGATAGAGCGAATAAACAGGAGATCCCATGATGAAAAATACAGACAGCGCAGTCAACAACCGAAATTTCATCGGTTATTCGCTGGAATCCGCCATTAGCATCGGCCTTATTGCTCTTCTGGTTTGGTGGTGCTTCCTGATTTTTAGACCGTTTTTGATTCCGGTACTCTGGGCGATCATAATTGCCAATGCCGTGTATCCGTTTTACCGCAAACTGGAAAACGGACTGGGCGGGCGTTCGAAGCTGACGGCAGCGCTGTTTACCCTGGCAGCGATAGCATTGCTGATGGTACCGACGGTTATGCTTTTTGGCTCCCTGATTGACGGTATCAAAGAACTGTCGGCGGGTCTGAAAAACGGTACGCTGACCATACCGCCCCCGACAGACAGCGTCGCCACCTGGCCGGTTATCGGAGAATCGGTTCATAAATTCTGGCATTCCGCCTCGGTCAATCTGCAGGCGACACTGCTTCGAATCGGTCCACAGCTCAAAGAAATAGCCGGAGGACTGCTGTCTTCCGGAGCCGGGTTGGCGTTAGGAGTTATTCAGTTCGTGATTTCAATTATGATCGCCGGTGTTTTCCTGGCCAAAGCCAAAGACTGCCACACCATTTCGATTAAAATCTTCAGGAGTTTCGCCGGAGAAAGAGGAGCAGAGCTCGTCGATCTTTCCAGTGCCACAATTCGAAGTGTCGCCCAGGGTGTTCTGGGCGTGGCCATTATCCAGTCGCTGCTGGCTGGTGTCGGTATGCTGATCGTCGGAGTGCCGGGGGCCGGATTCTGGACCTTTTTAGTGCTGCTCTTGGCTGTTGTACAGCTTCCTCCCATACTGGTATTGGGCCCTGTTATTTTTTACGTGTTTTCGGTTTCCAGTCAAACAGCTGCGGTAGTCTTCGCAATATGGGGTGTGTTCGTAAGTATCAGCGACTCGTTTCTGAAACCGCTCTTGCTGGGTCGTGGTGTACCGGTCCCCATGCTGGTTATTCTAATCGGGGCCATCGGCGGCATGATGCTCTCCGGTATCATCGGACTCTTTGTGGGGGCGGTTGTCTTATCATTTGGTTTTAAACTCTTTCAGGCCTGGCTTGATAAAGAGGTACAAGCGGAACCGGAAACTATGGTTCCGGATCCATCTTCGGTTAGGGAATCCGATGAGAAGAAGTGATTCTATCAGGTGGAAGGACATCTCCAATGACAGAATCTGACAAAAGTAAGAATTCAGTCCCAAGAGATCAAGTTTTGTAGGCTACAATAAAAATATTCAAGCTTACGACTTCAATTCTCACACTTTTAGAGCTTTGCGATATTAAAAACTACGATATATATTGTTGAACTGGAATGGCTGGTGATATCACAATGCCTGCTAAATTGTTTTGGCAAGTTATGTCAAAAATAAAAACGTAAAATCGAGGTGATGTTTCGGGTCTCAAATCTCCAATAGCTGCGATGCTCTTCCTTGGTCATGGCGTCCCCTCTCTTTGCGGCTGTATGAGATTTCAATATAGGAGGACAATTAACACGGCCCCATGATCCTAAAAAAGTGGGTTGCTCAGACGCTTACTCTTACATTGACACTCAAGGAGAATTCCTCTATAGTTTTTACCCGGCAAAGCAAGCTCTTATCACTTCGCTTTACTCACTATCACTAAGGAGAAAACCATTATGAGAGGTAAACTGGCAATCATTTTATTGATCGTTTTTTTCGTAAGCCCGCTATCAGCTCAAGAACTCATAGGAACCCTTCAACAGATTAAAAAATCCGGTCAAATCAGAATCGGCTATCGTGTGTCTGAACCACCCATGTCATTTTTGGACAAAGACGGCAAACCGACAGGTTATTCTATTGATATCTGTAAAAGTATCGTAACTGAAGTTGAAAACAAAATTGGTGCGGACGTAAAGGTGGAATATGTTCCCGTAACAGCTGATGGGCGATTTAAAGCCCTGGGCGATAACAAAATTGACATATTATGTGGCTCAACTACTAAAACGCTTTCCCGTAGTGAACTTGTTGACTTT